>NZ_JBFBAL010000002.1:0-220796 GCF_040682175.1 Streptomyces sp. NPDC051320
TTCGGCGTGGTCTCGGGCCGGCTCCCGGTGGCGCGGTCGTCCTTGGCGGTGAGGAAGGCGAGCCACCACTCGTTGTCGCGGGCGGTGCGCGACCAGTAGGTGCGGAAGACCCAGCGGACCTGGTCGCCTTCGCCTTCGGGGCGGCGTACCCGGCGCAGGTGGCCTGCCACGGCGAGGGCGGTCAGGGCGGAGCCGACGGCTTTCTGGCCGTGGCGCGGGTGTTCCTTGGCGAGTGTTTTGACGTCGATCGCCGCGCCGTCGGGCAGCGGGTCGATGAGCCCGGCGATGGACCGTTCCCGTTCCGGCAGCCCCATGAAGTCGCCACCGGTGGGCGGTCGTTGATGCGGTGCGGAGCGCTTGCCGTAACCGGGTTTGGCCATCGGGTGCTGGTGCGGTGCTGCGGGCGCGGGCAGGGCGGAGCTAAAGTTTTGGGTAGCCACGAGATCGGTTCCTTCGATCTTGGGGTGAGACCCCGGCCTGGTGCGTCCAACACCGCGTCGGGGTCGTTTGTGTTCGCACCGTAAGCAGTCGCGCCCGCGCACCGCAACCTGGTCCGGATTAGTCGTACTTGCTCGCCGTGACGGGTCGGGGAGGTGGGGATGGTTTTCCCAACCACCCTGTTTTACCTGACGGTTTTAAGAAGAAGCTCGAGTCTCGGCGCTCGTATCCCGACGCCCGCATCTCGAAGCTCAAGCTTCCGGTGACACCCCTCGGTGATACCCCGAAGGAGTGAACGCCCCGCCCCGGCTATCGACTCCCGAGACTCGGGCGTCGAGAGCCGAGAGCCGATGCCGCTGAGCGTGCAAGCGGTCTCGGTGAAGCAACGCGGACTTGGCCGCCCCGGCTTCGATTACGGCATGTCCCCTACGCCCCCGATGCCACAATGAGCTGCTGGTTTCGGGGATCTCCCCGGGCGGATCGCCGGGGCCACGGGGGTCATGCCGGTTCGGGGCAGTCGGCCGGCCGGCGCGCGGCCGGTGCGGCCAGCTCGCGCGCGACGAAGTCAACCAGCAGTTCGCGCATCACCGTGGTGGTCATGCCCGGAGCACCGGTGAGTACCTGGATGGCAGCACCGTCGGTGAGCGCGGTGAGCCGGCGAGCCGCGTTCTCCGGATCCACATCGGTCCGGAAGACGCCCTGGGACTGGCCGCGGCGTACGGTCCGTACGACCGTTTCCTGCCAGCGCGCGTAGTACTCGTTGTGAGCGGGCCGGAATTCGGGGCGGATCACCGCCTCCGCCCAGTACTGCAGCCAGATCGACCACTCGTCACGGACCCGGCCCATCCGGGGCAGTTGCATGTCGATCAGCTTGAGCAGCCGCTCGTGGGCACTGGTGATGCCCCGCAGCTCGATGCTCTGCCGCATGAACGCCTGATCCACACAGTATTTGAGGGCCTCGGTGAGCACGTCGTTCTTGCCGGGGAAGTAGTAGTGCACCGTGCCGGTGCTGGTTCCGCAGACGCGAGCGATGTCAGAGACGCGCACCGCGTGGAAGCCGCGCTCGGCGATCAGCTGCCACGTCGCCTCGAGGATCGACTCGCGGCGGTCCTCGTCCGTGCGCGGCTGCGCGGCCATACCGTCTCCCCAGTCCTTCGGTCCCCGTGCTCCGCTGCGGCCTGCGCCTCGGACTCTTCCCCACATATTACTGATGCGTCAGTCAAAGACAAGTGATCGGCGAGGCCTCAAGCCCCCGAATTTCCGCTGCCAACTTCCTCGCCAGCCCTTGACAGCGGTAGTTCGGAAGGGGCTAACTGACGCATCAGTCAAACCTTTTCTTCGACCGAGGAGGCCTCCGTGCGGAGCGCTCCACTCCCGTCCGACGGCGTATCGCCGCCGGGTGCCCCCACGCCGTCGACCGGGGTGCTCCGGTCCGACGTACATGCCGGCCGAGTCGCCCTGATCACCGGAGGGGGGACCGGGATCGGCCGGGCCACCGCGCTCGACCTGGCAGCCGGCGGTGCAAAGGTCGTGGTCTGCGGCCGTCGGGCCGAGCCACTGGAGGCCGTCCGGCAGACGATCGCCGCGGCCGGGGGCGACTGCCTCGTGCTGTCCGTGGACATCCGTGAGGAGCAGCAGGTGAGCGAGGTCGTCGACCGCGCCCTGCTGGAGTACGGACGGATCGACATCCTGGTGAACAACGCGGGCGGCCAGTTCTCGGCTCCCGCCGAGGACATCAGCCCCAAGGGCTGGCGCGCGGTGCACCGACTGGCGGTCGACGCCACCTGGGCGGTCACCCGCGAAGTGGCACTGCGGGCGATGATCCCGCAGCGCTCGGGCGCTGTCTTCTTCATCGCGTTCTCCCCGCGCCGGGGCATCCCGGGCATGGTTCACGCGTCGGCAGCCCGAGCCGCCGTGGAGAATCTCGCGGCGGGACTCAGCCTGGAGTGGAGCCGCTACGGAATCCGCGCCGTGTGCGTGGCGCCCGGAACCATCGCCACCGAGGGCCTGGACGGCAACTACACAACGGCCGACCGCGAACGCTGGGCGCAGGCCGTGCCGCTGGGCAGGCTCGGCCGCCCGGAGGACGTGTCCGGCGTCATTTCCTTCCTCGCCTCTCCCGGGGGTGCCTACATCACCGGCACGACCGTCGTCGTGGACGGCGGCACCGACGCCTGGGGTACCGGTCACCCCGTCCCCCAGCCCCTGCCGGAGGCTCAGCCATGACGTTCACCGTTCCTCTCGGATCCTGCGCAGACCCCGCGTCGGCCCGCGACCTCTCCCCGCTGTTCTCCCCGCGGGCCGTCGCCATCATCGGAGCCAGCAACGACCGTTCCAAGTACGGCAATTGGATCAGCGTGCAGGCCCTGCGGATGCGGGACCACCGCCCCGTCCATCTGGTCAACCGCCGTGGTGGCCCGGTGCTCGGCGAGCCCGCCTACCGCAGCCTGGCGGAGGTTCCGGGGCCGGTCGACCTGGCGGTCATCGCCGTGCCCGCCGCCGGATTCGAGGCCGCGGTCGACGATTGCCTGGCCGCCGGTGTACGGGCGATCGTCGGCATCACCGCCGGCTTCGGGGAACTGGGCGAGGACGGACGACTGCTCCAGACGGCGCTCGCCACCCGGGTCCGGGAAGCCGGAGCAGTCCTGCTCGGCCCCAACTGCCTGGGCGTCCTGGACAGCACCAGCGGCCTCTACCTGGCCTCCAACCCACTGCCGGCCGGTTCTGTCGGACTGATATCCCAGAGCGGCAACATGGCGCTGGAGCTGAGCGGCATTCTCGAGGACCGTGGCCTCGGGTTCTCCCGCTTCGCCTCGCTGGGCAACCAGGCTGATCTCGGGGTCGCGGACCTGGTCCGCGCCTACGCCGATCACCCCGGCACCGACATGATCGCCGTGTACTGCGAGGACTTCGGCGACGGCCGGGCCTTCGTGGCCGCCGCCGCCGACGCGGTGGCCGCGGGCAAACCCGTGGTGCTGCTGACCGTGGGCGGCGGCGCAGCCTCGGCACGCGGCGCCAAGTCCCATACCGGAGCCCTGACCAGCGACAGCTCCGTCATCGACGCCGCCTGCCGGGCCGCCGGTGTCGACCGGGTGTCCAGCCCACACGAGATGGCCGACCTGCTGCACCTGCTGCACCGGTTCGGTCCGGCCCCCGCCCGCCGGGTCGCGGTGCTCGCCGACGGCGGCGGCCATGCTTCGGTTGCCTGCGACACGGCAGAGGCGCACGGTCTGTCCGTACCGGAATTCACCCCTCAACTGGCCGACGCGCTACGGAATCTGCTGCCCCCATCGGCCGGGGTGGGAAACCCGGTGGACCTGGCCGGGGCAGGAGAACAGGACATCACCTCCTTCCGCACCACGCTGGACCTGCTGCTCGCCGATCCCGATGTCGACAGCGTCCTGGTCACCGGCTACTTCGGCGGATACGGGCGATACGGTCCCGAACTGGCCCGTGCCGAGATCGCCACCGCGCGGGCCATGGGCGAGAAGGTCCGCGACAAGGGTAAGCCGGTGGTGATCCACACCATGTGCGCCGACAGCCCGGCCGCCGACGAGCTACGGCGGCAAGGCCTCCCGGTGTTCCGTGCGGTGGAGGACGCCGCACGGAGTCTGGGCCTGCTCGCGCGACATGCCCTGCCGGCGCACCCGCCGAAGGCACTGCCCGATCCGGCGCCCCGGGTGCCCGACGACGGTTACTGGACCGCGCGGGAACTGGTGCGCGCTGCCGGTGTGTCGTTCCCCGATGCCCGGCTGGTGCATACCGCGGACGAGGCAGTGCGGGCGGCGGCAGCCATCGGCTGTCCGGTGGTGATCAAAGCCCTGGGTCTTCTGCACAAGTCGGACTCCGGCGGGGTCGCGCTGGGGCTCGTGGGAGAGCGGGCCGTGCGGGACGCCGTGACCGACATGGCCGTCCGGCTCGATTCGCCCGGCTTCTGCGTGGAGGCCATGGCGGACCTGAGCGACGGCGTGGAGCTGATCGTCGGTGTGCGGCGCGATCCGCGCTTCGGCCCGGTCGCCATGGTGGGTCTTGGTGGCGTCACCACCGAGGTGCTCCGCGACGTGTCCTTCGCATTGGCTCCGCTGGAACCCGTCCAGGCCCTGGAGATGCTCTCGGGGCTGCGCACCGCCGCCCTCCTGCGAGGCGTGCGCGGCAGGCCGGCCGTCGACCTCGATGCGCTGGCGCACGCGGTGGCCGCCATCACGGAGGTGGCCTCCGCCCACCCGGACATCGCCGAACTCGAGGTCAATCCGCTGCTCGCGACGCCGGGCGGCGCTCAGGGCCTGGATGCCCGCATCGTGCCGATCGGCTGAGCACAGACCCCGGCACCACCCCACTCCGGCACGACCCCCGCGCCGTCCATGACCCCGCACTGCCCGATTCCGCCACGTCCGCCCCCTCCTCCGTCCGATCCACCCAGTGTCCGATCCACCCAGTGTCCGATCCACTCCGCACCATCCCAGGAGAAACACCATGGAGTTCGCTCTCACCCCCAGGCTCGCCGAACTCAAGCAGCGTGCCGCCGCTCTCACCGGCAAGATCATGCAGTACGAGGACCAGTGCGAGGCCGAGAACGGGCTGCCCGTCGAGGCGCTGGCGGCCATCCGTGAAGAGGTACTGGCCAGCGGCCTGCAGGCGATCAACATGCCGACCGAGTGGGGCGGCGCCGGTCTGACCGTGCTGGAACAGGTCGTGGTGCAGGACGAACTCGGCAAGCTCACCAACGCGCTGTGGGACACGGTCTGGCGCCCCGCCAACTGCTTGCGGGCCTGCACCCCGCAGCAGCGCGAGCGCTACCTGCTCCCCGGCATCCAAGGCCGCTGCCGCGACGCCGTGGCGATCACCGAGGAGAACGCCGGCTCCGACCCGTCGGGCATCGCCACCACCGCAGTCCCGGACGGCGACGGATACCGCATCAACGGCGAGAAGTGGTTCGTGACCGTCGGGGATGCGGCCGACTTCCTGATCGTGCTCGCCAACGTCCAGCCGCAGAACGCCCCGACGCTGTTCCTGATCGACAAGGACACCCCCGGAGTGTCGGTCAAGCGGACCCCCCGCTACACCCATACCTTCGTATACGAGCACCCGGAGTTCCTCTTCGAGGACGTACGAGTCGACGCGGACGCCGTGCTCGGCGGGATCGGCCAGGGCTACGAACTGACCCGCGACTGGTTCACCGAGGAGCGCCTGATGATCGGCGCGCGCACCATCGGTGCCGCGGAGCGCGCGCTGACGCTGGCCACCGAGTGGGCCGGACAGCGGGTGCAGGGCGGCGAGACACTGATAAGCCGTCAGCTGATCCAGGGGATGCTCGCCGACTGTGTGGTGGACATCGCGACCAACCGGGCGCTGACCCATCAGGTCGCCTGGGAGTTCACCGAAGGCGGCGACCGCAAGACGCTGCACGCGAAGGCGGCCACCGTCAAGCTCGCCGCCTCCGAGGCGTCCAACCGGGTCGTCGACCGGACGCTGCAGATCTTCGGCGGTCGCGGCTACATGCGCGACTACCCGGTGGAGCGGCTCTGGCGCGAACTGCGCGTGGACCGCATCTGGGAGGGCACCTCCGAGATCCAGCGCCTGGTCATCGGCAACGAGATCGGCAAGCGCGGACTGTCCGGCCTGCTCTCCTTCCGCACGGAGTCCTGAATGAGCGCCGCCGGCAGCGTTCACCTCTCGCGGCGCGGTGACGTGGCCGTGGTCGAGTTGCGCAGGGAAGCCAAGCTCAACGCGCTTTCCACTCATCTGGAGGCCCGGCTGCTCGATGCGCTGCGCTCCGAGGAGGTACGCACCAGCCGGGCAGTGGTGATCACCGGCGGACAGCGGGTGTTCTCCGCAGGAGCCGACGTGGGGGAGCTGAGGGAGATGACTCCCGAGGCGATCGCCGAGTACTACCGGACATCGGGCGCGGTGTACGAAGCATTCGCGGCCCTCCCCCAGCCGACCGTGGCCGCGATCGCCGGTCACTGCCTGGGCGGCGGACTGGAGTTGGCGCTGGCGGCCGACATCCGGGTCGCGGACCCGAGCGCCTCGTTCGCCCTGCCCGAGGTCGGGATCGGCATTCTGCCCAGTTCCGGCGGCATCACCCGGCTGGTCCGCTGCATCGGCCCGGCGCGTACCAGGGATCTGGTGCTGCGCGGCCGTCGGATGCCGGCGGCCGAGGCCCACACGTGGGGCGTGCTGAGTGAAGTCTGCGACCCCGGCCGCCATGTGGACCGGGCGTTGGAGATCGGCTGCGGGCTGGCCGCTCAGCCACCGTTGGCGGTCTCCGTCGCCAAGCAGGTGATAGCCGCCGCCACCGATGCGCCCCGTGAGGCGTCACTGCTGCTCGAGCAGCTTGCGTACGCCGCGCTCAACCGCACGGCTTGAGCCGGCAGATCAGCGGAAGGAGGACCGCCGGCGAGGGCCGACAACGGTCCTCGCACCCCTCAGGAGGAGCGACATGGCAGTCAGCACCCCCAGTACGACCGGTTCGGCTCACCCGCAGCCGGCCAGGAGACTCGGTATCGAGTCCCGCTCGATCGACTATGTGCCGCTCGCGGAGCGGCACGGCAAGGTGTGGCACCTGTTTCCGGTGTGGTTCGCCGGTGACGCGCACCTGGCGACGGTCGCAACCGGCGCCATCGGTGTCACACTCGGTGGCAACATGATCTGGACGGCTGTAGCCGTCGTACTCGGAGGCGCCTTCGGCACCTTCTTCATGGCCTTCCACTCCGCTCAGGGCCCCCAGATCGGTCTGCCCCAGATGGTGCAGTCACGGCCGCAGTTCGGCTTCATGGGCGCACTCCTGGTGTGGGTGGTGGCGCTGGTGACCTATATCGGTTACACGGCCTTCAACCAGGTGCTGATCGGAAGCACCATGCAGCACCTGGCCGGTGTACCGACCGGCATGAGCTTCGTCGGTTACGCGGTCCTGGCCATCGTGCTGGCCGTGGTCGGCTATGACGTCATCCACCGGGCCTCACGCTGGCTCACCTACCTCATCCTGGCCGCGCTCGTGGTGTTCACCGTGGGCGTCGTGGTGGCGAACCCGTTCACCTCGGCGCAGCTGGACCTGGGGTCCTTCGCGCTCACCCCGTTCCTGATCCAGTTCTTCACCGCCGCGGTGTATCAGCTCTCCTGGTCCATCTACGTGTCGGACTACTCGCGCTATCTGCCGCCGTCGGTCGGTGTGCGATCGTCTTTCTGGTGGACCTATGTGGGCGCGTGGGCCGGGGGCGCCTGGATGATGCTCGTCGGCACGGTCGCCGCCGGGTTGTTTCCGAAGACCGATCTGGTGGACTCGGTGGTCTCCGCCGGCAACACACTGTTCCCCGGCTTCGGCGTGACGCTGCTAGTGATCACCGTGGTGCCGCTGATCTCCATCGGGGCACTGAATTTCTACGGCGGCAGTCTGACCCTGCTCTCCAGCATGGACTCGATCAAGCAGACCAGGCCCACGGTGACCAAACGGGTGGTCGCCCTGATCGTCATCGGGGTGCTGTCGACCGTGATCGCCTTCGGTGCCGACGAGCACTTCATCGAGCAGTTCGGGGAGTTCCTGACCGTCCTGGGCTTCCTGTTCACCCCATGGACCGCGATCAACCTGGTCGACTTCTACGTGGTGCGACGCGGCCACTACTCCATCCGGCAGATCTTCAATCCCCGGGGCACGTACGGCCGGTGGAGTTGGCGCGGTCTGCTGGCCTACGGCGTCGGGTTCGCCGCGATGATGCCCTTCGCGGTGATCGGCAGCTCCATGGGCCCGGTGGCCGGATGGCTCGGTGGCATCGACATCACCATGCCGGTGGGCCTGGTCGTCGCCACCGGCGTCTATCTGCTGGTGTGCCGTTCGCTCGACCTGGAGGGTGAGCGGGCGATGGTGGCGGACGAAACCGAAGCGGAGCTCGAGACGTCCGGCCCGGTCCCGGCGGCGCACGAAGAATGACGGCCATGCCCCATCCAGCATCACTATCGGGACCATCGGCCTGCCGCGGGCGGCCGGAAGGAGACCTGCATGGAGACGATCCACCACATCGGCGTCGTGGGCGCCGGGCTCATGGGCTCGGGAATCGCCGAAGTGTGCGCGCGAGGCGGCCTGGACGTCGTCGTCGCTGAGATCAACTCCGACGCACTGGCCCGCGGGCGACGCCACATCGAGGCGTCCCTCGCCCGCGGTGTACGCAGCGGGAAGCTGTCGGAAGCCGACCGCGGGGCGGCACTCGGCCGGCTCCGTCTCACCACCGACCTCGGCGAACTGGCGGACCGGGACGTGGTGGTCGAAGCCGTGGCGGAGAACGAGCGCATCAAAACTGAGGTGTTCACCGTCCTCGACAAGGTCGTGTGCCGCCCCGACGCGATCCTCGCCTCCAACACGTCGTCGATACCGATATCGAAGCTCGCCATGGTGACCACCCGTCCGCAGCAGGTCATCGGCATCCACTTCTTCAACCCGGTGCCGGTGCTCGACCTGGTCGAGCTGGTGCCTTCCCTGCTGACCGGTGAGGAGACGGAACTGCGTACCCGGCGGTTCCTCACCGAGGTACTGGGAAAGCAGGTGATCCGAGCCACCGACCGGGCCGGCTTCGTGGTGAACGCGCTGCTGGTCCCCTACCTGCTCGCCGCGGTGCGGATGCTCGAGTCCGGCTATGCCAGCGCCGCCGACATCGACGGCGGCATGGTGCACGGCTGCGCACACCCGCTGGGCCCGCTCGCCCTGACCGACCTGATCGGCCTGGACACCACCCAGGCGATCGCGGAGTCGATGTTCGACGAGTTCAAGGAGCCCCTCTACGCGCCACCACCCCTGCTGCAGCGCATGGTGGAGGCCGGGCTCCTCGGCAGGAAGGCGGGCCAGGGGTTTCACCGGTATGACAGTTGATGTACCGGAGTCGACACGCCTACGTCCCCGACACCTCCAGGTACCGCAGCACCGCCAGGACCCTGCGGTGCCCCGTCTCCGACGGCGGCAGGTCCAGCTTGGTGAAGATGTTGGAGATGTGTTTCTCCACGGCGCGCTCCGAGACGACCAAAGACGCGGCGATGGAGTGGTTCGTACGGCCTTGGGCCATCAGCCCCAGCACCTCCCGCTCGCGCGGGGTGAGGGTGTCCAGCGCCGAGGCGCGGTGGCTTGCGCCGAAGAGCTGGGCGACGACTTCGGGGTCGAGCGCGGTGCCGCCTGCGGCGACCCGGCGCAAGGCCTCGACGAACTCGGCGATGTCCACGACGCGTTCCTTGAGCAGGTAACCGACCCCGCCGGTTCCCGCGCCGAGCAGCTGCGCCGCGTACTTCGTCTCGACGTACTGGGAGAAGATCAGCACACCGACCCGGGGTGACGACCGGCGGATGGCGACGGCCGCGCGGAGGCCCTCGTCCGTGTGACCGGGTGGCAGCCGGATGTCGATCACCGCGGCGTCCGGGCGGTGTTCGTCGACCGCCGTGAGCAGCGCTTCCGCGTCCTCAACCGCCGCCGCCACCTCCACCCCGCGCAGGGTGAGCAGCTGGGCCAGTCCGTCGCGCAGGATCGCGGAGTCCTCGGCGATGACGACGCGCATACGGCCTGCCTCTCGGTGCTAACGGAACGGGAGGGTGACCGTCACCAACGTAGGGCCTCCGGCGGGACTTTCGCAGGTCAGTGTGCCATCGACGGTACGGACCCGGGCCAGCAGCCCGGTCAGGCCGCTGCCCGCACCGACCACCGCTCCCCCGCGTCCGTCGTCCCGTACGGAGAGACGGAGGACGCCATGTCCGGCATGCACCGTCACGTGCGCCTGCGAGGCCGCGCTGTGTTTGGCCGCGTTGGCGAGGAGTTCGGTGGTGCAGAAGTAGGCGATGGACTCCAGGGCGGGTGACGGCCGTTCGGCGATGTCGGCGGTGACGGTCACCGGCAGCGGACTGTCCGCGGCGAGGGTGGCGAGGGCGGTGTCCAGGCCCTGGTCGAGTACGGGCGGGTGGATGCCCTTGACCAGGACACGCAGGTCGGCCACCGCCTGCTTGGCGTTGGAGCGGGCCGTTTCGACGGTGGCGAGCACCTGGTCACGGTCCGCGTCCGCCGCGACGAGTTCGGCGATCAGGGTGAGGTGCATCCCCAGGCCGACCAGCCGGGCCTGGGTGCCGTCGTGCAGATCGCGCTCGATGCGGCGCAGCGTGGCGGCGGCGCCGTCGACGGCCTGCGCGCGGGTCTCCTCCAGGGTGCGGATGCGCTGTCCCGCCGCGTCCGGGCCGAGCAGGGTGCGCAGCAGCAGACGGTGCGGGACCAGCGAGCAGCGCACCAGCCACGGGGCGAGGAACAGGAGCAGAGCGCCGGCGGCCACGACGATCAGCCACCTGGGCCAGGAGTCGAGCTGGACGTTCGCGATCTCCAGCGAGACGTGGTGCGCCGAGCCGTCGGGATGGTGGACGGTCCGGTAGTTCCAGCGCTTGAAGAGAGGATGCAGGGCGAACAGCACGCCGTAGACGTATCCGCACACCACGGCCGCCAGCGGGGGTATCGCGGTCAGCGGCGCCGCAAACACCCACCCCACCGCCCGCCAGGCGGCCCGGTCTCCGAGCACAGCCCGCCGCCAACCGAACGCGCCGGGCTCCGCACGGCGCGCCGGCGGGTCGACGCGTATGCCCAACAGGGCTGCGGCGAGCCGCCGTTGGAGTGCTCCGATGCCGACCGCCCCGCGTACCGTCAGCGCGATCAGCCACGGCCCGAGCGCGGTGACCGAGAGAGCTCCGCCGATCAGCAGCCCGTAGAGGACCAGCACCATACCCACCAGGGCGATGGGCAGGGCCAGTACCGCGTAGAGGAGGGCGCACAGACGTTGTCGCATGGGGGACAACTTAGAGCTGGTGGATGATCGGGACGGAAAGCACGGCGCATACGGCGGCGACCCCGAGGGCGATGCCCGTGGTGCGCAGCAGGCCGGTGCGGTCGGTGCCCAGGAAGCCGCTCACCAGCCGCGCCTGCAGCGCCGTGAACCCCTTGACGACCCAGGGCGTGAGGAACAGGAACGTCACCCCGCCACCCGCGGCATGCACCGCCCAGGCGCCCGCCATGGTGGGTCCACCCCAGGAGTGCGACGGATCGCCGTCGATCCGCAGCGGGAAGCCGAAGTTGATCACCACGATGGTCCAGAAGTAGCCGCTGGTCATCACGGCGATGAGGTTGAGCGGGGTGCTGATCACCGCATGCGCGAGGGCCACCGGCCCGGTGCGCGGGGGCTCTCCGACGTCCAGGTGCAGCAGGCGGCGGGCGAGCCCGCGCTGGATGCGGCCCGCGGGGCCGCCGACCAGCGCGAGCGGTAAGCAGAGGAGGCCGACGGGGAGGGCCAGGAGGATGTACGCCGTACGCCGCCAGGTCCCGGCCCGGAACGGTTCGCGGAGAATGACGCGGGCCAGGTGAGCGGAACGGCTACGGCGGGCGCCTCGGTCGGCGAGGGGCTGCTGTGTGAGGTCCATGCGGTCAGCCTTCCGGCTGGGCGGCCCCGGATCGATCGTGCCTGCACGGAAGTGGATGGTTCGGTTTACCCCACCCCCCCGGGCCCTCACACTCCGCCCCCGCCGACGCTGAGCGCAACGTGTCCCCGGGGAAACAGCTGGGAACCCGACGGGTAACACCCGCACCGCACGCTGTGGTCATGGTCAAGGACATCGTGGTGATCGGCGGCGGTACGGCCGGCTCCCGGCTCGCCAGGCAACTGGCGGCGGGGGCCGGGCCGGCCGCGCACGTCACCGTACTGGGCGAGGAGACGCACGCACCGTACAACCGCGTGCTGCTCGCCGACGTCCTCGCGGGCCGGTACGGGCCCGAGGTCATCGCGCTCCCCGCGACGGAGGTACGGCGCGGGGTGCGGGCGGTCAGGATCGACCGGGCCGACCGGGTCGTGCAGTGCGACGACGGCAGTGCCGTCCCCTACTCCACGCTGGTGCTGGCCACCGGCTCGAACCCGGTGCTGCCGCCGCTGCGCGGGCTCGGTGACGACCTGCCGGACGGCGTGCACCCCTTCCGCACCATGGACGACTGTCTGGCGCTCGCCGCGGCGGTCACCCAAGGCACCCGTGCGGTGGTCATCGGCGGCGGGCTGCTGGGCGTCTCGGCGGCCAGGGCGCTCGCCGAGCGCGGCGCGCAGGTGGTGCTGACCCAGCAGGGCGAGCACCTGATGGAACGCCAACTCGACCTGCAGGCAAGCGGATTGCTCCGGGAACACCTGGAATCGCTGGGTGTCGAAGTGCACACCGAGTGCCGGGTGCGCGGGCTGCGCGGGCGGGACGTCGAGCTCGCCGACGGTTACGTACTCGGCTCCGATCTCACCGTGCTGGCCTGCGGGGTACGCCCCAGGACCGGGCTGGCCAGGGCCGCCGGGCTCGAGGTCCGCAAGGGCGTGGTGGTGGACGACGAGCTGCGCACGTCCGACCCGCACATCCGCGCCATCGGCGACTGCGCCGAGCACCGGGGCCAGGTCTACGGCCTGGCGGGACCGGCCCTGGAACAGGCCGATGTGCTGGCCGGTCTGCTGGCCGGTGAGCCCGCCTCGTACACCGGCACCCGGGCGCTGACCCGGCTCACTCTGCAGGGCTCGGGCCCCCTCGACCTCGCCGCCTTCGGCGAGACCACTCCCCTTCCCGGCGATGACGTGGTCCGTCTCGCCGATGCCACCCGGGGCGCGTACCGCAAGGTCGTCGTCCGCGGCGACCGGCTGGTCGGTGGCGTACTTCTCGGCGACCTCACCACTGTCGATGAGCTCGCCCGCACCTGGGAGGGCGACGAGCCGCTCCCCTCCACCCCGCTGTTCCATCTGCTTGGAGGCTCTTGAGATGTCCACTCCCACGATCGTGGTCATCGGCCACGGGATGGTCGGCCAGCGCTTCCTCGAGGCCATCGCCGAGCAGGGCGTGACCGACACGGCCCGCGTGGTGGTGCTCTGCGAGGAGCCCCGCCCCGCCTACGACCGGGTCCAGCTGACCTCGTACTTCTCCGGCCGCACCCCCGACGACCTCTCGCTGGTCGAGGACGGCTTCCTCGACCGGCACGGCATCGAGCTGCACCTCGACGACCCCGCGCAGACCGTGGACCGCGCCGCCCGCAAGGTCACCTCGCGCAGCGGGCAGGTCTTCGGCTACGACACGCTGGTGCTGGCCACCGGCTCGTATCCCTTCGTGCCGCCGGTGCCGGGCAAGGACGCGACGGGCTGCTTCGTCTACCGGACCATCGAGGACCTGCTCGCCATCGAGGAGTACGCCAGGACCGCGAAGACCGGGGCGGTCGTCGGCGGCGGGCTGCTCGGTCTGGAGGCGGCGGGCGCGCTCAGCGGGCTCGGCCTCGACACCCACATCGTGGAGTTCGCACCGCGGCTGATGCCCGTGCAGGTCGACGAGGGCGGTGGCGCGGCGCTGCTGCGTACGATCAGCTCGATGGGCCTGACCGTGCACACCGGGGTCGGCACGCAGGAGGTGACCACCGGGGACGACGGCACGGTCAACGGCATGGCGCTGTCGGACGGTTCGACGCTCGACACCGACCTGGTGGTCTTCTCGGCCGGGGTCCGCCCGCGCGACCAGCTGGCCCGCGACTGCGGTCTGACGGTGGGCGAACGCGGCGGCATCGTGGTCGACGAGCAGTGCCGGACGTCCGACCCCGCGGTGTTCGCGATAGGTGAGTGCGCGCTCGCTGCGGACGGCCGGGTGTACGGGCTCGTGGCCCCCGGCTACGAGATGGCGGAGACCGCGGCGGTCACCATCGCCGGTGACAGCAAGGCGTTCTCGGGCGCCGACCTGTCCACCAAGCTCAAACTGCTCGGTGTGGACGTGGCGTCCTTCGGCGACGCGCACGGTCACGCCGACGGCTCACTGGACGTGGTCTACGCGGACTCCCGATCCGGTGTCTACAAGAAGCTGGTGATCTCCCCCGAAGGCGCTCTGCTCGGCGGCATCCTGGTGGGCGACGCGGACGCCTACGCGATGCTGCGGCCGCTGACCGGTTCGGTGCCTCCGGTGCCTCCCGAAGAGCTGATCGCACCCGCCGGTTCCGCCGTCACCCTGGGCCCTTCCTCGCTGCCCGACGACGCGGTGATCTGCAACTGCCACAACGTCACCAAGGCTGCCATCACCGCCTGCTCGACGCTTCCCGAGGTCAAGAAGTGCACCAAGGCCGGTACCGGTTGCGGGAGTTGCGTCAAGCTGATCGGCCAGTTGCTGCCGGAGACCGGCGACAAGGGGCTCTGCGGCTGCTTCCCGCACACCCGCAGCGAGCTGTACGAGATCGCCCGCACCCTGCGGATCAACACCTTCGCCGAGCTGCTGGACAGCCACGGCCGGGAGACGGCACGCGGCGGTGAGGGCTGCGAGGTCTGCCGGCCGACCGTCGGCTCCATCCTGGCGAGCCTGGCTCCCGCCATCGAGGCCAGCGGCTACATCCTGGACGGCGAGCAGGCGGCCCTGCAGGACACCAACGACCACTTCCTGGCCAACCTGCAGAAGAACGGTTCGTACTCGATCGTGCCGCGTATCCCCGGCGGCGAGGTCACCCCGGAGAAGCTGATCGTGATCGGCGAGGTGGCCCGGGACTTCG
Organism: Streptomyces sp. NPDC051320; assembly: GCF_040682175.1. NCBI lineage: Bacteria > Bacillati > Actinomycetota > Actinomycetes > Kitasatosporales > Streptomycetaceae > Streptomyces > Streptomyces sp. NPDC051320. Next base: position 14,969 of record NZ_JBFBAL010000002.1, read on the forward strand.
GCCTCTACACGAAGATCACCGGCGGCCAGCGCATCGACCTGTTCGGGGCCCGGGTCGAGCAGCTCCCGCTCATCTGGACCCGGCTGGTCGACGCGGGCTTCGAGTCGGGGCACGCGTACGGCAAGGCGCTGCGCACCGTGAAGTCCTGTGTGGGGCAGACCTGGTGCCGTTACGGCGTCCAGGACTCGGTGAAGATGGCCATCGACCTGGAGCTGCGCTACCGCGGACTGCGGGCGCCGCACAAGCTGAAGTCGGCGGTCTCCGGGTGTGCGCGCGAGTGCGCGGAGGCCCAGTCGAAGGACTTCGGCGTGATCGCCACCGCCAACGGCTGGAACCTCTACGTCGGCGGCAACGGCGGCGCGACCCCGCGCCACGCGGATCTGCTGGCCCAGGACCTGTCCGACGCGGAACTGGTCCGGCTGATCGACCGGTTCCTGATGTTCTACATCCGCACCGCCGACCGGCTGGAGCGTACGGCGGCCTGGCTGGAGCGTCTGGAAGGCGGCCTCGACCACCTGCGGGACGTCGTCGTCCACGACTCGCTCGGACTCTGCGACGAGTTGGAGGGGTTGATGGCCGCGCATGTCGCCAACTACCGCGACGAATGGGCGGAAACCATCAACGATCCGGAACGGCTGCGCCGTTTCGTCTCCTTCGTCAACGCCCCCGACGCCCCGGACCCGACGGTCGCCTTCGTTCCCGAGCGCGACCAGATCAAGCCCGACCTGATGATCCTGACCCTCGAACGCTTTGACGCCCTGGAAGGGACGATCGCGCGATGACTCTCGAACTCCTGGTGAACGAGGACTGGCTCCCGGTCTGCGACCGCTCCGAACTGATCCCCGGCCGCGGTGTGGCTGCCCTGCTCCCGGACGGCCGTCAGGTCGCCCTCTTCCTGGACCGCGGCGCCCGCCCGTACGCCATCGGCAACCGGGACCCCTTCAGTGGCGCGCAGGTGCTCTCCCGCGGACTGATCGGCACCCACGAGGGCCGGGCCTTCGTGGCGTCACCGCTGCTCAAGCAGCGCTTCGACCTGGCGACCGGCGCCTGCCTCGACGACGAGCAGGTCTCCGTACCGTCGTTCACCGTGCGGGCGGCCTGAGCGTTGCGCACCGGGCGGGGCGGCGGCCCCGGCCGTAGGCTGGGCCCATGACCAAGGGCTGGACCTCCAGTGACATCCCGGACCAGAGCGGTCGCACCGCCGTGGTCACCGGGTCGAACAGCGGTATCGGATACGTCATCGCGCGCGAGCTGGCCCGGCGCGGCGCGCGGGTGGTCCTCGCCTGCCGCAACGAGGCTCGCGGCACCGAGGCCGAGGCCCGGATCCGGCGGGAGGTGCCGGGTGCGGAGGCCGTGTTCGCGCCGCTGGACCTCGCCGACCTCTCCTCGGTGCGGGAGTTCGCCGCCGGGTACACCGGCGGCGCACTCGATCTGCTGATCAACAACGCCGGTGTGATGGCCCTCCCGTACCGGCGGACGGCCGACGGATTCGAGACCCAGTTCGGGGTCAACCACCTGGGGCACTTCGCCCTCACCGGACTGCTGCTGCCGAAGCTGCTGGCCACCCCGGGCGCCCGGGTGGTGAGTATGTCCAGCGGCGCGCACGCCCTGGCCAACATCGATATCGACGACCTCAACAGCGAGCACGGATATCGCCGTTGGATCGCCTACGGGCGGTCCAAGACAGCGAACCTGCTGTTCGTCCACGAGCTGGCCCGGCGGCTTGCCGCCACCGGATCCCCTCTCGTCGCTGCCGCCGCCCACCCCGGTTACGCGGACACCAATCTCCAGACGGCCGGCGTACGGATGGAGGGCCGCCGGGCTGCCGAGCGGCTGGCGCTGCTCGGTAACCGTCTGATCGCCCAGCCCGCGGAGGCCGGCGCGCTGCCCGCGCTGTACGCGGCCACCGCGCCCGGCGTGCGGCCCGATTCCTTCACCGGACCGCGCTTCCTGGCCTGGCGCGGCGCCCCCGCGCCGTCCTGGCGGGCGAAGTGGACGACGAACGATACGGCGGGCGAGCGGCTGTGGGCGGCGTCGGAGCAGCTCACCGGGGTGTCGTACGCCGGAGTTCAGCCCTGAACGGCGGCCGGGTCCATCCACATGACTTCCCAGATGTGACCGTCGGGGTCCTGGAAGGAACGCCCGTACATCGGCCCCTGCTCCTGGGTGTCGTTGGCGGGTGAGCCGCCGGAGGCCAGAGCCGTGTCGACGAGCTGGTCGACCGCTTCCCGGCTGTCCGCGGTGAGACAGACCAGGACCTCGGTGGTCGCGGTCGCGTCGGCGATGTCCTTCTGGGTGAACTGCTTGAAGAACGGCTCGGTGATCAGCATCGTGTAGATGGTGTCGCTGATGACCACGCAGGCGGCGTTCTCATCGGTGAACTGCGGGTTGATGGTGTATCCGAGCTTCGTGAAGAAGGCCTTCGAGACCTCCAGGTCCTTGACGGGCAGGTTGATGAAGATCAGCTGAGGCATGACGGTCTCTCTCCGGGTTCGTGGCCCACTGTGCGGTGCGCCTTGCACAGAGGTAGACGCACGGCCGGAAGAAAACTCATCGATCGGCCCGGAGACCGTTCCGGCCCACGGCGGAGGGGCGGCACCCCCGCACGGGTTGCCGCCCCTCCGTCTGTTGCACCGGAACCGCCGCCGGGTCGGTGAGGGTCAGGATGAACCCGGCGGCGGCTCCGGAGTGTGGTCAGCGGCTGTCGCTGCCCTTCGACAGCGCCGCCGCGCGGCCCGCTTCGAGCCGGGCCACCGGGATGCGGAAGGGTGAGCAGGAGACGTAGTCCAGGCCCACCTCGTGGAAGAAGTGCACCGACTCCGGGTCACCGCCGTGCTCGCCGCAGACCCCCAGCTTGAGGTCGGGGCGGGTGGCGCGGCCGGCTTCGCAGGCGCTGCGGACCAGGGAGCCCACACCGTCCCGGTCGATGGTCTCGAACGGCGAGACCCCGAAGATGCCCTTCTCCAGGTACGCGGTGAAGAACGAGGCCTCCACGTCGTCCCGGGAGAAGCCCCACACGGTCTGGGTGAGGTCGTTGGTGCCGAAGGAGAAGAACTGCGCCGCCTCGGCGATCTGGCCCGCGGTGAGCGCGGCGCGGGGCAGCTCGATCATGGTGCCGATGGTCAGCTTCAGCTCGGTGCCGGTGGCGGCCTCGACCTCGGCGATGACCCGGTCGGCCTCCTCGCGGACGATCTCCAGCTCCTGGACCGTGCCCACCAGCGGAATCATGATCTCCGCACGGGGGTCGCTCTTGCCGTTCTTGCGCTCGGCGGCCGCTTCGGCGATGGCCCGTACCTGCATGGCGAACAGGCCGGGGATGACCAGGCCGAGACGGACGCCGCGCAGACCCAGCATCGGGTTCTGCTCGTGCAGCTTGTGCACGGCCTGCAGAAGGCGCAGGTCGTTCTCGTTGGCGTCCTTGCGGGACTCGGCGAGCGCGACCCGGACCGACAGTTCGGTGATATCGGGCAGGAACTCGTGCAGCGGCGGGTCGAGGAGGCGGACCGTGACGGGCAGCCCGTCCATCGCTTCGAAGAGCTCGACGAAGTCCTTCTTCTGCAGCGGCAGCAGCGCCCCCAGCGCCGTCTCCCGCTCGTCGTCGGTGTCGGCCAGGATCAGCCGCTCGACGAGTTCCCGGCGCTCGCCGAGGAACATGTGCTCGGTGCGGCAGAGCCCGATGCCCTGGGCCCCGAACCGCCGGGCGCGCAGCGCGTCCTCGGCGTTGTCCGCGTTGGCGCGTACCCGCAGCCGACGGCGGCGGTCGGCGTACGCCATGATCCGGTGCACCGCCTCGACCAGTTCGTCGGCGTCGTCGGCTCCGGCGTGCATCCGGCCCTCGAAGTACTCGACGACAGGCGAGGGCACGACGGGCACCTCGCCCGCGTAGACCTTGCCGGACGAACCGTCGATCGAGACGATGTCGCCCTCCTCGACGACCACTCCGTTCGGTGCGGTCATCCGGCGGCGCTTGGTGTCGACCTCGATCTCCTCGGCGCCGCAGACGCAGGTCTTGCCCATGCCGCGGGCGACCACGGCGGCGTGTGAGGTCTTGCCGCCGCGCGAGGTGAGGATGCCCTCGGCGGCGATCATGCCGTCGAGGTCGTCCGGGTTGGTCTCGCGGCGGATCAGGATGACCTTCTCACCGGAACGGGACCACTTGATCGCGGTGTACGAGTCGAAGACGGCCTTGCCGACGGCCGCGCCGGGCGATGCGGCGATGCCGCGGCCGAGCTGGTCGACCTTGGCGCCGTCGTCGAAGCGGGGGAACATCAGCTGGGCGAGCTGTGCCCCGTTGACCCGCTGCAGCGCCTCCGCCTCGTCGATCAGTCCCTGGTCCACGAGCTGGGTGGCGATGCGGAACGCGGCACCCGCGGTGCGCTTGCCGACCCGGGTCTGCAGCATCCACAACTGGCCGCGCTCAATGGTGAATTCGATGTCGCAGAGATCCTTGTAGTGGGTCTCCAGCGTCTCCATGATCTGCATCAGCCGGTCGTAGGACTTCTTGTCGATCTGCTCCAGATCGGCGAGCGCCACGGTGTTGCGGATGCCGGCGACGACGTCCTCGCCCTGCGCGTTCTGCAGGTAGTCGCCGTAGACACCCTGGTGGCCGCTGGCCGGGTCGCGGGTGAAGGCGACACCGGTGCCGGAGTCGGGGCCCAGGTTGCCGAAGACCATCGAGCAGATGTTGACGGCCGTGCCGAGGTCGCCGGGGATGCGCTCCTGACGGCGGTAGAGCTTGGCCCGGTCGGTGTTCCAGGACTCGAACACCGCCTTTATGGCGAGGTCCATCTGCTCCCGGGGGTCCTGCGGGAAGTCCCGGCCCGCCTCCTGCTTGACGATCTTCTTGAAGTGGCGGACCAGCTTCTTCAGATCGGCCGCTTCGAGGTCGGTGTCCACGCTGACCTGCTTGGCGTCCTTGGCAGCCTCCAGCGCGTTCTCGAAGAGGTCGCCGTCGACGTCGAGCACCGTTTTGCCGAACATCTGGATGAGGCGGCGGTAGGAGTCCCAGGCGAAGCGCTCGTCGCCGGCCTGCTTGGTGAGGCCGATCACCGACTTGTCGGAGAGCCCGATGTTGAGGACGGTGTCCATCATCCCCGGCATGGAGAACTTGGCGCCGGAACGGACCGAGACGAGGAGCGGGTCATCGTGCTGGCCGAGCTTCTTGCCCATGGTCTTCTCGAGGGCGTCGAGGTGCGCACTGACCTCGTCGCGGAGCGCGGCGGGCTCGTCGCCGCTGTCGAGGTAGACCTTGCATGCCTCGGTGGTGATGGTGAAGCCCGGAGGAACGGGCAGTCCGAGGTTGGTCATCTCGGCGAGGTTGGCGCCCTTTCCGCCGAGCAGATCCTTGAGATCCTTGTTGCCCTCGGTGAAGTCGTAGACGAACTTCGTTACGTGGGGGTCTTTGTTTTCCGACACGGGTCTCGACTCCTCGAGGACGCGGTGGCTGCCCTGACGGCGAGGAACATACCCAGATCGAAGGCGCCTCGGTACGTCCACTTGTGCGTCATGTGGCTGCAACCACTCGTCTGCCAGCAGATCCAAAGCGATCCGGGCGATAGGCCGATCGCCCCCGATTGTTCATCTCTTGAACCCAATGAAGCGCTGGATAAACGTAGCGTAGCCACTCCCGCACCTTCGGCAACTTTTCCTTCGAGCACGGAACGATCGAGCGGTGGCACTCAGTGCCACCCTTTGAGAAATGCATCCCGTCCCGAATCGCTCGTTTGAGCGTGGACCTCATCAAGCGTGGCGAGAATCACGCCCTGATGAGCCCCCGGATATCAGGATTCGGACCTCGGAGAACCCTCACGGGCGGCGTCCCCATGCGGAGACCATCGGGGCGGTGGCCAGGTCCAGGCGTCCGGTGGCGACGTTCGCCAGGTGCCGATCGATCTCGTCGTCGGTGGCGATCCCGTCCGCCACCAGCAGACGGCGGATCTGCCGCACGGTCGCGGTTTCGAGAACGGCGCAGGCCGGCGAGGTGATCGGAAAGTAGCCGTCGGCCCGTACGTCGTGCAGCCCCGCTTCGCGCAGCAGCCGCGGCAGGGTGCGCCCGTAGGCGAGGTCCGCGCCGCGCGCTGCCATCAAGGTGCGGAAGCCGGAGCGCAATCGGTTGGCGAGCTGCTGCTCGGGGCCTGATTCGTCCGGGCACAGCAGGGGCTGCAACCCGGGATCGGCGTCCTCCAGGAGCAGCCATCCGCCGGGCCGCAGCGCCTGGATCATCCGGCGCAGCGCCTCGGCGCGGTCGGTGACGTGCACCAGGACCAGCCGGGCATGCACGAGGTCGAAGCCGCCGGGCGGCGGTGGGTCGGCCGCCACGTCGTGGCGCAGGACCTCGGTCACGCCGTCGCTGATGTCCCGGGTCCAGGACACGTCGATGTCGGTGGCGATCACCTTGCCGGTGGGGCCGACCCGTTCGGCCAGTCCGAGGGGTACGGAAGGACCTCCGGCGCCGACCTCCCAGCACCGCATCCCGCCGGTGATCCCGAGCCGGTCGACGTGCCGGAACGTCACCGGATCGAACAGCTCGCTCAGCGCGCCGAAGCGGACACCCGCCTCCGACTGTTGGTTGTCCAGCAGGTAACCGTGATCAGCGTCAGGGGCAGCCATGCGGCGATTCTGACAGACGGGGTCCGGAGCATCCGGTTCCCGGCTCCCGGGGCCGGCGAGGACGGCACCCGGCGGCACTCAGTGCCGCGTGCACAGATGAGCGGACCCTTCCGGTCGGCGTGCGGGGCTGCCCGGCCGGCGTATGGGGCCGCCCGGCCGGCGTGCGGGGGCGCCGCGCGGGCGGGTTCAGCCGCCGGAGGTGTCCAGTTCGGCGTCGGCGCTCACTCCCGCGCAGTCGTAGGGGTCCTTCAGCCACCCGTCCGGCAGTACCACCCGGTTGTTGCCCGACGTACGGCCGCGCGGGCCGTCCGCGCCGTCCGGCCACGGCTGGTCCAGGTCCAGCTCGTGCAACTGGCCGCCCAGTTCGTCCAGCGAGGAGGTGACCGCCAGCTGCCTGCGCATCTGGGAGCCGACGGAGAAGCCCTTGAGATACCAGGCCACGTGCTTACGGAAGTCGATGACTCCGCGGGTCTCGTCGCCGATCCACTCCCCCAGCAGCGTCGCGTGCCGCAGCATGACGGCCGCCACCTCGCGCAGCGTGGGCACCTGCCGGACCGCGGAGCCCTCGAAGGCGCTCACCAGATCGCCGAAGAGCCAGGGCCTGCCCAGACAGCCACGTCCCACGACCACACCGTCGCAGCCGGTCTCCCGCATCATCCGCAGGGCGTCGTCCGCACACCAGATGTCGCCGTTGCCGAGGACCGGGATCTCCGGCACGTGCTCCTTGAGCCGCGCGATGGCGTCCCAGTCGGCCGTGCCGCCGTAGTGCTGAGCGGCGGTCCTGCCGTGCAGGGCGACGGCCGTGACTCCCTCGTCGACGGCGATCCGGCCGGCGTCGAGATAGGTGAGGTGGTCGTCGTTGATGCCCTTGCGCATCTTGATGGTGACCGGCAGGGCGCCCGCGTTGGACACCGCTTCGTTGAGGATCGCGCGCAGCAGCGGGCGCTTGAAGGGGAGCGCGGAGCCACCGCCCTTGCGGGTCACCTTGGGGACCGGGCAGCCGAAGTTCAGGTCGATGTGGTCGGCGAGGTCCTCGTCCACGATCATGCGCACCGCCTTGCCGACGGTGACCGGGTCCACTCCGTACAGCTGGATCGAGCGCGGCGTCTCGGTCCTGTCGAAGTGGATCAGCTGCATGGTCTTCGCGTTGCGCTCCACCAGCGCTCGCGTCGTGATCATCTCGCTGACGAACAGCCCCTTGCCGCCGCTGAATTCGCGGCAGAGGGTGCGGAACGGGGCATTGGTGATGCCCGCCATGGGGGCGAGCACGACGGGCGGCTGCACGGAGTACGGACCGATGGAGAGGGTGGTCATGGACCCATTGTCGCGTATCCGAGCAGTCGTTAGTTAGCCGTACTATTGATGGATGCCCGAGCTCAGTCACCGCCGCAGAATGCTGGTGCTCGCGATCTGCTGCATGAGTCTGCTGATCGTCAGCCTGGACAACACCGTCCTCAACGTCGCCCTCCCCTCGATGGCGAAGGAGTTGCACACCTCGGTCTCCGGGATGCAGTGGACGATCGACGCATACACGCTGGTCCTGGCGTCGCTGCTGATGCTCGCAGGGTCGACGGCCGACCGGCTCGGCCGCCGCAGGGTCTTCAAGACGGGGCTCGTGATCTTCACCGTCGGCTCGGTGCTGTGTTCCGTCGCACCGGACCTTCAGTCACTGGTCGTCTTCCGGATGGTGCAGGCCGTCGGCGGTTCGATGCTCAACCCGGTCGCGATGTCGATCATCACCAACACCTTCACCGAGCCCCGCGAGCGCGCCCGGGCGATCGGGGTGTGGGGCGGCGTGGTCGGTATCTCCATGGCCGCGGGGCCGCTGATCGGCGGGGTGCTGGTGGACTCGGTCGGCTGGCGTTCGATCTTCTGGATCAATCTCCCGGTGGGTCTGGCCGCTCTGCTGCTGACCTGGCGCTACGTGCCGGAGTCCCGCGCCCCCAAGGCGCGGCGGCCGGATCCGGTGGGGCAGCTGCTGGTCATGGCGCTGCTCGGCTCGGTGACGTACGCGATCATCGAAGCGCCCTCGGCGGGCTGGACCTCACCGCTGATCCTGACGTTCGCCGCCCTGGCGGTGGCCGCACTCGCCGGGCTTCTGGCGTACGAGCCGAGGCGCCGCGAGCCCCTGATCGACCTGCGCTTCTTCCACAGCGCGCCGTTCAGCGGGGCCACGGTGATCGCGGTCTGCGGATTCGCCGCACTCGGTGGCTTCCTCTTCCTCAACACGCTGTACCTGCAGAACGTCCGCGGCCTCTCCGCGCTGCACGCCGGGCTCTACATGCTGCCGATGGCCGCGCTCACGTTCGTCTGCGCGCCACTGTCCGGCCGGCTGGTGGGCAACCGGGGGCCGCGGCTGCCGCTGCTGATCGCGGGCACCGCGATGGCGCTCAGCGGGCTGGTCTTCGCGATCCTCGACGCGGAGACCAACACGGCGCTGCTTTTCACCGGCTACGTGCTCTTCGGCATCGGCTTCGGCATGGTGAACGCACCGATCACCAACACCGCGGTCTCCGGCATGCCCCGAGCCCAGGCGGGCGTGGCGGCCGCGGTCGCCTCGACCAGCCGACAGGTGGGCTCGACGCTGGGGGTCGCCGTCATCGGTGCCGTACTGGCATCGGGGGTGAGCGGCGTCGCCCACACCGCGGGCTTCGCGGATGCGAGCAGGACGGCCTGGTGGATCATCACCGGGTGCGGGGCCGCCGTCCTGGTGTTCGGACTGCTGACCAGTGGCAGCTGGGCCCGGCGGACCGCGCTGCGAACCGCCGAGCGGCTCGGGGAGCCGGAGACGGCTCAGAGCGTGGCGGGCGTCAAGGCGTAGAGCCGCTCGAGCCGCTCACGGGACTCGGCGTTGGCCGGTACGTAGGCCACCAGCCGGGGGCCGGACTCCGGTCCCAGCCAGAGATTGGTGTGATCCAGCAGCAACGGGCCCACCGCGCTGTTCTGGAAACGCTTGGTCCTGCCGCCGGGGCCGACCACCTCGTGGCGTGCCCAGAGCTCGCGGAACTCGGGCAGCGCCTCCAGCCGTTTCAGCAGCGCCTTCCACGCCGGCTCGGCGAGATGCTCGGCCATCGACGCCCGGAACTTCGCGGCCATCACCCGGTTCATCTCGTCGAGATCGACGACCGAGGAACGCCATTCCTCGTTGGTGTAGGAGAGCAGCATGCAGTTGCGGTCCTCGGGCGCGACGGCGTCGAGGTCGCAGAGCAGCCGGCCGTAGGTCGTGTTGTACGCGAGGATGTCGTAACGGCTGTTCTGGATGGAGGCCGGGATCGGGTCGAGTTGCTCGATCACCGCCGTCAGCGCGGGCGTGATGCTGGGGCAGACGGTGTTGGGCGCCGGGTCGACGGCACCGGACAGCGCGAAGAGGTGGCTGCGCTCGCTCCGGTCGAGGAGCAGAGTGCGGGAGATGGCGTCCAGCACCTGCGGGGAGACCTGGATGTCCCGGGCCTGTTCAAGCCAGGTATACCAGGTGACGCCCACCGCGGAGAGCTGGGCGACCTCTTCGCGGCGCAGCCCCGGGGTACGCCTGCGGGTGCCGCGCGCCAGGCCGACCTGCTCGGGGGTGATGCGTTCGCGGCGGCTGCGCAGGAACTCTGCGAGCTCGTGCCTGCGGACATCGGATGCGGGCGCTACGGTGCTCATGCACTCAGGGTGCCGCAATGCTCAGCCCATTGCCAGGTACTGCTTGTACCAGGATAAGCAGACTCTGGTACCAGGCTGCGAGACGGTGGATTCTCGTCTCCGTGAGCAACACAACGGTACGACCCACCTCATCCGTCACCTCCACCGTCACCCGGCGCGACCACCCCACCCCGGTGCTCGGCACGCTCGGGCTGTTCACGGTGCTGCTCGGGGCGGCGCTGCCACTGATCGACTTCTTCATCGTCAACGTCGCGCTGCCCACCATCGAACACGACCTGGCCGCAGGCCCCGCCATGCTGGAGCTGGTGGTCGCCGGTTACGGCGTCGCGTACGCCGTTCTGCTGGTGCTCGGCGGCCGGCTCGGGGACATGATCGGGCGGCGCCGGCTCTTCCTGCTGGGCATGGCAGCCTTCGGGCTGACCTCACTTGCCTGCGGTCTCGCCCCCGACGCCTGGGCGCTGGTCGGGGCACGGGTGGCGCAGGGCGCCGCGTCGGCGCTGATGCTGCCGCAGGTGCTCGCCACCATCCAGGCCACCACGGCCGGACCCCGGCGGGCCAGGGCGATGGGGCTCTACGGAGCCACCGCGGGCCTTTCCATGGTCGCCGGGCAGATCCTCGGCGGTGTCCTGGTGGCCGCCGATGTCGCCGGGACCGGCTGGCGGTCGATCTTCCTGGTCAACGTGCCGGTTGCGGTCGTCGGCCTGGTCCTTGCCGCTCGCTCCGTGCCTGAGACCAAGTCGCACCGGCCGGCGCCGGTGGACGTCCCGGGGACACTGCTGCTCGGCGTCTCACTGGTCACCCTGCTCGCACCGCTGACCGAGGGCCGGGCGGCCGGCTGGCCGCTGTGGACCTGGATCTCGCTCGCGATCTTCCCGTTCGCCGCGTTCGCTTTCTTCCGCACCGAGCGGGCGGCCGACCGCAGGGGCGAGGTGCCGCTGGTGCCGCCGAGCCTGCTGCGGCTGGACTCGCTGCGGCGCGGGCTGGCGCTGGTGCTGCCGTTCTCCATCGGTTTCGGCGGCTTCATGTTCGTGATCGCGGTCGCGCTGCAGCAGGGGCTGCGGATGGGGCCGGTGACCGCGGGCCTCGCGCTGGTGCCGATGGCAGCCGCGTTCTTCGTGGCCTCGCTGGCCGGGCCCCGGCTGGTCGGCCGGTACGGGAGCCGGGTGGTGACCGCCGGGTCGCTGATCCAGCTCGTGGGGGTCGCGCTACTCGCGGCGACCGTGTGGTGGGGCTGGTCGGACCTGGGCATAGCCGCCCTGGCACCCGGGACCGCCGTGGCCGGCTTCGGCCAGGGCCTGCAACTGCCGGTGCTGATGCGCATCGTGCTCTCCGACGTGCCGTCGGACCGGGCCGGGGTCGGCAGCGGCATGATGACCACCACGCAGCAGGCCGCGCTGGCGCTGGGGGTGGCAACGCTCGGCAGCCTCTTCCTGTCGCTGAACTCCTCGATGGGCATGCGGGAGGCGCTGGCGATCACGCTGCTGCTGCAGCTCGGCACGGTCGCCGTCACCGCGCTGCTCAGCCTGCGGCTGCCGCGCGGCGCGGTGCGGTAGCCCTTCGGGGCGCGGTGGGACAGCGGTGGGCCCGGATCGCGTGGCGCGATCCGGGCCCACCGGTTTCTGTTCTTGCTGCTGTCAGTCCTGCTAGTCGGCCGCGGGGGTCCCGGAGGTCGCGGGGGTTTCCGGCGTCTCGCTTCCCTCCGCGCGCTCGCGCATCTTCCGCAGCAGTTCCTGCTTCTGGTCTGCCGCGGACCTGCGGTCCTCGGCGCCCGCCGCCGCCGAGCTCTGTGCTCCGGAGCGGGGCATCTTCTTGCGCTGCCCGCCCACGCCAAGAAGGTTGTTACGACTCTTTGCCATGCCGGTCAGCGTACCGGGCGCGTCGGGGACGGCCGCACCATTTTTCCGGCCGTCCGGCGCGCCGCGCCCACCCGAATGACAGATATTGAAATATGTCATCTGTCATGCAAGAGTGGGTGCTGACCCGCCCACCCGACCGCGATCACCACGCCATCAGTCCCGGAGGACCGTCCATGGCCACCACCCCCGCCCTCCCCACCCGCCCGCTCGGCTCCACCGGGCCCCAGACCGCCGCGCTCGGCCTCGGCTGCATGGGCATGTCCGGGATGTACGGCGAAACCGACCGTGCCGAGTCGATCGCTACCATCCATGCCGCACTCGACGCCGGGATCACGCTGCTCGACACGGGTGACTTCTACGGGATGGGCCACAACGAACTGCTGATCGGCGAGGCGCTGCGCACCGCGCCCGCCGGCCGCCGCGAACAGACCCTCACCAGCGTCAAGTTCGGCGCCCTGCGCACCGTCGAGGGCGGCTTCACCGGATACGACGGCCGCCCCAACGCGGTCAAGAACTTCGCCGCCTACTCACTCCAGCGGCTCGGCACCGACCACATCGACATCTACCGGATCGCCCGGGTGGACCCGGACGTGCCGATCGAGGAGACCGTCGGCGCCATCGCCGAGCTGATCGAGGCCGGTCACGTCCGGCACGTCGGCCTCTCCGAGGTCGGCGCGGACACCATCCGCCGGGCCGCCTCCGTCGCCCCCATCGCCGACCTGCAGATCGAGTACTCGCTGATCTCCCGGGGCATCGAGGAGGCGATCCTGCCGGTCACCCGTGAGCTGGGCATCGGCATCACCGCGTACGGAGTGCTCTCCCGCGGCCTGATCAGCGGGCACTACACCCGTGACCGCGAGCTGGCCCCCGGCGACTTCCGCGGCATGAGCCCGCGCTTCCAGGGTGAGAACCTCCGGCACAACCTTGATCTGGTGGAAACGCTGCGCAAGATCGCCGAGCAGAAGGGGGTGTCCGTCGCCCAGATCGCCATCGCCTGGGTGCTGGCTCAGGGCGAGGACATCGTGCCACTGATCGGCGCCCGCCGCCGCGACCGGCTGACCGAGGCCATCGGCTCCGTGGACGTGGCGCTGGACGCCGCCGACCTCACCGCCATCGAGCGGGCCGTCCCGGCCGACGCCGCGGCGGGCGATCGTTACCCGGCAGCCCAGATGGCCCACCTCGACAGCGAGCGCTGACCAGCGGGTACGGTCGACTGCGATCCGTCCCCCGAAAGGCAGCGCAGACCCGATGACGCCCGAAGTCCTGACACCCGAGCGCATTCTCCGGGCCACCGAGGATGTGCTGCGCCGCCACGGTCCAGCAAAGGCGACGGTGGTCGATGTGGCTCGGGTGCTGGGCGTCAGCCACGGCAGCGTCTACCGGCACTTCCGCACCAAGGCCGCGCTGCGGGAGGCCGTCACCGAACGCTGGCTGGACCGCACGGTGGTCGAGCTCGCCCAGTACACCGTCCGGCAGGCGGGCCCGGCGCCGGTCCGGCTGGAGGGCTGGCTGACCGCGCTGTTCACCGCCAAGCGGCACAAGGCCGGCGGAGACCCCGAACTGTTCGCCACGTACAACGTGTTGGCCGGCGAGAGCAGCAGCGTGGTGGAGCGCCATGTCGAGGTGCTGACCGAGCAACTCACCCGGATCATCGCGGACGGCTGCCAGGACGGGGAGTTCACGGTCGGCGAGGCCGAACACGCCACTGTGGCCCGCGCGGTCTTCGATGCCACCGACCGCTTCCACGACCCGGTGTACGCGGCGGAGTGGAACAGCCCCGGCATCGAGGACGCGTTCGTAGCCGTACGCAATCTGCTGCTGCGCGGGCTCGCGGCACGCGCCGTCAGCGGCGGTGACGTGACAGCCCCGGGGGAAGCCGGAGAGCAGGACTGAGGGCCGGTTACGCTGCCCGCATGTCCAGTGACAAGCCCGTACGGACCATCGACGCCCGAAGCCTGCGCGCCCTCGCGCACCCGCTGCGGGTGCGCATCCTGGAGTCACTGCGCCGCGACGGGCCTGCGACCTCGACCCGGCTGGCCCGGGAGTTCGGGGAGAACACCGGCACGGTGAGCTGGCACCTGCGGCATCTCGCCGAGCACGGCTTCATCGAGGAGGACGCGGAGCGCGGTACGAAGCGCGAGCGCTGGTGGCGGGCGATCGACGACCGGCAGGTGCTGCACACCGAGCAGTTGCGCAAGGACCCGACGGCACGTGAAGCCGTCGACGTGTATCTGCAAGAGCTGATCCAGCAGCACTTCCAACGGGTGACCGCCTATCTCTCCCAGGCATGGCCGGACGAGTGGGAACGCTCCGGGACCATCTCCAACTGGGACGACCTGCGCCTGACGCCGGACCGGCTGAAGCAACTGAACGCCGAGCTGATGGCCGTGATCGACACCTACTACCCGTCGGCGGACGAGCCGCCCGCGCCCGGGTCGCTGCCGGTCAGTATCCAGATCCAGGCGTTCCCGCGCCGCGAACGCAAGGACTGAGCCGCCGACGGCATCCCGAAGAAATATTGCAGAGACTTCTCTGCAAATGACTGTGCAGAGGAGTCTCTGCAAGGTACCTTCAGGGCCATGACGACGACGGGCACGACCGAGCGCACCGCCCCCCGCAGCCTCCTCCTCCGCAACCGCGACTTCCGGCACCTCTGGACCGGTTCCACCACCGGGAAGTACGGCGCCTCGGTCACCTCGGTCGCTCTCCCGCTGGTCGCGGTCACGATCCTGCACGCCTCCACCTTCCAGGTGGGCCTGCTCACCGCGGTCACCTGGCTGCCGTGGCTGCTCATCGGACTGCCGGCCGGCGCCTGGGTGGACCGACTGCCGCGCCGCCCCGTCATGCTGGTCGCCGACGCCGCCGCACTGCTGCTCTTCGCCGGGATACCCGCGGCCGCCTGGCTGGGACTGCTGACGATCGGCTATCTGCTCGTCACCGCCTTGCTGGTCGGCACAGCCACCGTCTTCTTCCAGACCGCGTACACCGCGCTGCTCCCGCACCTCGTCGCGCCCGAGGACCAGGCGGAAGGCAACTCCAAACTGCACGGCAGTGAGTCAGCGGCCCAGCTCGCCGGATTCGGGACAGGCGGCTTCCTGGTCCAGGCGATCGGCGCGGCCAACGGGCTCTTCGTGAACGCCGCGACGTTCGCGGTGTCCTTCCTCTGCGTCCTGCGCATCAAGTACCGCGAGCCGCGCGGTCCCGTCGCCCCGCGCTCGCGCGGCGCACTCGGCCGGGAGATCCGCACAGGGCTCCGGCTGACCTTCGGTGACCCGTATCTGCGCGCCATGACCGTCAACGGCGGCGCCGCCAACCTGGCCCTGATGGCCTATCAGTCGATCCTGGTGGTCTTCCTGGTCCGCGAGGTCCACCTCTCCTCGGGCGTCATCGGCGCGCTGATGACCGGTGGCGGCATCGGAGGCATCCTCGGCGCCTTCGCCGCCCGCCGCCTCGCCGCCCGCATCGGCACCGCACGCGCCCTGCTCTTCTTCGAACTGCTTCCGTCGCTGGCTCTGCTGATCCCGCTGACCACCCGGGGACCGGGCCTGGTGCTCTTCCTGATCGGCTACATGTCGGTCTCGTTCGGGGTCATCGCGGGCAACATCATCTCCTCGACGTTCCGGCAGCAGTACTGCCCCAAGGAGCTGCTGGGCCGGATCAGCGCGTCCGCCGCCTTCCTCAATTACGGCACCATCCCGCTCGGCGCCCTCCTCGGCGGCGCGCTCGGCGAGGCGCTGGGCACCCGCACCGCACTGTGGATCACCATCGCGGGGCTCCCGGCGGCGGCATCGCTCCTGTGGTTCTCCCCGATCCGCCGCCGGTGCGACCTGCCCACCGCTCTCCCGGCCCCCGGGCCGGCGTCGCAGGGCGAGCCGGAGCCCGCATCACGCTGATGCCTGCACGGCCCGTGAAGCGACGGGGACCACGCTGTCAGTGGCCGCCGTTACCGTGAGTGGTGACTGGCTTACTCCATGGGGAAGGCGCATGATGACTCCTGCTGGACATGCAGGAGGAAACCACCGTCTTCCAGTCGCCCTCAGCCAGGGGATACGCCTCGCATCTCACCCTCCCCTTCGGTGAGAATCGGTGAGAAGGTGCATATCCCGGCGCCCTTCACTATCGATCTCGACACCGGCGGCTTCGCAGCCCCGGTCGAGGAAGCGCAGGACGGAGGAAGCGCGGCACACGGCAGGTCTGTGAGCCCGAAACGGCGGCCCCGGCCCCACCGAAGCGGGACCGGGGCCGCCGGTCAGTTCACGTACAGGCGTTCAGCAGCCCAGCAGGTGGCTGCCCAGGTACGACTGGATCTGGTCCAGCGAGACGCGGTCCTGCTTCATCGTGTCGCGCTCGCGGACGGTCACCGCGTTGTCGTCGAGCGTGTCGAAGTCGACGGTGACACAGAACGGCGTACCGATCTCGTCCTGACGGCGGTAGCGGCGGCCGATGGCACCCGCGTCGTCGAACTCGATGTTCCAGTTCTTGCGCAGGTCGGTCGCCAGACCCTTGGCCTTTGGCGAGAGCTGCGGGTTGCGGGACAGCGGGAGCACCGCGACCTTGACCGGTGCCAGGCGCGGGTCGAGGCGCATCACGGTGCGCTTCTCCATCACGCCCTTGGCGTTGGGCGCCTCGTCCTCGTTGTACGCGTCGAGCATGAAGGCCAGCATGGTGCGGCCGACACCCGCCGCGGGCTCGATGACGTACGGCGTCCAGCGCTCGCCCTTCTCCTGGTCGAAGTAGGAGAGATCGGTGCCGGAGGCCTTGGCGTGCGCGGAGAGGTCGAAGTCGGTGCGGTTGGCGACGCCTTCCAGCTCGCCCCACTCGCCGCCGCCGAAGCGGAAGCGGTACTCGATGTCAGCGGTGCGCTTGGAGTAGTGGGAGAGCTTCTCCTTCGGGTGCTCGAACCACCGCATGTTCTCCTCACGCAGGCCCAGGTCGCGGTACCAGTTCCAGCGCTGCTCCATCCAGTATTCCTGCCACTGCTCGTCCTCGCCCGGCTTGACGAAGAACTCCATCTCCATCTGCTCGAACTCACGGGTGCGGAAGATGAAGTTGCCCGGAGTGATCTCGTTCCGGAAGGACTTGCCCATCTGCGCGATGCCGAACGGCGGCTTCTTGCGCGAAGTCTGCTGCACCTGGCCGAAGTTGGTGAAGATGCCCTGGGCGGTCTCCGGACGCAGGTAGGCGACGGAGCCGCTGTCCTGGGTCGGGCCGAGGTGGGTGGAGAGCAGACCGGAGAAGTTCTTGGGCTCGGTGAAGGTGCCCTTGTTTCCGCAGTTGGGGCAGTTGAGGTCGGCGAGGCCGTTCGCGGGCAGGTGGCCGTGCTTCTCCTCGTACGCCTCCTCCAGGTGGTCCGCGCGGAAGCGCTTGTGACAGGAGGTGCACTCGGTCAGCGGGTCGGAGAAGGTCGCCACATGGCCGGAGGCTTCCCAGGTCTCGGAGGCCAGGATGACCGACGAGTCGAGACCGACCACGTCCTCGCGCGAGGTGACCATGTAGCGCCACCACTGACGCTTGATGTTCTCCTTCAGCTCGACACCCAGCGGCCCGTAGTCCCAGGCGGCTCGCTGGCCGCCGTAGATCTCACTGGAGGGGTAGACGAAGCCACGGCGCTTGCTCAGGCTGACGATGGTGTCGATCTTGTCGGCGGCCACGGTGCTCTCTTCATTACGACGATGACGAACAGCGGAATGCTTCAGGTTACCGGCGGCTGCACCCCCCGGATCAAATCGGTTCCCGCTCGGGGCCGGGATCGGCCGGCCCCGGGGCCCGGATCGGCTGCCGAGAGGTGCTTGTTGACAATCGTTTCCAGTTTTGTTGAAAATGACTGTCATGAACGTAAGTCGCCTCATACCCGCCGCCGCCGTCTCCGGAGCAGTCGCTCTCGGCATGGTCCTGCTCTCCGCCTGTTCCGGTTCCCCCACCGCGGCGGACCGCAGCGACGGCAAGCTCGACGTGGTGGCGTCGTTCTATCCGCTGCAGTACCTGACCCAGCAGATCGGCGGTGACCACGTCTCGGTCACCGATCTGACGAAGCCCGGCGTCGAGCCGCACGATCTCGAGCTCAGCCCGAAGCAGACCGTCGCGCTCTCCGGCGTCGACGCGATCGTCTACCTCAAGGGGCTGCAGCCGGCCGTCGACGAGGCGATCAAGCAGTCCGGCGTCAGGCACACGGCCGACGCCGCCTCCATGGTCACGCTCGAGAAGCACGGCACCGAGGTGGACGGCCACCACCACACCACGGGCAACAACGACTCGCACTCGCAGACCGAGGCGGGGGCCGATCCGCACGTCTGGCTCGACCCGGTGCGGTTCGCCCGGATCGCCCAGGGCGTGAACAAGACGCTCGCCGCCGCCGACCCGGCCCACCGGGCGGACTATCAGAAGAACACCGACGCCCTGGTCAAGAAGCTCGACGCGCTCAACAAGCAGTACACCGACGGGCTCAAGAACCGCACGTCCGACACCTTCATCACCACCCACGCGGCCTTCGGCTACCTCGCCGAGCGCTACGGCCTCACCGAGGAGGCCATCAGCGGCATCGACCCGGAGAGCGAACCGAGCATCTCGCGCATGAGGGACCTGCACACGCTCGCCGCCGAACACCACGTGTCCACGGTGTTCTTCGAGACGATCGCCGACCCCGACACCGCGAAGACCCTGGCCGGCGACCTGCACGTCAAGACGGACGTACTGGACCCGCTCGAGGGAATCACCGGCAAGTCCAAGGGCGATGACTACATCGAGGTCATGCAGTCCAACCTCGTCGCGCTCCAGAAGGCACTCGGCGCGAAGTGACAGAAACGATCCCGGCCCCGGAGGCACGCCTTATGGAGCACGAAACCGTTATTTCCCTGCGGCGAGCGACAGCCAGCCTCGGCTCGCGCCCGGTGCTGCGCGGCATCGACCTCACCGTGCACCACGGCGAAGTCGTCGCCCTGCTCGGCGCCAACGGTTCGGGCAAGTCGACCGCCGTCCGCGCGGTGATCGGGCAGGTCCCGCTCACCGGCGGCGGGATCGAACTCTTCGGCACGCCGCTGGCCCGCTTCCGGGACTGGGCCCGCATCGGTTACGTGCCGCAGCGCACCACCGCGGCCGGCGGGGTGCCCGCGACCGTGCGCGAGGTCGTCGCCTCCGGGCGGCTGTCCCGTACGAAGCTGAAGTGGCCGTCCAGGGCGGACCGGGCCGCGGTCGCGCGGGCCATCGAGCTTGTGGGGCTCACCGACCGTACGGGCGACTCGGTGAACGCCCTCTCCGGCGGCCAGCACCAGCGGGTCCTGATCGCCCGCGCGCTGGCCTCCGAACCCGAACTGCTGATCATGGACGAGCCGATGGCGGGCGTCGACCTGGCCAGCCAGGAGATCCTCGCCTCGACCCTGCGCGAGCAGGTCGCCGCGCGGACGACCGTGCTGCTGGTGCTGCACGAACTGGGTCCGCTGGAGCCGCTGATCGACCGGGCCGTTGTACTGCGCGACGCCTGCGTCACCCATGACGGGCCTCCGCCGGAGGCCGTCGGACAGCACGCTCTCCCTGGTCACGACCATGTACACCCCCACTCCTCGGCCGTCGAGCCGGCCCGCACAGGACTGCTGAGCTGACCATGGAAATCCTGCAGAGCGTTCTCATGCAGCGGGCCCTGCTCGCCGCTGTCCTGGTCGGGATCACGGCCCCCGCCATCGGCATCTACCTCGTCCAGCGCCGCCAGGCCCTGATGGGCGACGGCATCGGGCACATCGCCATGACCGGCGTCGGGCTGGGCTTTCTGCTGAACAGCAGCCCGGTGTGGATGGCGACCCTGGTCTCGGTCCTCGGCGCGGTCACCATGGAGCTGATCCGCTCCTACGGGAGGATGCGGGGCGACGTGGCGCTGGCGATGCTCTTCTACGGCGGTATGGCGGGCGGTGTGCTGCTGATCAACATCTCCTCCACCGGTTCCACCGCCAACCTCTCCTCGTACCTCTTCGGCTCGCTGGCCACCGTCTCCAGCAGCGAAGTGACGTCGATCTGTCTGCTCGCCGCCTTCGTGGTGCTGGTCACGGTCGGGCTGCGCAGGCAGCTCTTCGCGGTCAGCCAGGACGAGGAGTTCGCCCGGGTCACCGGGCTTCCGGTGCGGGCGCTCAATCTGCTGATCGCGGTGACCGCCGCCGTCACCGTCACCGTCGCCATGCGCGTGGTCGGGCTGTTGCTGGTCAGCGCGCTGATGGTGGTTCCGGTGGCGGCGGCCCAGCAGCTGTCGAAGTCGTTCGCACTGACCTTCACACTGGCCGTCGTCATCGGCACGGCCGCGACCCTGTCCGGAACCGTCGTCTCCTACTACCAGGACGTCCCGCCCGGCGCGACAATTGTGTTGCTGGCCATCGGCGTCTTCATCGCCCTGACCGCGTTGGCCACCCCGCTGGCGAGGCGGCGCGCACGGGCCGTCGAGGCGGCCGACGCCGGGCGCGACATCCCGGTGCCGGCCATGCGGGAGCCGAGGGACTCGGTCGGAGCCTGACCGAGCTGGCACAATGGCCCGACATATCTGCGGGCGACGGACGGCAAGGAGGCACCTGTGACAGCGGGAGCACCAGTACGGGGCCGGTCGACCCGGCAGCGGGCCGCGGTGGCTGCGGCACTCGACGAGGTGGACGAGTTCCGCAGTGCGCAGGAGCTGCACGATGTCCTCAAGCACCGCGGCGACTCGGTCGGCCTGACCACGGTCTACCGCACCCTGCAGTCACTCGCCGACGCGGGCGAGGTCGATGTGCTGCGCACCGGCGACGGCGAGTCCGTCTACCGGCGCTGCTCGACCGGTGAGCATCATCACCATCTGGTCTGCCGGGCGTGCGGCAAGGCGGTCGAGGTGGAGGGGCCCGCGGTGGAGAAGTGGGCCGAGTCCATCGCGGCGCAACACGGGTATGTGAACGTGGCGCACACGGTGGAGGTCTTCGGGACCTGTGCCGACTGTGCGGGCTCCTTGGCGGAGGACGGCCGGGGTTGAGCTGAGCCCCTTGGACGCCCTCCGGGCGAGGACAGGCTTGGAATTCGGGCTCAGCCCAGAACAAGCCCGTCCGGCGATTGAGGACCGGGGGTGCGGGGGCGGAGCCCCCGGTTATGCCGGCGGTGCCTCCTCGATCGCGCCGCCGAAGCGGCGGTCGCGCTGGGCGAACTCCAGGCAGGCCCGCCACAGGTCGCGCCGGTCGAAGTCCGGCCACAGGACGTCCTGGAAGACCATCTCGGCGTAGGCGCTCTGCCAGATCAGGTAGTTGGACGTACGCTGCTCGCCGCTCGGGCGCAGGAAGAGGTCCACGTCCGGCATGTCCGGGTAGTAGATGTACTTCGCGAACGTCTTCTCGTTGACCTTCGACGGATCGAGCTTCCCCGCCGCCACGTCCCGTGCGATGGCCTGCGCCGCGTCGGCGATCTCCGCGCGGCCGCCGTAGTTGACGCAGAAGTACAGCGTCATCGCATCGTTGGTCCTGGTCTGTTCCTGCGCGACCTGCAGCTCCTCGACGACCGACTTCCACAGCTTGGGCATCCGGCCCACCCAGCGGATACGGATGCCGAGCTCGTCCATCTCGTCACGCCTGCGCCGGATGACATCGCGGTTGAAGTTCATCAGGAAGCGCACCTCGTCGGGTGAGCGCTTCCAGTTCTCGGTGGAGAAGGCGTACAGCGAAAGGTTCTTGACGCCCATCTCGATACAGCCGTTGAGCACTTCCAGCACGGTGGACTCGCCCACCTTGTGCCCCTCGGTGCGCGGCAGCCCCCGGTCCTTGGCCCAACGGCCGTTGCCGTCCATCACGATCGCGACGTGGTTCGGGACCAGCTCGCCGGGGATCTTCGGTGGGCGCGCGCCGGACGGGTGCGGCTCCGGCACCTTGTACTCGCGCTTGCCGCGCCCCAGAATGCCGCGTCGTGCCATGAGCTCGTCTTCCTCTCACTACTTCTCTACGTACCGCATCGAGCGCAGTCCACGCTCCAGGTGCCAGTGCAGATAGGCGGACACCAGCCCGCTCCCCTCCCTGACATGCCGCGGCTCGGCCGCGTCGGCCGTCGTCCAGTCCCCGGTCAGCAGCGCACTGAGCAGCCCGACGGCCTCCGCAGAGGGTACGACGCTGCCGGGCACCCGGCAGTCGCCGCACACCACTCCGCCGCTTGCCACCGAGAAGAAACGGTTGGGCCCTTCCAGGCCGCACTTCGCACAGTCGTCGAAGCTGGGGGCGTAGCCGTTGACGGCGAGTGAGCGCAGCAGAAACGCGTCGAGGATCAGATGCGGCGCGTGCTCCCCCCGGGACAGTGTGCGCAGCCCACCGACCAGCAGCAGATACTGCTGCACGGACGGCTCGCCCTCATGGTCGGTGAAGCGTTCCGCGGTCTCCAGCATGGCCGTGCCGGCGGTGTAGCGAGCGTAGTCCCCGGCGATGGTGCCACCGTACGGAGCGATGGTCTCACTCTGCGTGCACAACGGGAGCCCGCGCCCGACGAGTTCACTGCCGCGCGCGAAGAACTGCACATCGACATGGGAGAACGGCTCTAGCCGCGCGCCGAACTTCGACTTCGTACGCCGCACCCCCCGCGCGACGGCGCGCACCCGCCCGTGGCCGCGGGTCAGAAGCGTGATGATGCGGTCGGCCTCACCGAGCTTCTGGGTCCGCAGCACGATGCCGTCGTCCCGGAACAGACTCATGGGGTCCATTGTCCCGTACGGGCGACACGCGCGGCGCCGTGGCACGATTCCCGAAGCGGCGGCTCCCGGGCGCCCGCGCTCACACAGTGTGATGCTGCCAACTGAACGTAGCCATGATCGCGTCGAAGAGTTCAACGAGCAGCAGCGCGAACTCACCATCCGGATCACCGTCGCCCGGCGTCGAAAAAGCGATGCTGAGCCATCGGCCGGAATTCCCCGGCACCAGCAGCACATAGTCGACGTGGCGCGCCGTCTCCTTGGCCCCTTGTTCAAGAGTGGTCGTGCGAAGACGTTCACTTCGAGCGCCCGCCGAGCCGTCGACATCAGCCGCGCGGAAGTCGGCATCCTCCGTGAGCCGTCGGAGCATGTCCCCCGCTTCCACGGACTCGCCCCCGGGCAGTCGCATTTCCGAAACGACAATCGAACAGGGGGTCGCGACCCCGCCCCGCAGTGACGTGGGCAGGTACAGGTCGACCCCGCCACTCCTCGCTGCCTGTGCGGCAACCTCCCGCAGCTTTCCTTCAATTTTCAATCGGTACTTGCCCATCTCGTCACGCGGGATATCCTCGTGCGCCCCCTGGAATACCTGCTTCGCCGCACGACGTACTGCGTCTTCCGACCCGTTCCGCAGTGGGATCCGCACCCAGCCGGGCGGCAGTACGAGTGAGTAACCAGCAATGGACATCGGCTGCTTCGAGTCAACGCTCATGGTCGATCAGCCTACTGACCCAGCGAGGCGATCCATCACCGCCGCCCGTCGGACCGGCCTACACACCCCGACCGTCGACGTGGGCCTACTTGACCGGGGACGAGGCTCTGCGAAATGGTGATCATTCATGAGGGAGGGCAACGCATGGCTGACGAATCGAACTTGAAGGTGGACTACGACCTTCTGACGGATACAGAGCGGTCGTTGAAGAACATCAGGCGCGAGTTCAGGAAGTGCGGGACCAGGCAGGACGAGCTCGCCGAGGACGTCGGAGCCAAGCACCTCAGTGACGCCATGCACGAGTTCGCGGACAACTGGTCCGGCAACCGCAAGCAGATGCTGTCGAATCTCGATGACGTCCTCAAGTTGGTGACCACGACCAGGGAAAGTTTCGAGTCGACGGATAATAAGCTCGCGCGTCAGGCCAAGGGTCCGCGGTAAGCGAGCTTCGGGGGAGCGCACCATGGGAACAGGGACAAAGAGGCGTCCGACCGACTGGCAACCACTCGGGGACACGGATCCGACGCCGGGCGACGTGGATGGCGTGACCGCAGGCCAGAAGAACATGCAGGCCACGGCTGCGGAAATCCGCCTGCAGATCAAAAAGCTCAAGACCATCAGTGACGACAAGACGCTCAAAGGCAAGTACGTCGACGAACTGCAGAGCGGCGCGGACAAGTTCCGCGGCAAGCTGGAGAAATCAGCGGGCCGGTACGAGCGGGTCTCTGCGCAACTCGAAAAATGGGCGACAGACCTCAAATTCATACAAACCTCGACGGCAGACGCCTTGAGCTCGGCGAAGAGCGCCCAGGCGGACATCAAAAAGCTGGTGGGGAGCACGGATCCGGACTCGGAGGCGGCAAAGAAGGCCGAAGACGAACTGGACTCGCACAAGAAGGAACAACTTCACCGGGCCCGTAGCGATCTCGCGGCGGCGCAAAGAAAATACCAGCATGCGATTGAATCCTATGACACTCAGTCGAAGAACATCGCCAAGAAAATTCGCGACATTATCGATGATGCGCTGGAAGACGGGTTCTGGAGCTGGGTCTCCAACATCATCGAAGCAAATATCGACGCAATCAAAATCACACTCGAAGTCATCGGATACGTCGCAACAATCGCCGCCATAGTTGCGCTCGCCATTACGGTCCTCGCAGCCTGCATTGTCATGCCAGAACTCCTCCTGGCCCTAGCCCCCATGCTGCTGACCTTCGGCACCGTGGCCTCCGTCGTCTCGCTGGGAATGCACACCCTCATGGCCGCCACCGGCAACGGCGGCTGGGGAGATGTCGGGTTCGACATCCTGGGCCTGCTCACCTTCAAGGCGGGCGGCGCGGTAGCGCGCGGCGTGGAAGAGGGCGCGGCCGCCACGCAACGGGCCTCCACCCAGGCAGCCCGCAGGGCAACTGCGGACGCGATGGCAAACAGCCCGAAGAGGGAGGCGCTCAAGCTTGCGGTCCAGCAAGCGAAGGGAAAAAACGCCAGAAGAGCTGCATCGAAGAACCTCAAGGCTTACAACGTGAAGCTCAAGGCGAAGGGCGCTGCACAACAGTTGCCGAAACCGACCGCTCGTGAAGTTCTTAACGCCGGTGGCGATCCGAAAACTGCGGCACAGCTGAAATATGCAGCGAGAGAAGAAGCCAAACGGGGCTCCGATACAGCGACGCTTAAAGCGGCACGTCAGACCTCCCGGGCAGGTGCACAAAATCTCAGTCTATTCGTGAGCGGAACCGCAATAGACCTGGGCGACAAGGCAGTAGGAAGCAGCGATATTTCCCCCAGTAAGCCAAACATCAAGCCCTACAGCGATGCGAAAGACTGGAACTTTTACAATTCCGGCCTATACGACTACGCTCCATAAGGAATAGGTTACATGAGCTGGCTCAGCACCGACGAAGAGTTCGAGTATTGGGTGGAACTACCGTCCAATATTTCCTGGGAGAACACATCTTGGGGAAGTGAGAAAGAGTGGGCTAAATTCGCAGCGGAAACTCTTCTTTTCTTTAACAATCTCCCCAAGAAACGAAGCGAAGTCAAGCGCCTATCTAAAATTCTCATCGGCGCACGTCAGGTTTACGAAGAAACAGCAATCGGAACCGAACACTTTTTGTATTTTTCTAGCCCGCAGGAAGATTTGCGCCTTTCCTTGCATATTTCCTACTGGCCAGCGGAAGGAGAGCGATCGAGCACGTTGCGGAGACTTGCACGTGCCGATAGCCCCGACGTAGTCATTCCGCCTCAGACTGAAGTAGTTGAGACAGAACACTTGGGATCGGGATTGCGTTCACGGAATCATGTGATGCTCCCCGACGAAACCGTTTCCATTAATCTTTGGTACGCCTTTCGCGACGATCAACGCAACCTAGATCTGGTGATTCTCGTCTCCTCAGAACACCTCGGGAGGCTCGCCGCAGCCGAACCGCACATTGATGAGTTCGTTCGCGGCGTCAAGTTCGTCGACGAGTACGAAGAAGTGTGAGGCTCGACGCAGGCACAGGGATGCGCCGACCACAGTCCTCCGCGCCTTCCGTCGCACTGACCACCACCGAGCGGAGCCAGTCGGCGTCCTGGAGGGTCCACTGCTCGTACCTCATCAAATGAGGATCCCGTCAGGCTCGGTTTGTCCGCCTGCTCAAGGGCCGTGACGTCGCGCATCTGGATCACGAAGCACCCCGCAGAGTAGGTGAGGTCCCGGGGCGTTCGGATAGCTCGGATCCCCGTCGATGACGCGGTTGCGGCAATCGCCGCACACGCCGGCGCCATAGCCTCATCTCCGCCCGGTTGAAACCTCAGCGTTCTGGATTTCCCTAATCCCTGGGGCAGGCTTCGCTCCCGTCACCGACTTCGAAACGGTCGTGGCTATCAGTCCGGTCTCAGCGGGCGACCTCCGATCGAAGGATGGCGCTGAGAGCACGGGACGCCCGCCCAAAGGGCGCCCTCCGGGATACGTGAAGCTTGAACCAAGCGTGACCAAGGCGAAACATTCGCCGCAACGGGCAGCCGCCTCAGCCCCAGGCCCCCAGGCAACCGACCACCCTCGCGCCGCTACCCCTCCCACTTCCCCAGCATGTTCGTCCCAAAAGCCACAAGTGTCCGGTGCTCTGTAGTGGGTTCGCTCTGGTGAAACCAAGTACCGTCCGGATAGCGTCAATTACCTATAGTCCGCAATCGCCCCACCGGGAGTCGCCTGTGAACCGCCGATCTTTGCCCGTTGCCGCCGCGCTCACGACTGCAGCGACCCTCCTCCTCACCGCGTGCGGCGGCGGTGGTGACAGCAAGTCCAAGGACTCGGACAAGATCGCGGGCGCCGACACGGGAACGTCGAAGCCCTCCTCACCCAGCCCGTCGGCTTCGACGGCTCCCGGGCGGCCGAAAGTTACCCTGCCAGCAGACCTGAAGATGGTCTTCGAACCGGCAAGAACCGGCGACCCTGCACAGGATGCAGTCCTGGCCGATGGTGCGGAGCGCATGCGAGCGGTCAACGGAGCCATCACAGGCGGCGACCCAAAATACGCAGCCGTGAATTTCTATAACAAGGGAAGGGCGCTTGAAGCAGCCTCGACTTGGATCGAGAAATTCAAGAAGGCCGGATATTCCTTGACAGGTTCCATCAACTATTTCGACCGTAAAGCCACCGTCAAAAACGACTCGGCGTCTCTGATTTTCTGCGCAGACGAGAGCAAAGCGTACTCAAAGGTAATCAAGACCGGCAAAGCAAAGATGACCGTGCCATCGAAGAACGACTTCATCCTCTACAACACTGAACTCGAAAAGAACAGTGACGGAGTCTGGCAAACCACCCGTATCGTTTCGACGGCAGGAGCGGCGAAATGCGTGCAGTGAGTAGGTCAGCGCTCGTTCTATGCGCATTCTCAGGAATCCTACTAGTGATGAGTTCTCTCGATGCATGGGCTGGAGTAACCTCGCCTGATGGCAGTCGCGAGTCCGACGCCTCCACGTCCGGAAGCGCCCAGGACGACGGTGACCATGGGACGATTTCCGCTTCAGCAGGCGTCAAATTTAACCGCTCCAATAATGGAACGGGTCCGACCGTTGGCCCGGTCGTCGCGGCAGGCAATTGGACACCTCCGCCGTGCTGGTATGCCCCGAAGTACTCCCCTGCCGAACTCAAGGCATACCTCGAGCCCATCTGGGAGGCCCCGTCCACGGGATCCCAGTGGGACCTTACACAACGTAATCACTACGTAAACGGAGACGGAAAGGACGGCGACTACAAGGACTTCAACAAAGCCAAAACCGGCAAGGGCTACTGGTGGGACTCCTACGTCGACCACTCACGCATCGGAGAACCAGGCGCGCTGTCCTGCGACAAACCCATCTTCTGGGTGGACAAGGGTGACCCACCACCCGCAGACATCCCAGAGGCCATCACCCCCGAAATCCTGTCGCAGCTCGCCTACGCCGAAATCCGCGTTCCCGACACCAAGGTCACGCTCGCCCCGAGTGGCGCGACCAAGGTGAACCTCCCCACCTGGGCCTGGCTCGACAAGACCGACTTCAAGCCCGTCTCCGTCGCCGCCTCAGTGCCGGTACTGAACATCCAGGCCACGACGACCGCCACACCGGTCTCTCTGAAGATCGAACCTGGCACGTCGGACGCCGATTTGTACCCCGCATCCGGAGAATGCGCCATCAACGCCGACGACTCCATCGGCACCCCCTACGTCAAGGGCAACGCCGACAAAACCCCGCCCTGCGGCGTCACGTATCTCCGCGCCTCGGGCAACAACGGGCCGTACAAGCTCAAAGCCACGATCACCTGGAAGATCAGCTGGACCGGCACCGGGCACCCCGCCTCGACTGCGCTCCCCACCGGAACCTTCGGCACCACCCAAGACGTCACCGTCGACGAAATCCAAGCCATCAACCGCTGACCTCGACAGCAGTCCGCGGCCCCCTGCCGCCGCATGACGCCCCCGCTGTCGAGACCGGGTCAGACACCAGGCGGATTCCCTCCGCGCCTGTCATTCCCAGAAACCCGTGCGCCGTACGATATTTGACGTACGTCGTCGGAATTGACCCGCTCCCCGCTTGCGCCGTCACGCTCCCGAAGCCCGGGGTTCGAGGGCCAAGCTTCGAGCGCCGGAACAGGAGCGCCGGGACGCGAGCTTCGGGACCCGAGATTCCTCCTTTACCGGGTAGGTAGGGGGTTGGGAAAGCCTCCCCGCCTCCCCACCGTCCTAACGGTGAGGAAATATGACTAACCGGGACCAACTTGCGGCGCGCGGGCGCGGCTGCCTACGGTGCGTGCAACTAAACGACCCCGACGTGGTGTTATCAGCACCAAGCCAGGGTCTGACCCCAAGATCGAAGTGAGCGATCCCGTGGCTGTCCAGAACTTTAGCGCTGCCCTGCGCGCCCCCGCATCATTACCCGCCCACCCGATGGCGGCCCCCGGCTACGGCAAGCGGTCGGCCCCCGGCCAGGCTCCCCGCCGACCCGACGACTTCCTGCTGCTGCCGGAGCGCGAGCGCTACATCGCTGCTTTCGTCGACCGGCTCCCCGACGGCGCCGCGATGACGATCAAGACCCTCGCCAAGCAACTCCCGCCCTACGGCCAGCAGGCCGTCAGCACCGCGCTCACCGCACTGTCCGTCGCAGGCCATCTGCGCCGAGTGCGCTGCATTGCCAGGACCGGCGACCAGGTCCGCTGGGTGTTCCGGACGCTCTGGTCACGGACCGCCCGTGACAACGAGTGGTGGATGACGTTCCTCGCCGCCGAGGCCGGCCGCGCCGCAGCCGAAGACCTGGACCCCGCGCCGCCGGCACCCGATTCAGCCCCGGCACCGACAGAGGCGCCGGCCCCTGGGCCGCCAGTCACTGCTGAGCCCGCCACCCTGCCCGCGCCGCCCGCGCCCGTCGTGCCGCAACAGCCGGAGCCAGACCCGGGCCGCCCCTCACCCGCCTACCTGGCACTGGCCCAACTCGGCTGCGCAGACCACCGCCTGGCCCTCTCAGCGGCCGACTGCGAGGAGCTGGAGAGCCTCGCGAAACAATGGCTGGCGCGCGGAGTGACACCGGCGTACCTCGTCCACGTCCTCACCGCCGGGCTACCCGCCGGACCCATCAACTCGCCCCTCGGCTTCGTCCGCCGCCGCCTCACACACAAGATGCCGCCACACCAGCCCCCGGCCCGCAAACCCGGTGCGCCCACCCCTCGCGTGATGGTGGAATGCACCACATGCGGCACCCCCGGCCGCCCCGAAGCCCTGCCCGACGGCCTCTGCCGCCCATGCCGCATCGCCTCACCCGGCGCGCAGCCAACCACCACCGGCACCCAGCCCCAGACCCAGACCGACACCGGACCCGACGTCCACGACCGGGTCGCAGCCCTCCGCGCCCTGGCACGCACCCCTTGAGGGTTGTGCCGACTGCAGCGCTCGCCCAGGCCGGAGATCGTGCTGAACGGCCCGCGAGCCGTCGGAGAATCCACCCTGCTCGCCGCACTCGGCCGCGCGAGCGGAAGCACGATTCTCGCTCTCGATGTGCCGTCGCAACGAGAAGCGGTCCAGGAGGATCCGACGCCGTACGCCGCGGCCCCCTCGCCGGTGCTCGTCGAGCGTGCCGTCCGGACGGCCGGTCGGTTCAGGACGGCATACGGGCCGCGGCCACCAGCAACCGGGTGGTGTCATCGGCGCAGAGCTGCAACGCCCCGCCGATGGTGGCCAGTACCTCGCGCTCCGCCGGGCTGTACGGGCCGTCCGCCAGAGCGATACGGGCGCCCTGCAGCAGAATGGATTCGCGGCCCACCGGCGCCAGATGCGGCGCCAACGGCTGCAGCGCCTCGTGGAGTTCGATGGTGAGCGCCGCACCGCACGGCTCGGCGTCGGTGAGGAAGCGGCCGGTGTCGGCGGCGAGCGCGTCGACCAGGGCGGTCAGCTGCTCCTCCGTGCACTCGTCGAACCCGGCGGCCCTGACGATGGCGACGGCGGTCTCGGTGACCGTGTGCGAGGAGATGCCACCTGCGGTGAGGACGGCGAGGGTGACGGTGTGCACGGCGTCGCGCAGCATCGCGGAAAAGCGCGTGGTGGTGGGGTGGTCGAGGGCCTCGGTGGAGAAGTGGGCCTCGCAGGCCGTGCATTCGACGAACGGCCCGGTGCGACCCCGGGACAGCAGCGGCAGGCCGAGGACGGTGAGACGGCGATGGCCGGTGACACGGCGGTAGTTGCGGTCTCCTCCGCAGTCGGCGCAGAAGAACTCGCCGTCGCCGACGGTGTCCCAGGAGGTGCGGACGGCCCAGATGATCGACTTCTTGCCGCTTCGTCCCTTGCTTGGCAGCACGGCTCACCTCCGTAACACCTCGGCATCATTGCCGCGTGCACGTGATGTTAGCCACATTGGCGATCTGACGTCAGCCCCTGACCCGAGATCACTCGGCCCCGGCCACCGTCGCGGGTGGCCGGGGCCGGTAGAAACGCCAGGTCACTGAGGGTTCACGTCGCGGGACCGAATCGGAACAGATAATCGGGTCCGAGCGGACGGTCCCCGGTGGTGATCATGGCTCACTGGTCGTGGCCCGGTGATCGACGGGTCAGCGGGCGGCCCGGTTGACCGCGGAGACGACCGCCTTCAGTGAGGCGCGCGTGGTGTTGGCGTCGATGCCGATGCCCCACATGACCTTGCCGTCGATCGCGCACTCGATGTACGAGGCGGCCAGCGCGCTGGCGCCCTCGCTCATCGTGTGCTCCTGGTAGTCCAGCAGCCGTGCGTCCACGCCCGTGTCGGCCAGCGCCGCGAAGAACGCGGAGATCGGGCCGTTGCCGGTGCCCGTCAGCGCGGTCTCCTGACCGTCCACGACCGCCTCGACGGTCAGGGTGTCCCGGCCGTCGGTGTCGGTGGTGGTCTGGCCGGAGCGCAGCTGGATACGGCCCCACTGGGACGCCGGGTTGCCGGGGCTGGGCAGATACTCGTCCTGGAAGATCGACCAGATGTCCTGCGGGGTCACCTCGCCGCCCTCGGCGTCGGTCTTGGCCTGGATGATCTTCGAGAACTCGATCTGCATCCGGCGCGGCAGGTCCAGCTTGTGCTCGTTCTTCAGGACGTAGGCGATACCGCCCTTGCCGGACTGCGAGTTGACCCGGATGACGGCCTCATAGGAACGCCCCACGTCCTTGGGGTCGATCGGCAGGTACGGGACGGCCCACTCGATGTCGTCGACCGTCTTGCCCTGCGCCGCCGCTTCGGTCTCCATGGCGTCGAAGCCCTTCTTGATGGCGTCCTGGTGGGAGCCGGAGAAGGACGTGTAGACCAGGTCGCCCGCGTAGGGGTGGCGGGGGTGGATCTCCATCTGGTTGCAGTACTCGGCGGTGCGGCGCACCTCGTCGATCTGCGAGAAGTCGATCTGCGGGTCGACGCCCTGGCTGAACAGGTTCATCCCCAGGGTGACCAGGTCGACGTTGCCGGTGCGCTCGCCCTGCCCGAACAGGCAGCCCTCGATGCGGTCCGCACCCGCCATGATGGCCAGTTCGGCGGCGGCGACGGCCGTGCCGCGGTCGTTGTGCGGGTGTACCGACAGGCAGACGTGCTCGCGGCGGGACAGCTTGCGGGACATCCACTCGAACCGGTCCGCGTGCGTCGACGGCGTCGAACGCTCCACGGTGGCCGGCAGGTTCAGGATGATCTCGCGGCCGGCCTCGGGCTGCCAGACGTCCATGACGGCCTCACAGACCTCCAGGGCGAAATCCAGCTCGGTGTCGGTGAAGATCTCCGGGCTGTACTGGTAGCCGAAGGTCGTCTCGGGCCCCAGGATCTTCTCCGCGTACTCCACCACCAGCCGGGTGCCGTCCACCGCGATCTGCTTGATGTCGTCCTTCGAACCGCGGAAGACCACCCGGCGGAAGGTGGGCGCGGTGGCGTTGTACAGGTGCACGGTGGCCCGGCGCGCGCCGCGCAGCGACTCGACGGTGCGCTCGATCAGGTCCTCGCGGGCCTGGGTGAGGACCGAGATGGTCACGTCCTCGGGGATCGCGCCCTCTTCTTCGATGATGGAGCGCACGAAGTTGAAGTCGGTGTCGCCGGAAGCGGGGAAGCCGACCTCGATCTCCTTGTAACCCATCTTCACCAGCAGATCGAACATCTCGCGCTTGCGGGCGGGCGACATGGGATCGATCAGGGCCTGGTTGCCGTCCCGCAGGTCGGTGGACAGCCAGCGCGGGGCCCGGGTGATCCGGTTCTCGGGCCAGGTGCGGTCCGGGATCTCCACCGCTTCGTACGGGCGGTACTTGTGCACCGGCATGCCGGACGGCTGCTGCATCTGGGTGGCGTTGGTGATCGGCGTCGGATTCGACATCTGCGTAGGGCTCCTCGGGTGTCCAACGGAAGAGGCCGACTGGGTCTCGCTGCAGCACCAGACTCCGCGGGGAGGGGGTCGGCCTACGACTACAGGCCCTCGCCGCGGCAGCTAAGGAGAAGCAGCCCGAAACGCATGATGTCCGGCAGCCTAGCGGAGCGGCGCCCGGAATGCCGCTGCCGTATCACCATGCGGGATGCCGGAGGGGTAACGGCCACCCGGTATTGATCACTCGTTTTCGGCAATCCGCTTCACAACAGGTGACATGGCTGCCACACAGTGCCACATTGCAGGACATGAACGCGCATCCCGTCTTCTGCACGATCGTGCCGCCCCACATCCTCGAGAAGCTGGCGGCCGCCGACGACCCCGCCGTATCGGGACCGGCCCGCCGCACTCTCCAGGCGGACGCCGGCCACCGCAGCCGCCGGCTCGCCGCCACCCTCGTCGCGCCCGGCGCCACCCCCGGCGACACCCCGCAGCGCACGGTGTACGACGCCGGGCACCGTACCGGTCTGCCCGGCAGGAAGGTGCGCGGCGAGGGCGACGAGGCCGTCAAGGACGCGACCGTCAACCGGGCGTACGCCGGGCTCGGTGCGACCTTCGCCCTGTACCTCAAGGCGTACGGGCGGCACTCCATCGACGGCAGCGGTCTGCCGCTCGACGCGAGCGTCCACTACGACCAGAAGTACAACAACGCCTTCTGGGACGGCCGGCAGATGGTCTTCGGTGACGGCGACGGCGAGATCTTCCTCGACTTCACCATCCCGGTGGACGTCATCGGCCATGAACTCACCCACGGCGTGACCCAGTACACCGCGAACCTCGACTACTCCGGCCAGTCCGGCGCGCTCAACGAGTCGGTATCGGACGTGTTCGGCTCCCTCATCAAGCAGTACGCCCTGGACCAGACGGCCGACCGGGCCGACTGGCTGATCGGCGCCGGGCTTCTCGCGCCCGGTGTCTCCGGTGTGGCGCTGCGCTCGATGAAGGCCCCGGGGACCGCGTACGACGATGACGTACTCGGCAAGGACCCGCAGCCGGCCACCATGCGCGACTACGTCACCACGGACGACGACAACGGCGGGGTGCACCTCAACTCCGGCATCCCCAACCACGCGTTCTACCTGCTGGCCACGGCCCTCGGTGGCAAGGCCTGGGAGCGGGCCGGGCAGGTCTGGTACGACACCCTGACCGGCGGCGAACTGCCGGCCGCCGCAAGCTTCGCGGACTTCGCCCGGCTGACCGTGGCCGCCGCCCGGGCCCGGTTCGGCAGCGGCGATGAGCAGGAGGCCGTCGTGAAGGCCTGGTCCACGGTCGGTGTCCCGACGGGCGCGTAACGAGCGAGAAGCGGGTAGACCGTTCCCATGCGTATCGAAGTCAGCCGCACGGGAGGATTCACCGGCGTTCCGCGTCGGGCCGAGGTGGACACCTCGGCCCTGCCCGACGCGGACGAGTGGCACGTCCTGGCCGACCAGGCGGTCAGCACGGGCCGGGACGCGCCCCCCGCCGGGGTGCCGGACGGCTTCCACTACCGGATCACGGTGGGCGACCGCACGGTCCACTGCGCGGACCCGCACCTCAGCGAGGCGCAGCGGGCGCTGATCTCGCGGGTGCTGAAAGAGGGGGCGTGACCCCGGTTCGGGCCGCACATCCTCGTGGCTTCACCGCGCAATGAACTCCTCGCCGAAGAACTGCACCGGTACGACGCTCGGTTCCGAAGGGCTGTCCGCCTGGCTCGTCGAGGACCGCAGAGTGAGCGCGATCATTGGCTCGTCCAGCACCACTCAGGCGGGTACCCACATGCCCCGGCTGAACTCGCTGCTTTCCCGTGGCAAGGCGGAGGCCCTGACCGAGGAGAGCGCGAAAGGCGGCAGCCCGGCTGCTCCCGCTCTGAGAAGGCCCGCTCAGAAGCCCAGTTTCCGCAGCTGCTTCGGGTCCCGCTGCCAGTCCTTCGCGACCTTCACGTGCAGGTCGAGGAAGACCGGTGTGCCGAGCAGGGCCTCGATCTGTTTGCGGGACTTCATGCCGACGTCCTTCAGCCGGGCCCCCTTGGGCCCGATGATGATGCCCTTCTGGCTCGGCCGCTCGATGTAGACGTTGGCGTGGATGTCGAGGAGCGGCCGGTCCGCCGGGCGGTTCTCGCGGGGCAGCATCTCCTCGACGACGACCGCGATGGAGTGCGGCAGCTCGTCCCGTACGCCTTCCAGCGCGGCCTCCCGGATGAGCTCGGCGACCATGACCAACTCGGGCTCGTCGGTGAGGTCGCCCTCCGGGTACAGGGGCGGACTGACCGGGAGCAGCGGGGCAATGAGGTCGGCCAGCAGGGAGACCTGCTTGTCACCGACCGCGGAGACCGGGATGATCTCGGCCCACTCGAAGCCGAGTTCGACGGCGAGCTGGTCGATCGCGATGAGCTGCTCGGCGAGCTGCTTGCCGTCCACCAGGTCGGTCTTGGTGATGACGGCGATCTTCGGGGTCTTCTTGATCCCGGCGAGTTCCTTGGCGATGAACTTGTCGCCGGGGCCGAGCTTCTGATCTGCGGGCACGCAGAAGCCGATGACGTCGACCTCGGCCCAGGTGGTCCGCACCACGTCGTTGAGGCGCTCCCCGAGCAGCGTGCGCGGCTTGTGCAGACCGGGGGTGTCCACCAGGATCAGCTGCGCGTCCGGGCGGTGCACGATGCCACGGACCGTGTGGCGGGTGGTCTGCGGACGGCTGGAGGTGATCGCCACCTTCTTGCCGACGAGAGCGTTCGTGAGAGTGGACTTGCCCGCGTTGGGGCGGCCGACGAAGCAGGCGAAGCCGGCCCGGTGGGCGGCTTCGGATGTCTGGGTGTGAACGCTCATGGCGCCCATTCTCCCCGATCGGCCGGTCCCCGCCGACCAGACCACGGCCCGGTGAGCTTCCGGCAATGCTCCCGCAACACGAAATATGGACGAAACACGGGTGCAGCCACCTGGAAACGCAAACAGGCGACCCTCTACGGACCGTACCGGGAGAGGTGGACCCCCTTGTGACGCTCGCGACGCCTGCGACACCCCTGACCACACTGGCGGCCGGTATCGACACCGGCGACACCGCCTGGCTGCTCGCCGCGACCGCCCTCGTGCTGCTGATGACGCCCGGCCTCGCGCTCTTCTACGGCGGCATGGTCCGCACCAAGAGCGTGCTCAACATGCTGATGATGAGCTTCGTCTCGATCGCGCTGGTCACCG
This sequence comes from Streptomyces sp. NPDC051320, assembly GCF_040682175.1. Classification (NCBI taxonomy): domain Bacteria; kingdom Bacillati; phylum Actinomycetota; class Actinomycetes; order Kitasatosporales; family Streptomycetaceae; genus Streptomyces; species Streptomyces sp. NPDC051320. Next base: position 50,985 of record NZ_JBFBAL010000002.1, read on the forward strand.
TGGTGTGGTTGATCGCGGGCTACTCGCTGTCCTTCGGCGACGACACCGCCGCCGGGCTGATCGGTGGTCTCGGACACATCGGCATGGCCGGGATCGGCCCGGGCAGCGTGCAGGGGTCCGTCCCGACCCTGCTCTTCGCGACCTTCCAGCTCACCTTCGCGATCGTGACGGCGGCGTTGATCAGTGGGGCGATCGCGGACCGCGCGCGGTTCGGTGCCTGGCTGATCTTCGTCCCGGTGTGGACGCTGCTCGTATACGTTCCGGTCGCGCACTGGGTGTGGGGACCCGGTGGCTGGATCGTCGCGGACCTGAAGGCGCTGGACTTCGCCGGTGGGATGCCGGTCGAGATCTGCTCCGGCGCTTCGGGGCTGGCGCTGTGTCTGGTCCTCGGACCGCGGCTCGGCTTCAAGAAGGACGCGATGCGCCCGCACAACATGCCGATGGTCGTGATGGGCGCCGGACTGCTCTGGTTCGGGTGGTTCGGCTTCAACGCCGGCTCGGCGCTGGGTGCCAACGGTCTGGCGGCCGCGGCCTTCCTCAACACCCTCGCCGCGGGCTGCACCGGTCTGCTCGGCTGGCTCTTCGTGGAGCAGCGCAGGGACGGCCACCCGACCACGTTGGGCGCGGCGTCCGGCGCGGTGGCGGGTCTCGTAGCGATCACCCCGGCCTGTGGTTCAGTCGGTCTGGTCGGGGCGCTGGCGGTCGGTCTGGCGGCCGGCCTGCTCTGCTCGTACGCCGTCGGCTGGAAGTTCAAGCTCAACTACGACGACTCGCTGGACGTCGTCGGGGTGCACCTGGTCGGCGGCGTCGTCGGGACCCTGCTCATCGGCCTCTTCGCCACCTCGGCGATGACCGGTGGTCCGGAGGGCCTGCTGTACGGGGGCGGTTTCGGCCAGCTCGGCCGGCAGGCGGTCGGCGTGGTGGCTGTCGGGGTGTACGCCTTCGCCGTCACCTACGGCATCGGAAAGGCGATCGACCGGCTGACCGGCTTCCGGGTGGAGGAGGAGCACGAGTATCGGGGCCTGGACCTGACGGTGCATGCCGAGAGCGCCTACGATCATGGCGTGCTGGGACACGGTGCCCCGCTCTCCGCCTCCGCGATGCAGAAGGTCAAGCCATGAAGCCGGTCACGCGATGAAGCTGATCACGGCGGTTGTGAAACCGCACAAGCTCGACGAGGTGAAGACCGCCCTCCAGGAACTCGGCGTCAACGGTCTCACCGTCACCGAGGCAAGCGGTTACGGCCGTCAGCGGGGCCACACCGAGGTGTACCGGGGCGCTGAGTACCGGATCGATCTGGTGCCGAAGGTGCGTATCGAAGTCGTGGTGGAGGACGCCGAGTTCGATGCCGTCATCGACGCGGTGGTGAGCGCCGCGCATACCGGGAAGATCGGCGACGGCAAGGTCTGGGCCGTGCCGGTCGAGACGATCGTCCGGGTCCGGACGGGCGAGCGCGGCCCCGACGCGTTGTGACCTCGGGTCCCGGCGGGGAGAGGCGGCCTGCGGCCGCTTTGTCCTCAAGCGTCCCCCAGCTAACGCTGGGCGGTGCCCGCAGGACGGGCTGATGATTTCTTCCTTCGGAGCCGGAGACGCACCGGCCGCCTCAGCGACCCCGTTCTGGGGCCACCTCCGTGGGGGTCCCCCGGACGAAGCCTGGGAGGTAAACCTGGGGAACGCCGGGGGCGGGGGTCAGGCTGCCGGGACGGTGGCGCGGAGGGTGCCGTCGGGGGCGGCGAGCAGGACGGGGGTGGACGGGCCGCCAAGGTCCCGTACGGCGGCCCGGTCCTCGTCCGCCACAGCCACCGCGTCGCCGACCACGGCAGCCGCCTCCAGCGACCGCGCGCCGCTCGCCACCGCCATCGCGACGGCGGTCCTGAGCGCCGAGAGCTTCAGCGATGCGAGGGCCACGGTGCCGGCGACGTACGTGCGTCCCGTCTCGTCCCGCACGGCTGCGCCCTCGGGCACCCCGTTACGGGCCCGTGCGCTGCGCGCCAGGGTGATGATCTTGCGGTCCTCGGCGTCGAGGGCCCCGGCATCGGTGTCGGTGTTGTCGCTCATACGCCGAGCATAAGGTGACCCGCCCGGCCGGTGACGATCAGCCCGCGACCGGTTGCTGGTCGCCGCCGGTCCGGGCAGCAACTACCGGCAGGTGCGGCGGCCGGCGGCCGGCGGCCGGCGACCGGTCCGGCCGGTGACCGGGCACTGCGTCAGGGTCGGTCGCTGTTTCAGGGCCGGTCGAGCCGGAGGCGTTCGCCCTTCGGCAGACCGGCCACCACCAGGTCGTACGAATCCTCGATGAGCTCACGGACCTGACGGTCGGGCAGCAGCCCGACCGTCACCGTGTTCCAGTGGCGCTTGTTGAGGTGCCAGCCCGGCACGATGCCCTCGTGGGCGGCGCGCAGCCGGACCGCCTCGTCCGGATCGCACTTGAGGGAGATCTGCAGCGGGTCGCCGTCCAGTTGGGTGAGCGCGAAGACCTTCCCGCAGACCTTGAACACCGAGGTCTCCGGGTTGAAGGGGAACTCCTCGGCTGCGGCGTTCAACTCCAGGCAGAAGGACCTGAGTTCCTGCGGTGTCATGCCCGTGTCCCCTTCACTCGGCTGCCCTCACTCGGCGGTCTCCGCCGCCTCGACCGGCTCGGCGAGTACGGTGACGATCTTGTTGCGGCGGCCTGCCGGGGACTCCGCGGTGAGGCGCAGCCGCCGCCCGTCCGGAAGGTCGACGACGGCCGACGCGCCCGCGATCGGCACCCGGCCCAGCGCCTTGGCCAGCAGACCGCCCACGGTCTCCACGTCCTCGTCGTCGAACTCGTCCAGGCCGTAGAGATCGCCCAGGTCGTCGATGTCCAGGCGCGCGGTGACCCGGAAGCGGCCCTCGGCCAGATTCTCCACCTGGGGCAGCTCGCGGTCGTATTCGTCGGTGATCTCACCGACGATCTCCTCCAGGATGTCCTCGATGGTGACGATGCCGGCGGTGCCGCCGTACTCGTCGATGACGACGGCGACGTGATTGCGGTCCTGCTGCATCTCGCGCAGCAGATCACCGGCGTTCTTGGTGTCCGGCACGAAGACGGCGGAGCGCATGGCCGTGGAGACCAGATCGGTCTCCGAGTCCCGGTTGATGTGGGTCTTTCTGACCAGGTCCTTGAGATAGACGATGCCGACGATGTCGTCCTCGTTCTCGCCGGTCACCGGGATCCGGGAGAAGCCCGAACGCAGCGCCAGGGTGGTGGCCTGACGGATCGTCTTGGAGCGCTCGATGCAGACCAGGTCGGTGCGCGGGACCATCACTTCGCGTACCAGGGTGTCGCCCAGCTCGAAGACCGAGTGCACCATCCGTCGCTCGTCGTCCTCGATGAGCGACGCCTGCTCCGCCAGGTCGACCATGGAGCGCAGCTCCGCCTCGGAGGCGAACGGCCCCTTGCGGAAACCCTTTCCGGGCGTCAGCGCGTTGCCGATGAGGATCAGCAGCTGCGGGACCGGGCCCATCACCCGGGCCAGCGGCAGCAGCACGTAAGCCGCCGCGGTCGCCGTGTTGAGCGGGTGCTGGCGGCCGATGGTGCGCGGTGACACACCGACCGCGACATAACTGACCAGGACCATCACGCCGATGGCGAGGGTCAGGGCCTGCCAGGTCTCGGAGAACTCCTGCAGACAGACGTACGTGACGAGGGAGCCGGCCGCCATCTCGCAGGCCACCCGCACCAGCAGCGCCACATTGAGATATCGGGTGGGATCGGCGGCGATCTGCGCCAGTTTCTCGCTGCCGCGCCGCCCCGACCGGGCGGCCTCGGCCGCCCGGAAGGTCGACGTGCGGGCGATGCCCGCCTCGGCGCTCGCCGCCAGCCAGGCGACGACGACCAGGGCGACCGCGCCGACGATCAGCTGGGTGGTCATGAAACGGTCGGCGCCGGGGAGGGACCTGTCAGCCCCTTCTCCGTCCGCCAGCCGTCGACGATGGCCGCCTGGAGACCGAACATCTCGGCCTTCTCGTCGGGCTCCTCGTGGTCGTATCCGAGCAGATGCAGCACACCGTGGACGGTGAGGAGCTGGAGCTCCTCGTCCATGGAGTGCTGGGTCGGCGCCTCGTCGCCCTGCTGCTTGGCGACCTCGGGGCAGAGCACGATGTCACCGAGGAGCCCCTGCGGGGGCTCCTCGTCGTCCTTGGCCGGCGGACGCAGCTCGTCCATCGGGAAGGACATGACATCGGTCGGGCCGGGCAGATCCATCCACTGGATGTGCAGTTGCTCCATGGCGGCGGTGTCCACCACGATCACCGAGAGCTCGGAGAGCGGGTGGATCCGCATCCGGGTGAGGGCGTACCGGGCGATATCGAGGATCGCCTGCTCGTCGACCTCGGTTCCGGACTCGTTGTTGACGTCGATCGACATGGTGCGTGGGGACTCTCTCGGTTTATGTCACAGCCGGTTAATGTCACAGCCAGTTCGCGTCACAGCCGGTTCATGTCATGGCCGGTTCCCGTCGTGGCGTGACATGTCACAGTCTGTGCTGGCTGTCGTGCTTCTCGTACGCGTCGACGATACGGCCGACGAGCTTGTGCCGGACGACATCCTGCGAGGTGAGCCGGGAGAAGTGCACATCGTCGATGTTCTCCAGGATGTCCTGCACCTGGCGCAGACCGCTCTTGGTGCCGTTCGGCAGGTCGACCTGGGTGACATCGCCGGTCACGACGATCTTCGAGTCGAAGCCGAGCCTGGTGAGGAACATCTTCATCTGCTCGGCACTGGTGTTCTGCGCCTCGTCGAGAATGATGAACGCGTCATTCAGCGTCCGGCCCCGCATGTAGGCCAGCGGCGCGACCTCGATCGTCCCGGCCGCCATCAGCCGCGGGATCGAGTCCGGGTCCAGCATGTCGTGGAGTGCGTCGTAGAGCGGGCGCAGATACGGGTCGATCTTGTCGAAGAGGGTGCCGGGCAGGAACCCGAGCCGCTCCCCCGCCTCGACCGCGGGCCTGGTCAGGATGATCCGGCTGACCTGCTTGGACTGCAGGGCCTGGACCGCCTTGGCCATCGCGAGATAGGTCTTGCCGGTACCTGCGGGGCCGATGCCGAACACGATGGTGTTCTTGTCGATGGCATCGACATATCGCTTCTGGTTGAGGGTCTTGGGGCGGATCGTGCGCCCGCGGCTGGAGAGAATGTTCTGGGTGAGCACCTCGGCCGGGGTCTCGCCACCGGGCTCCCCGTCGCCGGTCTCGCTCGCCCGGAGCATGGCGATCGAGCGTTCCACTGCGTCCTCCGTCATCGGCTGCCCGGTGCGGAGCACCAGCATCATCTCGTCGAACAGGCGCTGGACCAGAGCGACATCGGCCGCCGGTCCGGTTGCGCTGATCTCATTGCCCCGGACATGGATGTCGGCCGCCGGGAAAGCCGTTTCGATCACGCGCAGCAGCGAGTCGCCCGATCCGAGGAGCATCACCATGGGGTGTGCGGCCGGGATCCTGATCTGGGCACGCGCCTGCGGCTGTGTGGGTGTCTGAGTCATGGGCCGGCCCTCGGGCCTGCGCATACCTCCCGTTGCAGGGTTCTCGCTGCTCGACAACCTCTGGAGTACCAGCGTACGACTCCGCACCGACAAGCCCGTAGGGCTTTTACGTCCCTGTCGCGCGCGGGCCGGTCGGGACCGCACGCCTCCGGTCATCCGGAGCGGCCGAAACCGATCGTCGGTACGGCCCTGCGCAGCGGCCACGCCCGCGACGTGGACGGCAGCAACTCCTCCAGGAAGGCGTATCTCCGCAGTGCCCCGGGGTCCTGCTCCTCGTACGCGTTGACCTGCTGCCACCAGGCGGCGACCTCCGCCCAGCCGGGGGCCGACAGCGAACCGCCGAACTCCTGGACGGAGAGCGCGGCGGTCAGCCCGGCGAAGGCCAGCCGGTCGGCAAGCGGCCAGTCCGCCAGGGTCCCGGTGATGAATCCGGCGACGAAGACATCACCCGCGCCGGTCGGATCGAGCGCTTGGACGGCGATCGCGGGCACCGAGGCCGTCTCGCCGGTGGCACCGTCCACCGCGTACGCCCCCTCCGCGCCGAGCGTGACCACCGCGAGCGGCACCTTCTCGGCCAGCGCCCTGGCGGCCGCGCGCGGGCAGTCGGTACGGGTGTAGCGCATCGCCTCCTCGGCGTTGGGCAGGAACGCCTCGCAGTGGTCCAGGTCGGGCAGCGCGGCGAGGTCCCAGCGCTCCGTGTCGTCCCACCCCACGTCGGCGAAGACCCGGGTGCCGCGGCGGGCGGCATGCGCGACCCACTCCTCGCGGCGGCCCGGACCCAGCGAAGCGACGGCGGCACGCGCGCGTGGCGGGCAGCCCGGTGCGGGGTCCGTCACGTCCTCCGGGAGCGGGGCCTCATGGCCGTGCGAGACCATGGTCCGCTCCCCCTCGTACGCCATGGAGACGGTGACCGGCGAGTGCCAGCCGGGAACCCTGTGCGACTTCGACAGATCGATGCCCTCGCCCTGTTCCAGTGCGTCCCAGCAGTACTCGCCGTAGTGGTCGTCACCGAAGGCCGCGGCGAGCGAGGTGTGCAGCCCCAGCCTGGCCAGTGCGGTGGCCATATTGGCCACTCCGCCGGGGCTCGAGCCCATGCCACGCGCCCAGGACTCGGTGCCGCGAACGGGCGCGGAGTCGAGGCCGGTGAAGATGATGTCGAGGAAGACCGTGCCGGTCAGATAGACGTCACAGGGCGGATCGTCGGGTCGGCGGGTCTCCTTCAGCGGATCGAGGGCGGGCTCGGCAGGTACGGCCACCGTATGCTCCAACGGGTCGCGGACAGGCCAACGGTGCGGATCACAACAGTCTGCACCACCGCCCGACAGGAGCGCGGACACGCTGTCCCGGTGCGACATCCGTACGGTGGCCGCGTCCGAGCGTCAGGCTTCCGCGGGGCACGCCCCGGCCTTGTCGTGGCCCGGCCCCCGCCCGTACGCCGTTACCAGCGGGGCAGCGCCGGGGACGTCCAGTCCTCGTAGCCCTTCGCCTTGCGCATCGCGGTGGCGTCGTCGCGGTCGCGCATCGCGCCGTCGTCGTCGAGCCAGCGCCGGTGCAGGCGGGCGAGGGCGTCGCGGTCGAGTTCGACTCCGAGGCCGGGGGCCTCGGAGACCGGGAGGCGGCCGTCGCTGAAGACATGGCGGGTGGTGATCACGTCGTCGGTCTGCCACGGGTAGTGGCTGTCGCAGGCGTAGTCCAGGTTCGGGACGGTGGCGGCGACATGGGTCATCGCGGCGAGGCTGATGCCCAGGTGGGTGTTGGAGTGCATGGAGAGGCCGACCCCGAAGGCGCGGCAGATGGCGGCCAGTTCGCGGGTGGCGCGCAGGCCGCCCCAGTAGTGGTGGTCGGAGAGGACGACCTGGACGGCGTCCTTCAGGAAGGCCTCCCGGATCTCCGGGATCGTCGTGACGCACATGTTCGTCGCGAGAGGCACCTCCGTACCTGCGGCGACCTCGGCCATGTTCGGCGTGCCCGACGTCGGGTCCTCCAGGTATTCGAGTACGTCCGCCAGCTCGGCGGCGACCTTGAGCGAGGTCTCCGGGGTCCAGCCGCCGTTGGGGTCGAGGCGCAGCGGATGGCCGGGGAACGCCTCGGCCAGGGCCTTGATCGCGGCGGTCTCCTCGGCGGGCGGGAAGACGCCGCCCTTGAGCTTGAAGGAGGTGAATCCGTAGTCGTCGACGAAGCGCCGCGCCTGGGCGACGATGCCCGCCGGGTCGACCGCCTCGCCCCAGGTGTCGGACTCGCCGGCACCGTCCGGGTGCTCGGCCCAGCGGTAGAAGAGATACGCGCTGTACTCGACGGAGTCCCTGACCTTGCCCCCGAGCAGCGCGTGCACCGGCAGGCCGCGGACCTTTCCGAGCGCGTCGAGGCAGGCGACCTCGAAGGCCGAGATGATCGACAGGCGCAGTTTGTCCGCGGTCTGGACGCCGCGCAGACCGCCGACGTCGACCGTGTTCTCGATCCGCGCGGCGTCCACACCCACCTGCGCAGCCAGCGGGACCAGACCGTTCAGGTCGGCTATCGAACGGCCGGCCATCAGCTCGGCGTACGGACGGGCGATCTCCAGGTACTTGGTGTCGCCGTAGGTCTCGCCCATGCCGGTGACACCGTCCGCCGTGATGATCTCGACGACGAGGCGCGGGGTGTAGGGCTGGTGCACTCCCTGCACGTTGAGCAGCGGCGGGTCCGCGATCAGCACCGGGGTGAGCCGCACTTCGGCGATCTTCAGGCTTCGGGGCGTGGGCCGGGTCATCGGGTGGCTCCTACGAGGTCGAGTCCGGTGGCGAGCAGTGCGTCGAGCGTCGCGAGGTCGCCGGGGCCCGGGTCGGTCAGCGGTGCGCGGACCGGGCCGACCCGGCGGCCGCGCAGCCGGGCGGCGGCCTTGACCAGGGACACCGCGTAGCCGGGGACCCGGTCGCGGAGTTCGACCAGTGGCACGTAGAAACCGCGCAGCAGCTCGTCCGTGCGGGCGTGGTCGCCCTTGCCGAGCGCCGTGAAGAAGGCGCCGGCGATCTCCGGGGCGAAGGCGTGCACGGCGGACGAATAGGCGGGGACGCCGACGGTGGCGTAGGCGCGGGCCTGGACCTCGGCGGTGGAGGCGCCGTTGAAGAACAGGAAGCCCTCCGGCGCGGCGAGGGTCAGCCGCTGGAGCCGGTCGAGGTCGCTGTGCCCGTCCTTGAGCCCGATGACGCCGGGGATCGCGGCGACACGGCGCAGCGAGTCGGCGGTGAAGGTGACCTGGCCGCGCTGGTAGGCGATGAGCGGCAGCCGGGTGCGGGCGGCGATCTGCGCCAGCTGGGCGACCAGGCCGTCCTGCGGTGCGGCGACCAGGTAGTGCGGCATGACGAGCGCCGCGTCGGCGCCCGCCTCCTCGGCGATCCGGGCGAACCGGGCGGCCTGCGCCCAGCCGTACCCGATACCGGCGACCACCGGGATCCGGCCTGCGGCCACTTCGACCGTGGTGGTGACGACCTGGCGGTACTCGTCCTCGTCGAGCGAGAAGAACTCCCCGGTTCCGCAGGCCGGGAAAACCGCGCCGGGCGCCGCCGCCAGCTGGGTCTCGAGATAGGCCCGGTAGCCCTCGATGTCGAGTTCCCCCGCGGTGGTGAAGCTGGTCAGCGGGAAGGAGAGCACCCCCCGCGCCATGCCTTCCCTGAGCCGGTCCGCAGTCTCCATCGCCGCCGCCTCCGTTGTCTCCGCATGTAGATGATGTCTACGCATGGAGACAGACAGTAGATACGTGAACGGGGAGCGTCAAGAGGGCCTGCAAGGGCGCCATAGAATTCGCGCATGCCAGAGACCGGAGGCGTACGCGAGGTGAAGTCGGCGGGGCGCACCGTCGAGCTGCTCGAAGTACTGGCCGCACGCGGCGACCGGCCGGCCCGGCTGCGCGAGCTCGCCGAGGAGCTGGGCGTACCGCGCAGTTCCATGTACGCCCTGCTGCAGACCCTCATCGACCGCGGCTGGGTGCGCACCGACGCGACCGGATCGCTGTACGGCATCGGCATCCGCGCCCTGCTCACCGGAACCAGCTACCTGGACACCGATCCCCGGGTGCGCGCGGCCAAGCCCTATCTGGACGAGGCCTCCACCGCGCTCGGCGAGACCATCCACATGGGCCGGTTCGACCGCGGTGACGTCGTCTATCTCGCCACCCGCGAGTCACACGAATACCTGCGCACCATCAGCCGCGTCGGCCGCCGGCTGCCCGCGCACGTCGGCGCACTGGGGAAGGCACTGCTCGCCGAGCGCGACGACAGCGCGCTTCCGGAGGGCGAGCTGGAGCGCTTCACCCCGAACACCCTCCCCGACCGGACGGCGCTCGCCGCGGACCTGCTGGGTGTGCGCGAGCGCGGCTACTCGATCGACCGCGAGGAGGGCGTCTCCGGCATCGTCGGGTTCGGCTTCGCGCTGCGCTACGACGCACCGGCCGTGGACGCCATCAGCTGCTCGGTGCCGGTGAGCCGGCTCACCGACGAGCACCAGCGGCAGATCGTGGCGACGATGCGCGAGGTACGCCTGAAGATCGAGGCCACCACCCCGGCCCTGCCGGGCGCGCCGGACTGGCTCTGAGCCGCCGCCCCGGCCGTCCGCCGGGACAGCGTGCCCCGCTGCGTCAGCCCAGGTCGAGGTCCGCGCCGAAGTCGTACGCCGCCACCTCGGCCAGGTAACGCGCCCTGAGCTCCTCGTCGTCGTCCAGGAAGGCGGCCAGGAACGAGTTGCGGGCCAGCGTCCGCAACTCCTCATGCCCGATCCGCAGCGCCTCGTGCACGGCGTGGAAGGTGTCTCCGGCGTAGCCGCCGAAGTACGCCGGGTCGTCGGAGTTGACGGTGCACAGCAGCCCGGCGTCCATCATCTGACGCAGCGGAAACTCCTCCAGGGTGTCCACCGCCCGCAGTCGCACGTTCGACAGCGGACAGAGCGTCAGCGGCACCCGGTCACGCACCAGCCGCGCCACCAGCTCCGAGTCCTCGACGGACCGCAGTCCGTGGTCGACCCGCTCCACGCCCAGAATGTCCAGGGCCTCCCACACGTACGCCGGCGGGCCCTCCTCCCCCGCATGGGCGACCTTGCGCAGCCCCAGCGCGCCAGCCGCCTCGTACACCTCGCGGAACTTCGACGGCGGGTGCCCGACCTCGGCCGAATCGAGGCCGACCGCCGTGATCCGGTCCAGATGCGGCCGGGCGGCCTCCAGGGTGCGCAGCGCCGAGTCGGCCGAACGGTCGCGCAGAAAACACATGATCAGCCGGGTGGAGACACCATGCCGCTCCATGCTCCGCTCGAGAGCCCGGGAGATCCCCTCGACCACCGTCGCGATCTCGACTCCGCGCGCGGAGTGCGCCTGCGGGTCGAAGAAGATCTCCGCATGGCGTACGCCCTGGGCGGCGGCCCGGACGAGATACGCCTCGGTGAGCTCTTCGAAGTCCTCGGGCGTGCGCAGCACCGTCATCAGCCCGTAGTACAGATCGAGGAACGACTGCAGGTCCTTGAAGAGGTACGCCTTGCGCAACGACTCGGTGTCCGAGAACGGCAGCTCGACACCGTTGCGCGCGGCGAGCGCGAACGCCAGCTCCGGTTCCAGGGTGCCTTCGATGTGCAGGTGCAGCTCGGCCTTCGGCAGGTGATGCGTCGGGAGGTGGTCCGTGGTCAGGTGGTCCGTCGGGAGGTGGGGCATGGGATCTCGCTCAGTTCGATGGGTTCGGAGTGCCAGGTGGTGCCGGGACGTGCCGGGTGGGCACGGGGACCCGCATCAGGTCGGCGGCAATGGTCAGTTCACCGTCGAATCCGGCGGTGCGCGCCTGCCGGGCGAAGTCCTCGGGGTCGGCATAACGCTGCGAGAAGTGCGTCAGTACGAGGTGCCGTACGCCCGCGTCCCGCGCCACCCGGGCCGCCTGGCCGGCGGTCAGGTGGCCGTATTCGGCGGCCAGCCGCTCGTCCTCATCGAGGAAGGTCGACTCGATGACCAGCACATCGCAGCCTTCGGCGAGGCGGTACACACCGTCGCACAGCCCGGTGTCCATGACGAACGCGAACCGCTGCCCGCGCCGCACCTCACTGACCTGGTCGAGCGTCACCCCGCCGACCTCGCCCTCCCGTTGCAGCCGGCCGATCTCCGGCCCGGCGATGGAATGCTCGGCAAGCTTCGCGGGCAGCATCCGGCGCCCGTCGGGTTCGGTCAGCCGGTAGCCGTACGACTCGACGGGGTGCCGCAGCCGGTGCGCCTCCAGTACGTACGCCGGTGTCTCGGCCAGCACGATGCTTTCGCCGGTGGCCGGTGCCTGCACCATCCGGACGGTTTCCCGGTACGCGGTGGAGTACCGCAGCCGGTCGAAGAACTGCTGCCCGCTCGCCGGGTAGTGCGCGGTGACCGGGTGCGGGACCCGGTCCAGGTTGATTCGCTGGATCACTCCGGCCAGGCCCAGCGAGTGGTCGCCGTGGAAGTGCGTGACGCAGATCCGGTCGATGTCGTGCGCGGCGACCCCGGCGTGCAGCATCTGGCGCTGGGTGCCCTCGCCCGGGTCGAAGAGGATGCCCTCGCCGTCCCAGCGCAGCAGGTAGCCGTTGTGGTTCCTGAGCCGGGTCGGGACCTGGCTGGCGGTACCCAGCACCACGAGTTCGCGTACGGACAACGGAACTATCCGGGGGGCCAGTTGAGGCCACGGCCGCCCAGCACGTGGGCGTGCGCGTGGAACACGGTCTGACCGGCGCCCGAGCCCGTGTTGAAGACGATGCGGTAGCCCGTCCCGTCGATGGTGTCCTGGGCGGCGACCCGGCCCGCTTCGTTCAGCACGTCCGCGGCGATCTGCGGCTCCGCGACGGCGAGCGTCTGCGCGTCCGGGTAGTGCGCCTTGGGGATCACCAGGACGTGTGTCGGAGCCTGCGGGTTTATGTCACGGAAGGCAACCGTGGTCTCGGTCTCGTGGACGACGGTTGCCGGGATGTCCCCCGAGACGATCTTGCAGAACAGGCAGTCGGGCTGCGGCTCTCCCGCCATGCGGAGTCTCCTCGGTCGGTGATGATCTGTACGCGGCCCATGCTAGCGGGGACGTGACGGTGCGACCTGCTGCCGGGCGGGGGGTGGCCTCAAACGCCGGCCGGGCTGGAGATGGCCTCAAGCGCCGGCCGGGCTTGGAATGGCTGAGCTCAAAGATGGCCTCAAGCGCCGGCCCGGCTGGAAGTGGCCGACCTGGCTGGACATGGCTGAGCTCAAAGACGGCCTCAAGCGCCGGCCCGGCTGGAAGTGGCCGAGCCGACTGGACATCGCCCCGCTCAAAGACGGCCTCAAACGCCGGCCCGGCTGCAAGTGACCGACCCGACCGGCAGGGGTCGGCGCGGCTGGCGCGGTCGGCGGTCGTGGCTGCTTGAGCACGCACGATCGCACTCACCGAGCAAAATCCAGCCCGTCCGGCGTTTGAGGACCGGGGGCCCGGGGGCGGAGCCCCCGAGGGGGGGTCAGCTCCGCGGCAGGTCCGGCGGTGTCTTGGCCGGGGTCTCCGCGAGCGTGGCCAACGCGATGCGGATCGCCTCGTCCAGTTGCGGATCACGCCCCGCCACATGGTCCTGCGGCGCCTGCACCACCTCGACATCGGGGTCGACGCCGTGGTTCTCGACGCCCCAGCCGTACCCCTCCAGCCAGAAGGCGTACTTGGGCTGGGTCACCAGCGTCCCGTCGACCAGGCGGTACCGGCTGTCGATGCCGATGACGCCGCCCCAGGTCCGCGTACCGACCACCGGACCGATGCCCAGCGCCTTGATCGCGGCGTTGACGATGTCCCCGTCCGAGCCGGAGAACTCGTTGGCCACGGCGACCACCGGCCCCCGCGGCGCGTCACCGGGGTAACTGTAGGGACGCATACCGCGCGGCAGGTCCCAGCCCACGATCCGGCGGGCGAGCTTCTCCACGACCAATTGCGAGGTGTGGCCGCCGCGGTTCTCCCGGACGTCGACCACCAGGCCGTCCCTGGCGACCTCCACCCGCAGGTCCCGGTGCAGCTGGGCCCAGCCGGCGCCGACCATGTCGGGGACGTGCAGGTAACCGAGGCGGCCACCGGAGTGCTCGTGAACGTACGCCCGGCGGTCCGCCACCCAGGCGTGGTAGCGGAGCGGTTCCTCGTCGCCGGTGGGTACCACCACGACATGGCGCGGCTCACCGCCGTCGGCCGGCGCGACGGTGAGTTCGACCGGCTTGTCCGCCGCACCGGTGAGCAGCGGGCCCGGCCCGGTGCGCGGGTCCACCGGGTGGCCGTCGACGGCCAGGATCGCGTCACCGGCACGCATCGCGACCCCCGGTGCACTGAGCGGGGCGCGCGCCGCCGGATCCGAGGTCTCGGCGGGCAGGATCCGGTCGACACGCCAACGGCCGTCGTCCCCACGGGAGATGTCGGCCCCCAGCAGCCCCTGCCGGGTCGCGTCGTCGCGCCAACCGCCCGGCGGAGTCACGTACGCGTGCGAGGTGCCCAGCTCGCCCTGGACCTCCCACAACAGGTCGACCAGGTCGTCGTGGGTGGCGACCCGGGCGAGGACCGGACGGTAACGGTCGAGCACCCCGGCCCAGTCGACGCCGCCGAAGTCCGCCCGCCAGAAGTTGTCCCGCATGATGCGGCCGGTCTCGTCGTACATCTGCCGCCACTCGGCAGCCGGGTCGAGGGTGCGGCGGATCCGGGAGAGGTCGACGGTGATGTCACTGTCCGAGTCCGCGTCCGGGTCGGGCCCGGAGACCCTGCTGTCGATCGGCACGACGCGCAGCTTGCCGTCCATGTGCAGCACCAGCCGCTTGCCGTCACCGCTCACCTCGAAGTGGTCGACGTCCGAGGCGAGTTCCTCGTTGCGGAGCTTCTCCAGGTCGTACCGCTCCAGGACGGTACGCGGCCACGGCGCGGCGGGCGTGGCTCGGGTCGTGCCGAGGACACCGTGCAGCGGGTGACGCAGCCAGAGCAGCCCGTCCTTGGCCGCGCGCAGGGTGGAGTAGCTGGCGGCCTCCACCGGCAGCGGCACGATCCGGTCGGCGATCCCCTCCAGATCGATCCGGGTGACCGGCAGCGCGCTGGGGTCGTGCTCGTCGGCGTCCTTGTCCTTCTCGGTCGGGCGGCCGTGGCGCTGCGGCCCGAACGGGGAGGGGGTGGTGGCGGCGAGGGTCAGCAGATGCGGGCGACAGGCGCCGATGAACGCCAGGTCGAAGACGTGCGCGTCGTAGATCGGGTCGAAGGCCCGCTCGGAGAGGAAGGCCAGGTGTTTGCCGTCGGTGGTGAAGACGGGCTGGAAGTCCCGGAAGCGCAGTGGCGTCGCCTCGGCCACCGAGAGATCCGCGAGGTGCGCGAGCTTCAGCTGGCGCAGCGGGTCCGGGCCCGGGTGCGACCAGGCGAGCCATGCCGAGTCGGGCGAGAAGACCAGCCCCGACGCATCGCCGTGCTCGCTGCGGTCGACCTCGTGCACATCGCCGGTGTCCCGTTCGACGATCAGCACCCGTCCGTCGTGCGCGGCGACCGCGAACCGGCTGCCGTCGGGGGCGGCCGCCAGGCTCAGCACCCGGCCGAGACGTCCCTGACCGAGGCGGCGCGGCGCGGCGCCCGGCGCGGCGCCGGTGGCCGGTGCGCACTCCAGCGCGTCCTCGCCCTCCGCGTCGGTGACCCAGACGACGTGCTCGGCGCCGTCGGCCCGGAAGGTGCGGGGCAGCCTGGCCCGTACCCCCGGTTCGGTGGCGAGCGCCCTGGCCGGTCCCTCCCGGTGGGTGACCCAGTGGACGGCGCCCCGTGATTCGACGGCGCTGCCCCGGCCGGTACGGTCCGGGGAGGCCGTGTGGAGGTGGTGCCCGCCGCTCACGACGTGCGGCTGGAGGTCGGCACGCTGGCCGCCGAGCCTGACGTCCAGCCGGCGCGGTGCGGCCCCTTCGAGGTCGTCGACGATCCACAGTTCACCCGCCGACGCGTAGACCACCCGCGTCCCGTCGGTGGCGGCCTGCCGGGCGTAGAAACCGTCAACTGCCGTATGGCGGCGGAGGCCCGAGCCGTCGGGGAGCGAGGAGTACAGCGCACCGACGCCCTCGTGGTCGGAGAGGAACGCGGCCCGGCCCGCCACCCACATCGGGCACTCGATGTTCCCGTCGAGGTCCTCGTGGAGCCGTTCGAAGTCGCCGCCGGTCTCCCCCGTCCACAGTTTGCCCGCCGTGCCGCCCCGGTACCGCTTCCACTTGGCCGCCTCGCGGCCCATGGTGGCCGAGAGCAGCAGCACCCGCTCGTCCGGCCCGTACGCGAGGGAGCCGACCGGACCGTACGGCAGGGTTCGCGCCGGACCGCCGTCGACCGGGATGGCCCGCGCCCAGCTGCGGCGCAGCGAGGCCTGGCCGTAGGTGCTGATGGCCAGCACCTCACCACCGGGGGTCCAGCCGCGTACGGACGTCCGGGCATCGCCCCAGTAGGTCAGGCGTTGCGAGGGGCCGCCGTCGGTGGGCGCGAGATGCACCTCGGGGGCGCCGTCCCGGGTGGACGTCCAGGCGACCCGTTCGCCGTCGGGGGATATCCGTGGATGGTCGACGGGCCGGTTGTCGGCGCTGACACGCCAGGCACGTCCGCCGTCGAGCGGGGCCAACCAGACGTCGTCCTCTGCGGTGAAGGCGATGGAATCGCCCTGGACATGCGGAAACCGGAGATAGGCAGGCTGCGTCACATGGATCACCCTAGGCCGTGATCCGGTGCGCCGGGCCGGAGTTGTGCGTACTGACGGTGTGCGGGCCGGCCGGGCAACGTCCGGTGGGTCACTTGCCCGGGTACCGGGTCACCGTGACGGTGACGGTGACGGTCGCTGTCGGCCTGGCCCCGCCGGCACCGCCGTTGCCCGACGGGGTGGCGTCGCTGCTCGACGGAGCGGCGTCGCAGTTACCCAACAGGGTTGCGCGGAAAGCGAGTTCGCCGCCCACCGTGCCGGTGAGGTCGCCCCGCACGCAGCGGCCGTCGACCGCCTTGGTCACCTTGCCCTTGATGGTGATGTCCTTGCGGTCCTTGGTCCTGCCCTGGCAGTCGACCTTCGCCACGCTGCGCACGTCCGCGGTGGGCGAGGGTTTCTTGGTGCTGCCCAGATCCGCGGTACAGGTCAGCCAGTCGACGCGTACGCCGTGGTGCTCCAGCGCGCTGGTGCCGGTGCGGTCGGTGGTGTAGGCGACCGATGCGGTGTCCATACCGTCGACGGGGTCGCAGGCCGCGACGCCGGCGAGGGTGATGGCGGCGGTGATGGTTGCCGCGAGGATCCTTCTGCGCGTTGCTCGTCTTGCCCCCATGCAGGGCAGGGTCCCACCCGGGGTGGGGGGCCGGTAGGTGCCTTTGCGGCCATGTCACTCGCGTGGGCGAACCGGTGCGGGCGCCTGCGCGGGCTGCACCAGCCGGCTGACGCCGGTACGTTCAAGACCCCTCCGGCGGGAGGAGCGGGGCCTGGGGCGGAACCCCGGAGCCGCAGGCACCGCCCGCTACCCCCACCGCCCCGTCCGGGCCAGCAGCAGGCCCGCCGCCACCGTCCCCGCCGTCGACGTCCGCAAAACGCTCCGCCCCAGCCGGTACGCCCCCGCACCGGCGTCGGCGAACGCCGCCAACTCCTCCGGCGACACACCGCCTTCGGGCCCGACGACCAGCACGATCTCCCCGTCCGACGGCAGCGCGGCACTCGCCAGTGCTCCGCTCCCGTAGGCCCGGTCCTCGTGCAGGACCGCCCCGAGATCCGCTTCGGCCAGAAGTGCCGCAACCTGTTTGGTGCTCATCGCGTCCGCGACCTCCGGAAAACGGGTCCGGCGGGACTGCTTGCCGGATTCGCGGGCCGTACTGCGCCACTTGGCCAGGGACTTGGCGCCACGTTCCCCGCGCCACTGGGTGATGCAGCGGGACGCCTGCCAGGGCACGATCGCGTCGACGCCGGTCTCGGTCATCGTCTCCACGGCGATCTCACCGCGGTCGCCCTTCGGCAGGGCCTGGACGACCGTGATGCGGGGGGCCGGCGGCGGTTCCTCCTGCCGGGCGCCCACCTCGACGACCAGCCGGTCCTTGCCCTCGGCGGCGCGGACCACGCAGTCCGCCCAGCGGCCGCCGCCGTCGGTCAGTACGACCGTCTCGCCCGTCCGCAACCGCTTCACGGACACCGCGTGCCGGCCCTCCGGCCCGTCGAGTACGAAGGTGCCGTCCGGGCCCGGCTCGATGCGGCGGAGGTCGCCGACGACGAAGACGGGGGCGGTCATGACCAGTTGCCCGACGCCAGGGCGGCGCGCGCCGCCTCGAGTTCCGCGACCAGCACCTCGACCAGCTGACCGGCCGGCAGTTCGCGGGCGAGCCGGTGGCCCTGGCCCGCCCACAGCGCCATGCCCTGGGCGTCGCCCACCGCGGCCGCCGCCCTGCGCAGCCCGGCGGTGAGGTAGTGCACCTGGGGGTAGGCGGCGGGTGCGTACGGCCCGTGCTCGCGCACGAAACGGTTGACGAGGCCACGCGCGGGGCGACCGGAGAACGCCCGGGTGAGCTCCGTGCGGACGAACAGCGGATTGGTCAGCGCCTGCTTGTGCAGGACGTTCGCCCCCGACTCGGGGCAGGCGAGGAAGGCGGTGCCGAGCTGCGCCGCGTCCGCGCCCGCCGCGAGTACGGCGGCGATCTGGGAGCCGCGCATCAGCCCACCGGCGGCGATGACCGGCAGTTGCACGGTCTCCCGCACCTGGGTGATCAGCGAAAGCACTCCGATGCCGGTCCCGTCGGTCTGCGGGTCGTCACGGTGGGTGCTCTGATGTCCGCCGGCCTCGACGCCCTGGACACACACCGCGTCCGCGCCGCACCACTGGGCGGTCTGGGCCTCGTCCGGCGTGGTGACGGTCACGATCGTGAAGGTGTCGACCCGGTCGAAGGAATCGAGGACGTCGCGGGGAGGACAGCCGAAGGTGAAGGAGACAACCGGCACCGGGTCGTCCAGCAGGACGGCCAGCTTGGCCTCGTACCCGTCGTCGGAGCTGCCCTGCGCGTCGCCGAGCGGCGTCTGGTACCACGTCGTCTCACCGGCGAGCTGATGGCTGTAGACCTCGACGGCGGAGGGGTCGCTGTTCTCCGGCTGTGGCATGAAGAGGTTCACGCCGAAGGGCAGACCGGTCTGCCCCCGCAGCTGCTTGATCTCCTCGTACATACCGTCCGCGGTCTTGTACCCGCCGGCGAGGAAGCCCAGACCGCCCGCCTCGGAGACGGCGGCGGCGAGCGGCGGGCCGCAAGCGCCGCCGGCCATGGGGGCCTGCACGATCGGATATCGGCAGAGACCGGCGAATGCGGAGGACATGACCGCATCGTGCCACGTCCTCCGCATCACACCGAATCGACATCATCGTTCGGCTGTGAGACGGCTTACCGCCCGTTGGCCCCGCTCACCCGGGGGACGACCCCCGGACCCCCAGCCGCCCAACCGGCCACACATACCGACCGTTGAACGCATCCTTCAACCGCGAGAACAACCCCTGCTGCCCCGGCTGGCTGCACCCCCCGGGGGACGACCCCCGGACCCCCAGCCGCCCAACCGGCCACACCTACCGACCGTTGAACGCATCCTTCAACCGCGAGAACAACCCCTGCTGCCCCGGCTGACTGCACCCCCCGGGGGACGACCCCCGGACCCCCAGCCACCCAACCGGCCACACCTACCGACCGTTGAACGCATCCTTCAACCGCGAGAACAACCCCTGCTGCCCCGGCTGGAACTGGCCCGTGGGCCGTTCCTCGCCGCGGAGTTTGGCGAACTCGCGGAGCAGGCGCTCCTGTTCGGGGTCGAGCTTCGCCGGAGTCAGCACCTCGACGTGCACGATCAGGTCGCCGCGACCGCCACCACGCAGATGCGTGATGCCGCGCTGGTGCATGGGGATCGACTGGCCGGACTGGGTGCCGGGCCGGATGTCGACCTCCTCCAGGGCGTCCAGCGTCTCGAGCGGCACCTTGGTGCCGAGCGCGGCCGCCGTCATGGGGACGGTCACCGTGCAGTGCAGATCGTCCCCACGCCGCTGGAAGACCGCGTGCGGCAGCTCGTGGATCTCGACGTACAGGTCGCCGGCGGGACCGCCGCCGGGGCCGACCTCGCCCTCGCCCGCGAGCTGGATGCGGGTGCCGTTGTCGACGCCGGCCGGGATCTTGACCGTGAGCGTGCGGCGGGAGCGGATGCGTCCGTCGCCCGCGCACTCCGGGCACGGGGTCGGCACGACCGTGCCGAAGCCCTGGCACTGCGGGCAGGGCCGCGAGGTCATGACCTGGCCCAGGAACGACCGGGTGACCTGCGAGACCTCGCCGCGGCCGCGGCACATGTCGCAGGTCTGCGCCGATGTGCCGGGGGCCGCGCCCTCGCCGCTGCAGGTCGTGCAGACCACGGCGGTGTCGACCTGGATGTCCTTGGTCGTACCGAAGGCCGACTCGTTGAGGTCGATCTCCAGGCGGATCATCGCGTCCTGGCCGCGCCGGGTGCGCGACCTCGGCCCACGCTGCGACGCCGTACCGAAGAAGGCGTCCATGATGTCCGAGAAGTTGCCGAAGCCGCCCGCGCCGAAGCCACCGGCTCCGCCGCCGCCCGCCTGCGAGAGCGGGTCGCCGCCGAGGTCGTAGACCTGCTTCTTCTGCGGGTCGGACAACACCTCGTAGGCGGCGTTGATCTCCTTGAAGCGTTCCTGCGTCTTGGGATCAGGGTTCACGTCCGGGTGGAGCTCACGCGCCAGCCGCCGGAATGCCTTCTTGATCTCGTCCTGGGAAGCGTCGCGGCGCACGCCGAGTACGGCGTAGTAGTCCGTGGCCACTTACGACTCCGCCAGGATCTGTCCGACGTAACGTGCCACTGCGCGTACCGCTCCCATCGTTCCGGGGTAGTCCATGCGGGTCGGTCCGACCACGCCGAGTTTGGCGACTGCCTCGTCGCCCGAACCGTAGCCGACGGCGACGACCGATGTGGACGTCAGCCCCTCGTGGGCGTTCTCATGCCCGATGCTTACGGTCATGCCCGAGTCCTCCCCGAGCAGTTTGAGGAGCACGACCTGCTCCTCCAGGGCTTCCAGCACCGGCCTGATGGTCAGCGGGAAGTCATGTCCGAAGCGGGTCAGATTGGAGGTGCCGCCAATCATCAGCCGCTCCTCGGTCTCCTCCACCAGCGTTTCCAGCAGGGTCGAGAGGACCGTCGCGACGGTCCCTCTGTCCTCCTGGTCGAAGGAGTCGGGAAGATCCTGCACCAACTGCGGCACATCCGCGAAACGGCGCCCCACGACCCGGCTGTTGAGCCGGGCGCGCAGATCCGCCAGGGATGTCTCACCGAACGGTGCGGGACAGTCGATCATGCGTTGCTCGACGCGGCCGGTGTCCGTGATCAGCACCAGCATCAGCCGGGCGGGGGCCAGCGAGAGCAGCTCCACGTGCCGGACCGTGGAACGGGTCAGCGACGGATACTGCACCACGGCGACCTGCCGGGTCAGCTGTGCGAGCAGCCGCACCGTGCGGCCCACCACGTCGTCGAGGTCGACCGCACCGTCCATGAAGTTCTGGATGGCGCGCCGCTCGGGCAACGACAGGGGCTTGACGCCCGCCAGCCTGTCGACGAACAGCCGGTAGCCCTTGTCGGTCGGGATACGCCCCGCGCTGGTGTGCGGCTGGGCGATGAATCCCTCGTCCTCCAGGGCCGCCATGTCGTTGCGGACGGTGGCCGGTGAGACACCGAGCCGGTGCCGCTCGGTGAGCGCCTTGGAACCCACCGGCTCCTCGGTGCCCACATAGTCCTGGACGATGGCGCGCAACACTTCGAGTCTGCGATCACTGAGCATCCGCGCACACCTCCAGTTGTTCGATCGTCGGAACCTGCCTGGCACTCTGTGCGTTCGAGTGCCAGCGGCTACCCAGTGTACGGCGGTGAGGTTCACCCCTGGCAAGCACGGCCTGTCACGCTATCGCGCCGGTGCCGGCCATTCCCGATAGCGTCGCGGTATGGACGTCACTTGGGAAGGCTCCGGCTGGGAACACCTCGCCGCGGATGTCGGCCGGCGCCGTCTGCCCGGCTGGGACGCGACCGTCGGGCTGGTCGCGGGGCGGGAAGCGGTGCTGCTGTACGACACCGGCTCGTCGCCCCGTGAGGGCGCCGGGATCCGTGCCGGAGTGGAGGAACTTCTCGGCCGGAGAGTGACGCATATCGCGCTGAGTCACCCGCACTTCGACCATGTACTGGGCACCGCCGCCTTCCCCGGCGCCCGGGTCTACGGAGCGGTGGGCACCGACCACCTGCTCGCCCGGGACTCCCGCGGTGCGGCCGCCCTCCGCGAGGACGCGGTACGCCACGGCATCCCGCCCGCCGAGGCCGACGACGCGGTGGCCCGGCTGGTCGGGCCGCACCACCTGGTCTCCGGTGAGCTGTCGCTGGATCTGGGCGGGCGGCAGATCGTGCTGGCGAACATCGGCCCCGGTCACACCGGCCACGATCTGGTCCTGCTGGTCCCCGGCAGCCCCGACGTCGTCTTCTGCGGCGATCTGGTCGAGGAGTCCGGCGAGCCGCAGGCCGGCCCGGACGCGATGCTCCCGCAGTGGCCCGCGGCCCTGGACCGGCTGCTCGCGCTGGCCGGCGACGACGCGCTGTACGTACCCGGGCACGGGGCCGTGGTGGACGCCGCCTTCGTCCGGGCCCAGCGCGACATGCTGGCAGCCCGCTCCCGGTTGTCGTAGCGTCTGGCGAATGCGCAGCTACAGCCCCGACTTGACGCCGCCGTGGAAGAAGAAGCAGACGCCCGCCCCGGAGGTCGCGGCCGAACCCGATCTGGTCGTCGAGGAGGTCACCACCGGGTTCTGCGGTGCGGTGATCCGGTGCGAGAAGACCGCCGAGGGGCCCACCGTCACCCTCGAGGACCGCTTCGGCAAGCACCGGGTCTTCCCGATGACGCCGCGCGGCTTCCTGCTGGAGGGCCGCCCAGTCACCCTGGTCCGCCCCACGGCAGCCCCCCGGGGCCCCGCACGTACGGCGTCCGGCTCCCTCGCCGTCCCCGGCGCACGCGCCCGGGTGGCCCGGGCCGGACGGATCTACGTCGAGGGGCGGCACGACGCGGAACTGGTGGAACGGGTGTGGGGCGACGACCTGCGGGTCGAGGGGGTGGTCGTGGAGTATCTGGGCGGCATCGACGACCTCCCGTCGATCGTCGCCGAGTTCGGACCTGCTGCGGACGCCCGGCTCGGCGTGCTGGTCGACCACCTGGTGCCCGGTTCCAAGGAGTCCCGTATCGCTGCGGCCGTATCCAGCGACCACGCGCTGATCGTGGGCCATCCCTACATCGACGTGTGGGAAGCCGTGAAGCCGTCGGCCGTGGGCATCGCGGGGTGGCCGTCGGTGCCACGGGGGCAGGACTGGAAGACGGGGGTGTGCCGGGCGTTGGGGTGGCCGGAGAACACGGGTGCGGCTTGGCAGCACATCCTGTCCCGGGTGCGGTCGTACCGGGATCTGGAGCCGGAGCTGCTGGGGCGAGTGGAGGAGCTGATCGATTTCGTTACGAGCCCGGCGCCATGATCAGCCCCTCCGGCGATTGAGGAGCGGGAGCCCCGGGAAGCGGTGAGCGGTCAGTCCACCAGGTCCCGCACCACCGCGTCCGCCAGCAGCCGGCCCCGCAGGGTGAGCACCGCCCGTCCCTCATCGAAGGGCCCCTCCGACAGCAGCCCGTCCGCCCGCGCCCGCCGCGCCGCCGCCAGGCCGGCCGGGGCGAGGATCGACAGCGGACAGCCGTCGATGAGCCGCAGCTCCAGCAGGATCCGCTCCACCCGGCGGTCCTCGGTGGGCAGGATCTCGCGGCCCGCGCCGGGGGACTTCCCGGCGGCCAGGGCTGCCGCGTACGCGCCGGGGTGCTTGACGTTCCACCAGCGGACGCCGCCGACATGGCTGTGCGCGCCGGGGCCGGCGCCCCACCAGTCGGCGCCCCGCCAGTAGAGCTCGTTGTGGAGGCAGCGGCCTGCCGGAGTCCGGGCCCAGTTGGAGACCTCGTACCAGGAGTAGCCCGCATCGGCCAGCACCGAGTCCGCGATCAGGTAACGGTCGGCGTGGACGTCGTCGTCGGTCATCGGCACCTCGCCCCGGCGGATCCGCCGGGCGAGCTGGGTGCCCTCCTCGACGATCAGCGCGTAGGCGGAGATGTGGTCGGGGCCGGCGCCGACCGCTGCGGCCAGCGAGGCCCGCCAGTCGTCGTCGGACTCCCCCGGGGTGCCGTAGATCAGGTCAAGGTTGACGTGGTCGAAGCCCGCTGCCCGCGCCTCCGCGACGCACGCCTCGGGCCGGCCGGGGGTGTGCGTGCGGTCGAGGATTTTCAGTACGTGCTGCCGGGCACTCTGCATCCCGAAGGAGACCCGGTTGAAGCCGCCGTCCCGCAGGGTCTCCAGATACGCGCGGTCGACCGACTCCGGGTTGGCCTCGGTGGTGATCTCGGCATCGTCGGCGAGGCCGAACTCGTCCCGGACCGCCGCGAGCATCCGTACCAGGTCGGCCGCGTCGAGCAGGGTCGGGGTGCCGCCGCCGACGAACACCGTGCTGACCGGTCGCGGGTCGTCCCCGAGGACCTTGCGGGCCAGCCCGACCTCGTCGATCAGGGTCGAGGCGTAGTTGTCCCGGGAGGCCAGTACGCCGCCGGAGCCGCGCAGCTCCGTCGCGGTGTAGGTGTTGAAGTCGCAGTAGCCGCAGCGGCTCGCGCAGTAGGGCACGTGCAGATAGAAGCCGAGGGGCCGCTCCCCCGCGCCCTCCAGGGCATGACCGGGCAGCGCCCCGTCGTCGGGCATGGGTTCACCATCGGGCAGTGCGGAAGGCATGTACCCCATTGTCACACCCGGACGAACGGTCACTCCGGCGCCCGAGGCGGCCCGGGTGGGCGGGGCCGGAACGCCCCCGCCCACCCGCGGTGCTACGCCTCCCGTGAGCCGGCGTACATGTCCTCGATCAGCGTCCGGTACTCACGCTCGACGACCGGCCGCTTCAGCTTCAGGCTGGGCGTCAGCTCGCCGTGCTCGATGTCCAGGTCGCGGGGCAGCAGCCGGAACTTCTTCACCGTCTGCCAGCGCTGCAGCCCCTCGTTGAGCCGCTGTACATAACCGTCGATCAGCGACTCGACCTCCTGGGAGGCCACCACGTCGGCGTACGTCCTGCCGCCCAGTCCGTTCTCCTCGGCCCAGCCCAGGATGGTCGGCTCGTCGAGTGCGATCAGCGCCGTGCAGAAATTCCGGTCCGCGCCGTGCACCAGGATGTTGGAGACGAAGGGACACACCGCCTTGAACTGTCCCTCGACCTCGGCCGGTGAGATGTACTTACCGCCCGATGTCTTGATCAGGTCCTTCTTGCGGTCGGTGATCCGCAGGTAGCCGTCGGCCGAGAGTTCGCCGATGTCCCCCGTGTGGAACCAGCCATCGGACTCCAGCACCTCGGCGGTCTTCTCCGGGAGCCCGTGGTAGCCGGACATGATGCCGGGACCGCGCAGCATGACCTCGCCGTCACCGGCGATGCGCACCTCGGTACCGGGCAGCGGCTTGCCGACCGTGCCCGTGCGGTAGGCCTCGCCCGGGTTGACGAAGGATGCGGCGCTGGACTCCGTCAGGCCGTACCCCTCCAGGATGTGGATGCCCACGCCGGCGAAGAAGAATCCGATGTCCGGAGCCAGCGCGGCCGAGCCGGAGACGCAGGCGCGCAGCCGTCCGCCGAACGCCTCGCGGATCTTGGCGTAGACCAGCGCGTCGGCGATTCTGTGCTTCGTCTCCAGGCCGAAGGGCGCCGACGCGGTACCGGTACGGCGGAAGCTGTCCTGAGTGGTCCTGGCGTACTCACGGGCCACCTGGGCGGCCCACTGGAAGATCTTGTACTTGGCTCCGCCGCCCGCCCGGGCCTTGGCGGCGACCCCGTTGTAGACCTTCTCGAAGATCCGCGGCACCGCTGCCATGTAGGTCGGCTGCACCACCGGCAGGTTCTCGATGATCTTGTCGACCCGGCCGTCCACCGCGGTGACATGGCCGACCTCGATCTGCCCTGAGGTCAGCACCTTGCCGAAGACGTGCGCCAGCGGCAGCCACAGGTACTGGACGTCGTCCTTGGTGATCAGCCCGGTCGCCACGGTGGCCTTGGCCATGTACGACCAGTTGTCGTGCGGCAACCGGACGCCCTTGGGCCTGCCGGTGGTGCCCGAGGTGTAGATCAGCGTGGCGAGCTGGTCGGGCGCGATGGCCGCGATCCGCTTCTGCACCGCTTCCGGGTTGTCCGCCAGGTACGCCGCGCCGCGTGCCTCCAGGTCGGCGAGGGAGAGCACCCAGCCGCTCTCGTCCGGCTCCACCCCGGTGGTGTCGATCACCACGACGTGGCTGAGGTTCGGCAGATCGGCCCGGCGCTCGCGGGCCTTGGCCAGTTGTGCGGCGTCCTCGGCGATCAGGACCCGGCTGTCGGAGTCGGCGAGGATGTAGGAGGACTCCTCGGCGTTCGTCGAGGGGTAGATCGTGGTGGTGGCCGCGCCGGCGCACATCACACCCAGGTCGGTGAGGATCCACTCGATCCGGGTGGACGATGCCAGCGCCACGCGCTCCTCGGGCTGTACGCCGAGATCGATCAGGCCGGCGGCGATCGCGTACACCCGCTCGGCCGCTCGGCCCCAGGTCAGCGACTTCCACTCGTCGGGTCCGTCGCCGGAGGCGGCGGGCACCGGGAAGCGGTATGCCTCGGCGTCGGGTGTCTCCGCGACCCGCTGGGTGAAAAGGGTCGCCACGGAGGGCGGCCGGCTATCGATCAAGGTCTGTGTGTCGCTCACGACGTCGTCCTCCGGGCCTGCGGGCAGCATTGCGCGACTGGCTGGTGGCTGGTAATTGAACTGGCGAGTAACTAAGACTCAGAGTAGAGCGCCGGTGTCCGCCACGTAAGAGGGGGTAAGCGTGCGCTTCATAACGAACGGGCCCCCACGCCGAAGCGCGGAGGCCCGTCGGTCAGGCCGCGGAACACCTCCCCGGCCTGCACTCTGTCTGGTTCTCGGCCGATCTTCGGCCTATGTCACTCGCCCGTCCGGGCTACTTCTTGGACTTGCCGTCGCCGCCGGACTCGTCGGTGGACAGCACCGCGATGAAGGCCTCCTGCGGAACCTCCACATTGCCCACCATCTTCATCCGCTTCTTGCCCTCTTTCTGCTTCTCCAGCAGCTTCCGCTTACGGGAGATGTCACCGCCGTAACACTTGGCGAGGACGTCCTTGCGGATGGCGCGGACGGTCTCCCTGGCGATGACCCGGGCACCGATGGCGGCCTGGATGGGCACCTCGAAGTTCTGCCGCGGGATGAGCTTCTGGAGTTTGGCGACCAGCCGCACCCCGTACGCGTAGGCCTTGTCCCGGTGGGTGACGGCGGAGAACGCGTCGACCTTGTCACCGTGCAGCAGGATGTCGACCTTGACGAGCTGGGCGCTCTGCTCGCCGGTCGGCTCGTAGTCCAGCGAGGCGTAACCGCGGGTCTTGGACTTCAGCTGGTCGAAGAAGTCGAAGACGATCTCGGCGAGCGGCAGGGTGTAGCGGATCTCCACCCGGTCCTCGGAGAGGTAGTCCATGCCGAGCAGGCTGCCCCGGCGGTTCTGGCAGAGCTCCATGATCGCGCCGATGAACTCGCTGGGCGCGAGGACCGTGGCCCGGACCACCGGCTCGTGCACCTTGTCGATCTTGCCTTCGGGGAACTCGCTCGGGTTGGTGACGAGGTGCTCGGTGCCGTCCTCCATCTCCACCCGGTAGACCACGTTGGGGGCGGTGGCGATGAGCTCCAGATTGAACTCGCGCTCGAGCCGCTCCCGGACCACGTCGAGGTGCAGCAGCCCGAGGAAGCCGACCCGGAAGCCGAAGCCCAGGGCCGCCGACGTCTCCGGCTCGTACACCAGCGCGGCGTCGTTGAGCTGCAGCTTCTCGAGCGCCTCGCGCAGGTCCGGGTAGTCCGAGCCGTCCAGCGGGTAGAGCCCCGAGAAGACCATCGGCTTGGGGTCCTTGTAGCCGCCGAGCGCCTCGGTCGCTCCCTGGTGCAGGGAGGTGATGGTGTCACCCACCTTGGACTGCCTGACGTCCTTGACGCCGGTGATGATGTAGCCGACCTCGCCCACGCCAATGCCGTCGGCCGGGGTCATCTCCGGGGAGGAGACGCCGATCTCCAGCAGCTCGTGGGTGGCGTTCGTGGACATCATGCGGATGCGCTCACGCTTGTTGAGCTGGCCGTCGATGACCCGGACATAGGTGACGACGCCACGGTAGGAGTCGTACACCGAGTCGAAGATCATCGCGCGGGCGGGTGCGTCCGCCTGACCGACCGGGGCGGGGACGTCCCTGACCACCCGGTCGAGCAGCGCGTCCACTCCGACACCGGTTTTGGCGGAGACCTTGAGTACGTCCTCCGGCTGGCAGCCGATGAGGTTCGCCAGTTCCTCGGAGAACTTCTCCGGCTGCGCGGCCGGCAGGTCGATCTTGTTGAGCACCGGAACGATGGTGAGGTCGTTCTCCATCGCCAGATAGAGGTTGGCGAGGGTCTGCGCCTCGATGCCCTGGGCCGCGTCGACCAGCAGGACGGTTCCCTCACAGGCCGCGAGCGAACGGGACACCTCATAGGTGAAGTCCACGTGGCCCGGGGTGTCGATCATGTTGAGGACATGGGTACGGCCGATGTCCTCCCCCGCGGAGGGCGCCCAGGGCAGCCGGACCGCCTGGGACTTGATGGTGATGCCGCGCTCGCGCTCGATGTCCATCCGGTCGAGGTACTGAGCGCGCATCTGCCGCTGGTCGACGACACCGGTCAGCTGGAGCATCCGGTCGGCAAGCGTCGACTTGCCGTGGTCGATGTGCGCGATGATGCAGAAATTGCGGATCAGCGCCGGGTCGGTACGACTCGGCTCGGGCACGTTGGTAGGAGTCGCGGGCACGCAGGGTCCTGATTCTTGAGACGGCGGGCGTCTCGTCTCGGGCGATGGCGGATCGATACGTAGGGACCATGGTCCCACGAGTGGGAGGGTCGGACCGTTTTGGGCCGGTGGGTGGACGACTGGTACCGTGGTCAGCTGTGCCTCCTACCCTCTCCGTGCGAGCTCCTCGCGAGTCCGTACGGGTCGGTGCGAGGCACTCATCGAAATTCAATCGAACCTGAAAAGGCTCTTTCGTGGCGAACATCAAGTCCCAGATCAAGCGGAACAAGACCAACGAGAAGGCGCGCCTGCGCAACAAGGCCGTCAAGTCGTCGCTCAAGACCGCGATCCGCAAGGCCCGTGAGGCCGCTGTTGCGGGCGACGTCGAGAAGGCCACCGTGGCCGCTCGCGAAGCCTCGCAGAAGCTCGACAAGGCTGTCAGCAAGGGCGTCATCCACAAGAACGCCGCTGCCAACAAGAAGTCCGCCATCGCCAAGCGCGTTGCCGGCCTCTCGGCCTGAACGACCCTGACTGACGGGGTTCACTGAGCCCCACCCGTCGCACCGGACCCAGCGGCCCCTCTACCGCTCCGGGACGACGACCCCGCGCCGCACACGGCCTGCGTTCGCCACGCGGGTGCGGCGCACGAATGCTTGAGCCCGGGCCCCGTCGCCCGTCCTTCCCCAGGACGGAGGCGGGGTTTTCGGCGTGCCCCGGCTCCTCAGCGCCGCATGCGCGCCGCTCCGGCGACCGTCACGACGGCCTTCTCCAGGGCGTACTCCGGATCGTCGCCGCCGCCCTTGACGCCGGCATCGGCGTCCGCGACCGCTCGCAGTGCGGTGGCCACGCCGTCCGGCGTCCACCCCCGCATCTGCTGCCGCACCCGGTCGATCTTCCACGGCGGCATCCCGAGCTCGCGCGCCAGATCCGCGGGTCTGCCACCACGCGCCGACGACAGCTTGCCGATCGCCCGCACGCCCTGGGCCAGCGCGCTGGTGATCAGGACCGGGGCGACCCCGGTCGAAAGCGACCAGCGCAGCGCCTCCAGCGCCTCCGCGGCCCGCCCCTCCACGGCGCGGTCCGCCACCGTGAAGCTGGAGGCCTCGGCCCGGCCCGTGTAGTAACGGCCGACGACCGCCTCGTCGATGGTGCCCTCGACGTCGGCGACGAGCTGGGAGGCCGCACTGGCGAGCTCCCGCAGATCGCTGCCGATGGAGTCGACCAGTGCCTGGCACGCCTCGGGTGTGGCCGAACGGCCCAGGGCACGGAACTCGGAACGGACGAAGGACAGCCGCTCGGCGGCCTTGGTCGTCTTGGGACAGGCGATCTCCCGTGCACCGGCCTTGCGCGCCGCATCCAGCAGCGCCTTGCCCTTGGCTCCGCCGGCATGGAGAAGCACCAGGGTGATCTCCTCGGCGGGGGCGCCCAGGTAGTCCTTGACGTCCTTGACCGTGTCGGCGGTGAGGTCCTGGGCGTTCCGCACGATGACGACCTTGCGCTCCGAGAAGAGCGAGGGGCTGGTCAGCTCGGCCAGGGTGCCGGGCTGCACTTGGTCCGGTGTGAGATCGCGGACATCCGTGTCGGAGTCGGCGGCGCGGGCGGCCTTGACCACCTGCTGCACCGCGCGGTCGAGCAGCAGATCCTCCTGCCCGACAGCGAGGGTGAGGGGGGCGAGCGGATCGTCGGTGGAATTCCTTCTGGTGGCCATCGCGGTCCAGCATCGCACGGGGCACTGACACGGACGCCGACACTCCCCGAGGCGCACGGGAACGGGTGCCCGAGAATGGACCGGTGAGCGACGTGAGACATGTACTGGTGCTGCCCGACCGCGACACGGCGGACGAAGTGACGGTGGAACTCGCCGACCGCTTCGGCGTCGGCGACGAGCCCCAGCTCGTACGCGACGCGCTGGCCGGTGAGGACGACGCCGAGGACGCCCAGTGGCTGGTCGTCGTGGAGGACCCGGAGCGGCGGCTGGACCCGGCGGAGCTGGACGCCCTGGCCGCGGAGTACGAGGGGTGGCTGGAGGCGCCGTGAAACGCTGACTGCTGACTACTGAGCGGCCTGCTGCACGATCTGCACGTCGAGATCGACGGTGATGCTGTTGCCGACCACGGCGATACCGCGCGCCAGCATGGTCTGCCAACTGACCGTGAAGTCCTCACGGTGCAGTTCGGTGGTGGCTCGGCAGGCCGCGCGGATTTCGCCCTCCATGCCGTTACCGATACCCAGATAGCTGGTGTCGAGTGTGACCGTGCGGCTGACGCCGTGCAGGGTGAGCGCACCGGTCACGCCCCAGCGGCTGCCGCCGCGGTGAACGAAGCGGTCGCTGTAGAACTCGAGCGTCGGGAAGTGCGCCACGTCGAGGAAGTCCTGGGAACGCAGGTGGTCGTCGCGCATCCGCACGTTGGTGTCGATCGACGCGGCGTCGATGACGACGTGCATGGCGGAGTTCTCCATCTGGTCCGCGATCCGGACCGCGCCGGCGAAGGTGTTGAACCGGCCGTGGATCCGCGCGAGCCCGATGTGGCGGGCGGTGAAGCTGATTTGTGAGTGCATCGGCTCGATCTCCCACTCGCCGGGCTCCGGGAGCGAGGGGGGCTGAGCGATCTGCAGAGTGACATCACCCAGACCGGCGTGACCGCCCTCGGTCACTGTGGCGTTTCCGCGGAAGGGCGTGAAGCCCTCACACGTGACGGCCAGTCGGTACTCGCCGGCGGGCACGGTGGCGAAAATGGTTCCGTAGGGATCGGTCTCGCCGCCGACGACCCTGCGGCCCATGGGGTCCGAGAGGGCGAACTCCGCCTGCTTGACGGGTTCGCTGACGGGGTCGATCACCCGGCAGCTGAACACTCCGGCGTGGGCGGGCACAGAGAGCCCGCTGAGCGGGCTGCCACCGCGGGCCGGGCCGGCGGAACGTTTTCCAAGCCAACGGCTGAACACTTCCGGAAACCCCCGCGCGTCGTGCTGACACTCGGTCGCACGCACAGCAGGACGTCATTGTCGGGGCGGCGACCCGCTGACGAGTAGGCATTCGATCACCGTTGCAACGTTCGAGGCAAACGCAGCAGGTCGTGGGGGTTGGGCGTCGGCTGTCACGAGTTGAGTCCTCTTGGGGCTACTGCGCGGTAACGGCGCGCCGCGCCGGAAGCCGGTCGAACACCATCCCGAAGTGATCGCGGTAGGCGGCAAGGATGTCGGCGTCGCTGCCCAGCTCGGTCACCTGCCGCTCACCGCTGGAGGTGGTGGTGACGAGTCGGCTGCCGCTGAGGGTGATCCGGCCCCCGGCGCTGAGGCGTGAACAGATCAGGGAACGGGTGAAGTGGGAGGCCGGTGATGTGCGGTGGTACCAGGCTCCGGCCTCGAAGTCGGCCAGTACCCGTGGCCGCGGGTCCAGGCGGTACTGCGGCTTGCCGTCCCGCATCACGTCGACATCGCCGTCGGGCGCGTCCGCGATCCGGAACGTGCCTGCGGGGTCCTGCTGTTCGTCCCTGGCGTCGAGGAGCAGGGGACGGTGGCCGTGGTCACCGAAGCCGACGTCGGCGAGCCAGGGTCCGGTACCGTCCGACGTCCCGACGCGCAGCGCGAGATGGTCGTACGGGATGCCGAGACCGCCGTCCGCACTGTGCACCCGGCCCTGGAGCAGGGTCACCGTGAACCCGAGCGCCCGCAGCAGCGCCGCGAAGGCACCGTTCAGTTCGTAACAGAAACCGCCGCGCCGGGCGCCCACGATCTTGTCGACGAGCGGCTTGTCGGCCAGCACGATGTCCTCGGCCAGGTGGACCGAGAGGTTCTCGAAGGGCACGGTGAACTGGTGGCGCACGTGCAGGTCGCTGAGCGCCGCGGCGTCCGGCGCCACCGGGCGTACGGCGCCGATACGGCTGAGGTACTGATCGACCCACCGGGGCGTGGTCTGCGGCGACTGCGGTACGTCCATGGGGAAAGTCTCGTCCAGGCCGAGGGTGCGCGCCATGGGTCGCGCGGCCTAGGACCGCAGCCCGATCCGCTGGAGTGCGCCGACACCTAACGTGATCGGTCATGACGACCCGGGAGCCGGCGCGGAGCCGGCAGCAGCGACGCCAGGATGCCCTCGACCGGCTGGAGAACGATGCCGACGCCTGGTTCGCCACCGCATCCGCGGACGGTGAACCCTGCCTGGTGCCGCTGTCGTTCGTCCAGTACGAGGGCGACCTGGTGATCTGCACGCGGAGCACCAACCCGACCGCTCGCAACCTGACCCCCTCGGGCCGGGTCCGGGTCACCCTCGGACACACCAGGGACGTGGTACTGATCGAGGGCACCGCCGAGCCCGTCACGGCCGACACCCTCACCCCGGTGGCCGATGCCTTCGCCGCGAAGCTGGACTGGGACCCGCGCGCCGAGAAGCCGTACGTATATCTGCGAGTCACTCCGCAGGTCGTACAGGCCTGGCGCGAGGTGAACGAGCTCGCCGGCCGGGAGTTGATGCGCGACGGCCGTTGGCTCGACCTCGACTGACCCGGCTTACGCCGTCGCCCGGCGGCACGAACCGGCGGCACGAACCGGCGGCGGGCGACGCGAGCCGGGTCAGCGCCCGGCGGGTATCGCCCGCAGGGCGGGTCCGCTGCCTGTCACCGCGATGGACCCGTCGGTGTCGGTCCGCAGAACCTCCGCCCCACCGGCCTGCAACGCCGAGACCGTACGGGGCGCCGGGTGGCCGTACGGGTTGTCCTGACCGCACGAGATGAGAGCCAGCCGGGGGCGCACCGCACGCAGCAGCGCGGGGTCCTGGTAGGCCGAGCCATGGTAATGCCTTACTCCTTTAATGACCTGACGCGGTCCTGAACAGCAAAAACCCGCCCCGGCGGAGGCTTGCGGGCCTCCGCCGGGGCGGGCGATCGTGTGAGCGCTCTGCGGACATAGGCTCGCGTGCGCTCAGATTCGAAGAAAAAGCGACAGATCTGACGCTGACAATGTGATCACGCACATCCCAGCGTTGTCGAGTGCCTAGAGAAGAACTCCCCCAATGGGTCCATGATCGACGGCGGGAGCTAGGTGATCGAATCCGAGACCTCCGGGACGAAGCCGGCCTCACCCAGGAGCAGTTCGCGGAGAGGTCCGGCATCGATCGACGGACGCTCCAGCGCTACGAGCGGGCCGACACCGAAGTGCCCTACAGCGCCCTGCTCCTGATCGCCCATGCGCTCGAGATCCCGTTGTCCGACCTCACCCGGTAGGAAGCCCTGCCCGCCTGCCGGGGGGTTGGCAGACGGGCGGGGCGGTTCGAGGTGGCGGGGCATTGCTGCACGCCGGGGCCGACATCGAGACGTGCGGCTTCGGTGCTACTTCCAGCCGTGCTCTGTGAGTTGGTCCTTGTCGTTCAGGTAGCCGCGCAGCCCTTCCTTCGGATACTCGATGATGTCCTCGGGCAGCTCGTGGACGCTGAACCATTCAAGGCCGAGGCACTTCGCCGGCTCCCGATTTACGGGTTCCCCGCTCCATTCGGTGGCCTCGAAGAAGAACCCGATCCTGTCTACGGTGTCGCTCTGCCGGTGGTGGACGACCTGCACCATCCGCAGGTGCGCCGGATCAACCGCGACGCCGGTCTCTTCCAGCAGCTCACGTGCAGCCCCAGCGCTCAGGGACTCGCCCCAGTCGAGCTTGCCTGACGGCATGTGCCAGCGACCGTAGCCGTAGGGGCCGCCGCGCTGCGAGAAGAGCAGCTTGTCGCCGCTACGGAGGATGACGTGGGTGTCAATGACGGGTTGCGCGAGTTCCGGAGTCATTTTCCCTGGGGGGTTGTTGGGGTCGGTGAGAGAACCGACGGTACCGAGAGTTCCGGGAGCGCGTCGGCGATGCTGGCCGCGGCCTCCGCTGGGCGGGCGTCGCTGGTGTCGAGGACCAGCACCTTCATGCCCCTGGCAGTGAGGGCCTGAGCCGTCTTGGAGTAGAGGTCGACTTCCCGGCCCGGCATGGCGGGGTCCAGGTGGAAGCGGTGCCGAACTCCACGCTCAGCGATCCGGTTGGCGATGAGACCGGGAGAAGCGGTCAGAATCACTGCCAGGTCGGGCAGCAGGATGTCCGCGTTCAGGGCGAGCAGGAACTTCAGCGGGACGCCATCGAGCTGCTGAAGGACCAGCGTCGATGCCACGTATCGGTCACAGATGACGGTGTGGCCGGCATCGAGCGAGGGCCTGATCTCGTCCTCAACGTGCGCGTACCGGTCGGCCATAACCAGGCAGGCCAGGGCGTGCCCGTGGATGTCGTTGGCGTTCTCACGGGTAAAGGTGCCGAGCTTGCTGGTGGAAGGCTCCACGGTCTGGCGGACAGCTATGCCCCGCCCGGTCATCTCACGGTGCAGGGCCTCGATGGTGGTCGACTTTCCGACACCGCTGGGGCCGTCGAGGGTGATGAACAGGCCACGTTGTTCCGTCATGCTGCGGCCCCCTGGGTCGCCTGGTTGCGCTCGTGCTGCTCGCGGGTGAGCGTGGCCAGGGTGGAGCGGACCTTGGTGAGGGGGACGTCACCGAACTGGACGCCGACGGAGAAGTTGAACTCATCGCGTTGACGCATGGACTCGTCGGCCCCGTCCTCGGTCAGGTCGACGTCGCCGTACGCGAGGAGCGTGTCGGGGTCGTGGCCGGCCTCGGTGAGGGTCTGCCACACAGGCGTTCCGGGGTAGGGGCGGAACTCGAAAACGCTGGCTCGGATGTCGCCGGGGTTGTTGTCGGCGATGTTCCAGAGGTTGTGAATGTGGCGGACCGTCGCCTGGATGTCGTCGTGGCTCTCGCCGGGAAACCCGAGGATGAAATAGCCCTTCACTCCGATGCCGTGGGCGACCAGGCGGCGGGCGACGCGCTCGGTCATCTCAGCATCGATGCGCTTGTCCATGGCGTGCAGAATGCGGTCGCTGCCGGACTCGATGCCGAGGGCGACCTCCCGCAGACCGTTCGTGACGAGTCGGTCCAGCTCGCTGTCGGAGACCCGATCGAGGACGTTGATGCGGCCGGTGGCGTCCCACACGTACCGCTCGCCGATCTTGTGGCTGGTGAAGGCCGCCATCTGCTCTTCGATGACACGGCCGACACCGAGGAACAGGTCATCGACGAACCGGAAGGCGGTGACGCCGTACTCGTCGTGGAGCGTGTCGAGTTCCCCGATGATGTTCTCGGGATCCCGCACACGGATCTTGACATCGGGGTTGGCGCTCACGGCGGCCCCACAGAAGGTGCAGTTGTACGGGCAGCCGCGGCTGCCGACGATGTTCGCCTCCATGTGACCGGTGCGGGCCGCCCCCTCAAGGAGGACGGTCCCGCGGCTCACGGCGAGGCGCCGGTCCGTCTCCGTGGGCGCGGCCTGGTACGGGTCCTGCGGCAGAAACGCCCGGTTGACGTACGGCAGGGAGTTGATGTCCGGACCGAGCATCCGGGCGTTCAGTCTGGGGTCTGTCGGGATACCGGTTGCTCGGGTGCCGAGGAGACGATCACGCCAGACCACTCCGGGCAGTTCCCGGCGGCGCCGCTCGTCCTCCAGAAGGGCGGCGACGCGCAGCTCGCCTTCGCCCAGGACGAGGGCCCGCAGGTTGGCCATGCGCGGGTCGGCGAGGATCCGGTCCGGCATCGCCTTGGCGTGGTGGCCGCCAACCATCAGGGCGATATCCGGATCGAGCTTGGCCGCGATGCGGGCGGACATCTCGTAGGTGGGGGCGAGGAGATTCATGGCCGCCCACCGCGGTGCGGCTTCGTTGACGATCTTGGCTGTCTCCGTGATTCCGAGCCCGTGCGCCTCGGCATCGAGCACGCCTACGTTGTGGCCGGCCTGCTGCGCGTACGTGGCGATGTAGGCCATGCCGAGCACCGGGAGCGTGTAGTCGTTGGTGCGCGGCCGTTGGTCGTAGTCGCGCAGCGGTGCGTTCACAAAGAGGGCATCGAGCGTGCGGGCCGGGTCTGCGCCCGTGATCAGCGGTAACTGCGGCATTGTTCCTCCTGGTTATGGGGCGTGGGAGCCCCATGTGAGGGTGGAAAGGGTCAGGGTGTGCAGGGCGGTGCTGTCGGGTCCGGCCATGCCGGTCCACATCGGGCCGAACGCCTTGTCCTTCTTGTCTGGCCAGTCATGACCGGGCGCGATCTGCGCGGCCCAGGTACGCACGGCTAGGTCGTCGTGCGGGTAGATGCTGAAGTCGCCCGTGTAGTCGGCGGCCGCGGCGGACGCGGTCCACGGGCCAATCCGGGGAACGCTGGTCAGCGCGGCGACCAGGTCGCCGGCTTCCATCCGCTGCCATTGCAGGGAGTGCCGCTCGTAGTGGGTGGCGGCGGCCTGCAAGACGCTGCGGTGGAACTTGGCGCCCACAGTCGCGAACTGCGCCTCGCCAAGCGCCAGGACCTGCCCGGCGGTGGGTGCGAGGGACAGTTCACCGTGCGGAGTGTCGATGGTGGTGCCGTAGGCCTTGCACCACGCCCGATACAACTTGCGGGCCTGGCCGGCTCGTACGACCTGCCGGAGGATGGCGGTAGTGATGGCATCCCACAGCCACGGATTGGCCAGGCGCTGCGTGCACCCAAGGTCATCGAGGCCGGCTTTGAGCGCGGCGGGAACGGTGCCGGGGAGGCACGCGGGATCGGTGGTGACGAATGCGGGCTTCACGTCCTCCGTGTCCCGTACACAGCTCATGTGCAGGCCATCGCGATCCCAGGCCAGGACCCAGACACCGGACACCGTGCGTACGGCTCGTGCCCGTTCTCCGGTCCCGGTCTCGATCCAGGCGGGGTGATCGGTCGTTAGGACGCCCGTCATGAGGTGCTCCTCGTGTTGTGCGGCTGTATCGCCGTAGCCTCTCGCGTCGCGGAGGTCGGGCGTGCGCAGCCACAGGAAAACGGGGCGAGATCAGTCGATGAGGCCGCGCTGAGAGAGGTAGTTGCGCATCAAGCGGTACTCGTCCAAGGTCGCGGGCCGGGATTCAACGGCCTTGTGGCCTGGCCCGGCCGGCGCCGGCCAGAACTCTCGCGACGGCAGCATTTCCACCGCGGCGTTCGACACGCTTTTGCGGCGAGGACCGCGGAGGAACAGCGTCACGGTCTCCGGCTCCATCACGGCCTGGTGCACCATCAGGTGCCCCAGGGTGTAGGCGCTGCCGGGTCGCTCAACGGTCACGATGCCCGGTTCCACGTCATCACCGCTGAACTGTCCCTCCCAGCCGTCGGTGCGGCGCCGAACGACGTGCACATAGCCGCCAGCGAGGATGCGCGTCGCAAAGGCATAGCAATGGTCGTGCGGGAAGCGCTGGTTGTCGGGACGCGGGTTCATGTTCAGGCGGACCTCGAAGCCGCGACCGGGCGCCCGGTAAAGCGAGAGCCGGTTGAGTAGCAGCGTGACGCGGCTATTCGCCAGACGCTCAGCGTCGTCGGGAATCTCGTCTACGAGTTGAGTGAGTAGTTTCCGGTCCTCGGCAAGATGGTCCAGGACGTCGCGGCTGATCCTCTGCACTTCGCGGAGATCAGGTGTGTCCAGAGAAGGAATGCTGTCCAGCCAGCTCACCGCGCACCGCCCGCACCAGCGACAACGACGCCTTCCAGAACCCGGCGCGCACGTTGAGCAACAGCTGCGTGCTCGTGGAAGGTCAGCGTTCCGGTCGGCACGGCTTCGCGCTGCCTGACCGCGAGCACCTGCATACCGCCCGCGCTGCTCCGCAACGCGCACAGCGTGCCCGGGTGGGCTGCGAACACTTGCTCGGGACCGAAGCTGCGCGCGTACTGCGGACGGCCGGCCTGCATGTCCTCGCGCCGCTGATACATCTCCAGATCGACGGCGCCCGTGATCGTGAGCACGACGGAGGTTTCGGCTATCGGCCACGCCGTCAATGCGGCCCCGTAAGCCAGGCGCAGGTAGTACCCGCGGCCGTCGCGAGCGGGAAGCGGGAGATGGGTGTAGCCGTGAGCCCGGAATGCGCTGTAGAAGACGCCGTGCATGTCATGGGCCATCAGCCTCAGAAGCCGGGTAGCCAACGGTGTGTGCCAGCCGGAGGCTTCAGACACGGGGACCTCGGGGACGTCGCCCGGGTCTCGCTCTTGGTCGAGCAGCCGGTCGATGAAGGACGGGAGTAAAGCGTCCACAGGGTGCCTTTCGGGTCGATGCGCAGCCACAGAAGCAGCGGGGCTGGCGATGTCGGACCCGTCACGGCCGGGGCTTGCGGACCCCGACCGTGACGGGCGTTCATGGGCGCGACCCTTAACCCGATTCGGTCGCCGTGGGTGTGGTGCGATCGGCTATATGGCCAGGTCGTGCACGCCGCATGCCAGGAGCAGGCAGGCGATGAAGAGCAGGAAGCCGAAGCAGGAGGGCGCCGCCAGTGCGGCCAGGCAGCCGTTCGGCTCACGCACCTGCGCTCCGGAGCGGCTGGTGGTCGCAGGGGCAGGGATGCGGGCTAGCGGCCGGGACCATCTGTCTGCCGTGCATCTCCATGGCCGTCGTGCCCGTGCAGCCGTCGTGGTCCGTCTCGAAGATCCGAGCGCGAATGCAGGGCTCGCACGCCAGCAAGGTCCGCGGACCGAGCCTGGAGTCCAGCTCTTCCTCGAGCGCGGCCCACAGCAGGTCCGCATCAGTGAGGTAGCGCACGGCCAGGAGCGGGACCTTCCACCACAGGCCCGGGCCCTCGGTGCGGCGCACCGGCGGCACGGCCACGTACGAGGTGGCCCCAAGGATCGTCACGGAGGACCCCGGGATGGGCTCCCAGTTGTCCGCAGCGCCGGGCTTGATGAGCCAGTACAGGGTGTGGGCGTAACCGTCCTGGATCACACCGCCGCAGTACTCACCGAGGCGCTCAACCACGCTGACGCCGAAGCTGTACGGGATGCGGACGGCATCCCAGGAACGCCCGCCGGCCACCAACTCGACACCGGGCCCCTGCGGGGGCCGCCACGCCGCTACGGCTTCAGGCATCACACACCGCCAGGTTCTCCAGGTGCGTGCACAGCGCGTTCACCGAGCGGGCCAGGTGCTGCGCGTGGCGCAGCACGACCGGCAGCTGGCCTCCCTGGGTTACCTCCAGGCGGCGCCGGGCCTCCCCGAGGCCGGCCTGCGCTGCGGCCCGCCATACGTCGTCCTGGGGGCGTTCGCACGCGAGTACGGCCACCTCCGGGATGAGAAGCGCGAGGTGTCCGCGCAGCATCCAGGTGAGCGTCTGGAGGTGGTCCAGCGTGGGGATGTCCGCGTCATCGGCGAGCGCTTCGGCCGCAGTGGCGCGCATCGTCAGGATGTCCAGCGGCCGGGGGTCTCTCGCCGGGTGGTCCGGTTGGACTGTAGATTCATGCATGTCGACGCTCCTCGTAAGCGTTGGCCACGCCCCCGGGCCGTTCACGCGGTCGCGGGGGTCTGCTGACACTCTGAGCGTCCATCAAAAAAAGGCCGAAACTATCAGCGCTTGCTGATAGTCCCGGCCAAAGCTTGACGCTACGTCATACGCCAAGCCAGGAGCCGTAGTTGCTGAAGGTGTCCGGCATGCGGCGGCGCGCGGCATCGAGAGCCGCATACGTCTCCCTGACAGTGGGGTGATACCGCGTCTGCTGCGGGGCCAGCTTCCGAGCCTTCTGGAGGCTCTTGAACGCCGGCTCGGTCTTCCCCGTCCACACCTGCGCCCGCGCGACCTCCCCATAGTGGTGGGCCGCCCGCGATCGGGCCCAGGTGTCCGGCAGAGTGACCTTGGCTGCCTCTTCCACCGCCTCCTGGTACAGGTCCAGCTCAGCGAGGACACTCACCCGGTGCACTCGCACGTTCGTCGGCCCGAAACTGAGCCAGTGAATCTTCTCCGCAGGACCGGTGATCTCCGCAAGACGTCCCGCTTCAGCGAGGTGCGCCTCCGCCGTGTCACGGTCCTGGTCCCGCCCGGCGAGGACCGCAGCACCGAGATGCATCTGACCGGTCGCCGCATCCAGCACCCGCCCCGGCTCCGCCTGCTCCAGCGTCGCCATGCCCAGCGAGATGAGCCGCTTACCGGTCCGGTAGTCGCTCGCCCGCAGATACGCCAGCGCACGCATGTACTGGCGCAGACCGCTGAGCACCGGATCCGACCCGCGCTGCGCAGCCCACTCCATACGGTCCAGCGCCACCGTGCACAGGTCCGCGTACCCGAGCTTCGTCGTCACGTCGTACGCACTGCGGTAGGTACTCGCCAGCACCCGCCACGCCCGGTCACTGCCCGACGTGTGCGCGGCCGTGGTCGCCTCGTGGATCAGGCTGGGGAGGGCTGCCGCCACCTGCTTGATGTTCGTGGCGCGCACAAGGGCGCACAGGTTCTCAGCGTCCGCCTCCAGGTCCTCGAGCGAGCGGGGCGCCACGTCGGGGTCGGGCCCAAGGTCGTAGACGTTCAGGGCTTCGCGGATCGGGTTGATCAGCCCATCGAGCTGATCCTGGCGCAGCTCCTCGAGGTAGGGCTGCCCGGTCAGCTCCGTCACTGGAACGGACAGGGCCCGGGCCACCGAACCGATCACCGAGGGGCTGGCGGGCATGACGCCCTGCTCGATCTTTGTCACCGTGCTGTAGGAGATGTTCGCGAGCTCCGAGAGTTCGCGCTGCGTCAGCCGGCGCACCTTGCGGGCGTGCGCGATGCGTGCGCCCGTGTGCTCAGCGAAATGTGAGGGCATACTGTTCTCCATTCCTAGCGTCCACTAGGAACGGTACCCCCCTCACCCGGGCCGGTACCGGCGAAGGGCCTTGCGAACTTGCTTCGTTGGGCCCTTTCGCACGTCCGGACATGACGAAGCAGCCCCCACCGCCCGAAGGCGGTGGGGGCTGCGTTGTCGGCGCGGTCAGTTCACGAAGAGCACGGCCACGGCGGCGATCAGACCACCGATGGCGACCAGGGCCCCTAGCTGCGCGAGCGGCCAGCGAGCCTTCTTCAGTTCCTCGATCTCAGCCTTCAGCGCCTTGAGTTCAGATTCCGTGTCCGTGCGCAGCTGCTTCACGTCGGCGTCGGTGCGGTTGGTCCGGTCGACCAGCAGCGCGAGCGACCCCTTGATTGACTCCAGGCCCGTCCTGACTTCCCCTCGTAGCGAAGCGATCTGGACCGCGACGTTCGTCGTCGGGTCCGGGTCCGGCGCCACCGGGCTGCTCATGACGCCGCCGGGTACTCCGGGGGCTTGGCCCACCCGAGCAGCACACCGGCCGCCTTGCGCATCCACGGCCAGCCGATCCGGCCAGCGCCGTGCTCAGCGAGCCGGAACACCGCGTAGTAGCCGGCGGTGAGCCCCGACGTGACCAGCATCGTCACCATGGAGGAGTCGATGCCGAAGCCGGCCTTCGCAGCCATGGTGAGTACCAGGCCTGCCGCGATCGGCACGCCGGTGCGCATGAAGCTGGTGAAGAGATTCTTCATGGTCAGCTCCCTTTCGTGGGTCAGGTCTGGTCGACGGACAGGTGTACGTCGATGTCTTCGATTGCCGTGCGGGCCGCCGCATCGATGGCGTCCGTCACCCGGGCGGTGAGGTCGTCGATGTCGATGGCGGTGTTGACCGTGCCGATCGCCTTGGCCAGCTCGGTGATAGCGGCCGCCTGCGTGTCGATCTTCACGCTCATCGTCTTGAGCAGGGCGAGCGCAGAGTCCGCACTGTCGTGTGCCGCACGGGCGTGGCCGTAGGTGGAGCCAAGGGCGGTGTGGACCGCGATCTTCGCGTCCTTGACCCCGTTGTCCTTCGGCCAGTGCCGCGGGATCCACTCGTTGAGATCCACCACGTCGTTCATCTGCATGTCGTCGTCCTCCTGGTTCTGAGCAGCGGAGCCGCCTGCCCAGGCCCGGAGGTCTGAGCTGGTTTTGAAATGGGCCGGGTTGGCGACGTTGTGGTCGACGCCCTTGGCTGAGCTGTACTGCTGGAACAGCCAGTCCGCCTTGATGCCGGGTTCGCCCGCCGGGTGGTTCGGGTCGGCGATCCACAGCCCGTCACCCGCGTATGAGGTGGTGTCCCGCGACTTCCAGAAGCTCGTGTTGCAGTACAGGACCACCCGGTGCGTGGGGCGCAACCGCTTCACCTCACGGATGAACTGGTCCTTCTGCGCGCAGCTGACGCCGCCGTCCTCCCAGTCCGCGGCGAGGATGTCGCCCTCGATCGAGGCGGCCTTGGCCACGAAGTACGCGGCTTGCGCGGTCATCGAGCCGGGTCGCAGGAAGTGGTAGAAGCCCACAACGTGGCCGCCGGCGCGGGCGTGCGCGGCCTGCGCGATCATGTGCGCGCCGGTCGGGTCGTCGCTTACGTAGTTCGTGCCCTCGGTCGCCTTGACGAACGTGAACGCGAGCCCTGCTGTCCTGCGTGTCGTGGACTGGTACGAAGAT
This sequence comes from Streptomyces sp. NPDC051320, assembly GCF_040682175.1. NCBI lineage: Bacteria > Bacillati > Actinomycetota > Actinomycetes > Kitasatosporales > Streptomycetaceae > Streptomyces > Streptomyces sp. NPDC051320. Next base: position 93,653 of record NZ_JBFBAL010000002.1, read on the forward strand.
AGGTCCTCGCCCTCGAGCATCATCAGCTCCCTTCCATGCGGGGTCGGGTGACGATCGCGCGGTAGACGGCGCCTGCGGCCATCACCCACGCCGTCTGGATCGCAGAACCGAGGTCGTCCCATGCGGGCATGGGCTCGCCGCGGAAGTTCTTGAAATCGGTGGTCTCCCCGTACGCGGCGTACGCCGTCTTGCCGAGCTCGAGCGGACTGAGCTGCACCCGGGTCTCTCCTTCACGCGTCATGCGGATGTCCAGACGCCGCCGCGGACGAAGCCGTGCAGGCCACAGCAGGACCACAGCAGTGACGGCTCGAGGTGCAGCGGCTCGCGGGAGACGAGGGTGTGGGCTTCCGAGTTCACTGCGATCCACCGACTGCCGGTCGCGGTCAACTCGGGTACGGCTGGGGCGCACCAGTGCCAGAAGACGGGATTGGTGTGGCCGCCGACCCACCCGTAGTAGATGTCATCCGTCAGCCGGGTGACCTCGGTCATCTCCAGGCCGGGCCAGTCGGTGGGCGGCGCGTCGCGGCTCATGGACATCAGGCGCGCACCGGCCACGACCAGGTGCCCGGGCCGTCGCCCTCGTGACGGGACGGAGCCCAGTGGTTGTCCTGGCCGTCCAGGAGGACCTTGAGGTTCGGGGCGGCGTACGGTTCGCCGTCCCAGATGCGGACGATGACGGCCGGGCAGACGTCGCCCTCCCGGACCGTGTTGCCCGACAGGCCGTTGTGGGCGCGGTGCTGGATGATCTGCCGGGTGTCCTGCTCGGACAGCCGGTAGAGGACGATGCGGCCCTCGGTGGGATTGGGCATGACGGAACTCCTCAGCTGACGGTGATGCCGTCGCCCTTCCACTTCGGCTGGGTGGCGAGGCTGGTGACGGACCCGTTCGACAGGTGCCAGTACTGGCCGCGGAAGTCCGTGTTGGCCACGGTGAGCGTGTACGGGCCGACGTCCGTGCGGCGCAGGATGACCTGCGTCGGACTGACTTCGATCTCGAACGTCATGTCCGTGCTGGCGACCGGCGCCTCGGTGGCCACCGAGCCGAGCTGGGTACCGGAGACCACGCCGGCGGCGTGCTTGTAGAGCTGCATGTCGCCGTTGCCGCGCAGCACCATGTGGTACCCGCCGGACGCGTTGTTCGGCCCGGAGAACTGGAAGCTGTCGTCGGACGCCTTGCAGAACGCGACGTCCGAGTGCAGGGTCGCGGCGGGCAGCGTGTCCCACTTCATCGTGAAGCCGATGGTGTGGGTGTCCAGGTCGGGGGCCCGGTTGCCGCCCATGAGGACGGACCAGCCGGACAGCGTGTCCAGGTGGGCGTAGCCGCTCGCGTCGTACTGGAGGGCGTAGGCGTCGCTGTAGCCCTGCGCCCCGAGGGTGCCGGGGATTGAGACTCGTGCACCGAACGCGTCGGCCGCGCTGGCGAGCTCGGGCTCGTTGTTGAGGTAGATCCACTCGGCTTCCATGAGGCCCTGGACTCCGAGGCCGGTGAGCCGGGCGACGTCGGCGTGCCGGTGAACCTCCCAGCACATGACCGGCTTGGTTCGGGCGACGACGTCCGCAATCCGCGCGTCGGTCATCGCGAAGGGGACGCCCCAGATGTCGATGTTCGCGTCGTAGGTGTCCAGCTGCGCATCGGTGGTACCCGGGTCGACGTACCCCCACACGGTGTAGCCGAGGGCGCGCATCCCGGCGAACGTGCCGTTGGTGTAGTAGCCCTTCCAGATGATCGAGTCTGCGGCGGCCGGGTAGTGGTCGGCCAGCAGGTCGATCACCGGCTGTACGGCCTCGTTGGACTTGGCCTCGAGGAAGACGACGCACTTCCCGTACAGGAGGTCCAGGACCTCCCGCAGCGTGGGGATGGGCTGGTCCGACCAGCCAGCCCCGAGGGTGCCCTGCGCGGTGACGCGGACCTGCTCGCGCAGCGCGGCGTACGACCAGTCGGACACCGGGCCGGTGTGGTCCGTGGTCCGGTCCAGGGTCGTGTCGTGCATGCAGACGAGCACACCGTCCGCCGTCACGTTCACGGACACCTCGATCGCGGTCGCGCCTGCCGCCAGGACAGACTCGTAGGCGGCCAGCGTGTGCTCGGGGAACTCGCCGCCGGAGCCGCGGTGCGCGGCGACGAACGGGGTAGTGGCGAGCATGTCGGTCACAGCTGTCATCGATGCCTCCGGGCATGCGAACGGGCCCCGCCGGGGGGCTGTTGGGAGGGTGCCTGGGTCAGGCGGGCATGAGTTCCATCAGCGCATCGACGATGCGGTGGCTTACGTAGGTGTGGCCGGCGTCCGTGGGGTGCACGCCGTCAGCTCCGATGAACGCAGCGGCGTTCGCCGCGGTGATCCACGGGCCTGGTGTGGCGACCGCGGTCCCCGACCGGTCGTAGACGGTGCCAGACAGGGGCGAGATGAACGGCAGGTGCGCGGCGAGCGCGCTGGCCTTGAGCGTGGCGTCGGTGTTCGCGATGGACGTGGCCGGGCTGGCGGTCGGGGACCAGCAGCCGATGACGTAGATGTCCGCGCCGGGCAGGGCGGCCGTTTTCAGCGACGCGTACAGGGAGTCCGCCGCGGCGGCGATGTCGCTCTGCACGCCACCGTTGTCGTTGTACCCCGCCCACACAATGATCTTGTCGAAGTCGTACGGCGTGATGTCGGAGGCGACCCTGTCCCCGAGCTTCACGAAAGCGCCGGGTGTGATGTAGCCGGTGCCGCCCCGGCCCTGGTCCCACACGTCCGTGCACCCGAGCAGGCGGCCGGCACGGTAGACCCAGGTACCGATCCCGAAACCAGTGTTGTTGCCCGACCCGTCGTCAAGGGAGTCCCCGAAAACCGCGAGACGCCCACCGCGCGCCGGAGGCACCCAGGCGCTCGCACCCGGCGGCAGGAACAGACCACCCCAGGGGAACGTGGTGAGGTCGAAGCGGATGCGGCGGATTTTCGAGGTGCCGAAGTCGAATTTCAGGACCCACAGCTCTCCCGATCCGCTGGCGCCCGTGGCCACCGGCAGGTCGGTGTACTTCCGGCCGTCGACGGTGAGTCGGTACATGGTCGCTGTGTTGACCCACTTGAAGAAGATCTCGAAGACGCTGGCGTCGGTGGAGAACTCGAGGGCCCAGTTCGTCTGCCCGGAGTCGTAGGTGTTCGGGTACCGCGATGTCGGCGCGTACAACATGGTGTTCGGGTACGCGGGACCGAACTCGAAATCGCCGGCTCCCAGGTAGCGGAACGGGCCGGTGTCGGGCGGAAGCAGCGCCTGCGCGGACGGAATGGTCGAGGTCAGGCTGTGCGCCGGGGTGATCGTCGGCGTCTCCGCCGACAGGGCCTCGGCCAGCAGCCGGTCCGGGAGATTCCGCCGCCGCCACGCGTTGCCCCAGCTCAGGCCGGACAGACTGACCGGGTCGGCGAGCAGCACCTGCCCAGGCGCGCCGACCTTGGTGATCTCCACCGTGCCCGATCCGGTGCCCGCCATGAGGTCACCTGCCGCGGTGAATTCGGAAGCGTTCAGGGACGTGCTTTCCAGGTTCGTCAGGTCCTCGCCGATGTCGGTGGCGATAGTGCGCCGCCGGGGCCCGGACCCTGCGTTGGCGTCCAGGTACATGGAGCGCACGCCGTCGGGGCCGTAGAACTCGGGGACCGCTCCGCCGGTGTCCGAGGTCAGCTCGCCGTTCGTGATGGGAGTCGTCCCGTCCGTGTCGGTGAGGTCGGTGTACTGGGTGCCGCCGATCGCCGCGTTCCAGGCCGTAACGGTCACCGACGGCTCGAGCGTCGCGACGTTGTCCGTACCGGCTGCGATGACGTAGTCGGCGATCCCACCGAACCGATGCCGTGCCATGTGAGAGCTCCTATACGAGGTACGTCATGGTGAGCGAGAGGGTTTGCCCTACGCCGACGTCGCCGGAGAGCATCCGCACCCACATCTCGCCGTTGGTCAGTACCTCGACCCGCCCGGACTTGCCGTTGCTGAACTGGCAGGGGAAGTACTGGTTTCGGACCGTGTTCAGCAATACCGCGGGCACAGTGGCCAACTTGGAGCCATCGGCGTCGGTCGCGTTGAACGTCGAGCCGACGCGCTGCTTGCTGATGCGCAGGGAGACCACGTCGCCGACCCGCTGGCCGACGGCATCGCCCGAGTTCGTCCACGTGTCGAAGCCTGCCCCCAGGCTGAGCTCCCCGGTGTCCTGGTAGAGAATGATCCACTTGGACCCGTTCCAGCCGATCCAGTGGCCGGTGTCCGTCTCGTAGGCCATCTCACCGCGCAGAGCGACCGGGCGGGTCGTGGACGTGCAGGGCCGAATCCGGGAGCCGATGTACTGCGCGAAGGGGGTGACCGTCACCGAGCTCGCCCCGGAATTCACGTGCACGAATCCCAGCGGGATCTCGTACAGCCCGGTGTCGCCGGTATCCCGGGCCAGAGCAGGCGTGCCGGCGCCTGGTGTGCCCTCCCGCACCTCGGCGGTCACATCCCACGTGGAGCGGTCCAGACGCAGCACCACCCAGTCCACCCGCACCAGCCCCGATACGTTCGAGGCGACAGGCAGGGTGAAGGCGACGGTCCCCGAGTACCAGGCGTGGCCCCGCAGGCTGGCGTACACCCCGGAGCGGACCGACACCTGCAAGCCGGTGCCAGCGGAGACGACCGCGGCGTCCGTCGGGTCCCCCCAAACTCCGTCGTCGGAGAACCGCGCCGCGATCTTCTCGTATTCGCCGTCGGTGACGTTGCGCGTGTTGTGATTCGGCGACGGCCAGGAGTCCTGCGCCATGTCTACCTCACTTCCAAGCGTCCAAGGCGCCGGGCCAGGTTGCGCACGGCGCGCACGGTGGCCAGCGTTGTGGTCTGGTCGGATGATCCGACGATCGTGGTGACGAGCTCGCCCTCGTTGGCGGTGGCCTCGAGCCGGATCGTCTGCACAATGTCCGCGACCTCAAGTCCGGTGGGCAGCTGCACAGTCACTTTGTCCCCGAGGCCGAAGTCCCGGCCGGCTTTCAGGTCGTCGGTGTCGACGGTGACCGTCGCCAAGGTGGCCTGCGGGTTGTCGTCCCCGAGGGCGAGCGTCCCGGCCTGGGTGAGCTCACCGCCGCTGTCGTCCGCCGTGCCGGTCTCATCGACCAGCTTCTCTACCCGGTACCAGTCAGCGGCTGCACCGGAAGCGACTTCGACGTACACCCGCTTGTTCGCCGGGTCGCCGGTGGGGACCTGTTCGGCCGGGTCGTTGCCGCCCTGCACGAGCTCGGATGTGGCGAGCGGCGCGGCCAGCGTGAAGGACACCGAGCGTAGATTGCCGAGCCCCTGGGAGAAGCGGGCCGTCGCGGTGCGGTCCGCGGGCGCGTACACCCCGAACTTGATCTGGTTGCCGTCCTGGCGGGTACGGAAACCGAGCCCGTCCGTGGCCGCCACGGTCCGGCACACGTCCAGCAGTGCCTCGAACCGAGTGCTGATCGACGTGACCGAGCCGACGCCCGCTACGGAATCGAGGACCAGGTGTGGGATCTGCCGCGCCGCCAGCGCGCCGGGCCCGCAGTTCTCGTTCACCAGCGCACGGATGATGGTCTCCGCATTCGTCGCAGCGATCTTCCGCACCACGTCCGTCGTCGTCGTCTGGGACCCGAACGCCGCAGTCGGCGTCGGATAGGTGAGGTACCCGGCGACCAGGGCCAGGTCGTCGGTGAAGGACACCGTCACGGTGCCCGGGTCGGCGTTACCGGTCAGGTCCCAGACGAAGTCCTGCGGGGTCTCCATGGGTCCGGCGCACCAGATGCCGCCGTCTCGGATGACGACCAGCCGGTTGCCGGGCTGGAGCAGCGCCATGTACCGCGGCCAGGCGGGAAGTGTGATCGAGCCGCTGGCGGGCTGCTTGTAGTTCACATCGCACGACAGGTCCGTCCACCCATCGATGGGGTCCCCGAGGACATTCAGGTTCCGGTCGGTAATGAGGATCGTGACGGCCATCAGGGGGTCTCGTAGCGGGGGTTGTAGGAAAGGTCCACAGCCGATCCGGGACCTGAGCCGTCCAGCTGGAAGGTCACCGCGTTGTCGCCCGGCGCCAGCCCCCACAGCACCGCGTCAGGCCAGTCCAGGGCCCCGACCCAGTTCGAGCCGTCCTGGTAGCGCACCGTCGGAGGGTCCGTCGTCACCGTCACCTGTTCGCCCGCCAGAAGCGCACCGTGTCCGATCGGCGTCGCGTTCGGGTCCAGGACGAACGCCTCACCGGTATCGGTGCGGGTGAAGGTCACCAGGGAAGCGGGCCCGCTGATGACCCACGTCGGCCACACGATGATGTCGCCGGGGTTAGTGACCGTCGTGGCTCCGAGAACCTGCCCGCTGGACACCGACGGGTACGGCTGGAGGAAGTCCTCGCCGACCCCGTATTCGCGGTGTACGGCCTGCGCTACCGGGTCCACCCAGTAGGGGTCTTCGCAGAACAGCGTGATCACCGCGTTGTCCCAGGTGATGCCGGACCCGAAGGTACCAAGCCCGTCGAAGCCTTCCTGGTACAGCACGTTGATCTGCCGGCGCGAGCCGTCCGGGAGGGCGATGTCGAGTGTGCCCGGGCCATCGCGCAGGGTGCGGGTGAACGCCTTGGCGAGCGCCCGCCACCGGCTGACGAACTCGTTGTGGTCTTTCCCGCCGATATGGAGAGGCCACACGATGTTGCGGGGCTGCGGCTGCGCGTGCCTCAACTTCGCGCCCCCGCGCGGGTAGGGGTCTGTAGTGAGCTCGTAGGGAGCCGCACCAAGCCCGGACACGCCGTCGGCCAGGACGTAGTAGCCGCGCGCAGCGGAATGGTCCGTCATCGGCCATGGCGTGCCAACGGGGTCCCAGTAGGTGATGGTCGCGTAGCCGACTTCGGGAATGAAGACCGGAGGCGCGACTGGGGCCGTGCTGGTGATGATGGGCATTTACCGCGCCCTCCTCAGCCGCGAGCGCGTTTCCTGGCGGCGCTGGAGCAGCTCGAGGTCCCGCACCGTCATGTCCCGCTGGTACAGGTGGTAGGTGTTGTTGTACGTGGCGCCGCCGTCCCCACCGGACCGGGCCAGCGCGTGCAGGGTCGCCCACTGGTCGGCCGTGAAGACGGCCATCGGCTCCTGGCGGCCGGTGCCGTTGTGCACCAGCGACGTCCCCTGCGGCAGATAGCCGCCCCGGTCGTACCAGTGCGGGGAACGGGAGCGCCAAGCCGAGTACGCGGCGATCGGGGAGCCGTACCGCTCCTTGATGTACGACAGGCCCCACTTGATCTGAGTCGCCGGGTTGGTGCGCCAGTCCGCGCCGGCGGACGCCATCTTCCCTGCGGGCAGAGCCTGCGGGATGCCGTACGCACCGGAGGACTTGTTGAGCGCGCCGGCGTTCCACCCGGACTCGCCCATCCAGAGGTTGTTGAGCGCGGCGAACTGCGGGCCGGACCAGCCGTAGCCACCGGCCAGGATCTTCCCGAGACTCTTGTTGTGGGCGTTGCCGCCACTGCTGCCGCCACCACCGAGCCCGAGCATGCCGAGCAGGTCACCACCGAGCCCACCGAGCGCCTTCAGCGCTTTGCCGGGCAGGTTCTCGATGTGGATGAGGCCGGACTTCACGAGAGCGGCCAGGGCCTTCGGCATGGACCCGAAGATGCGCTTCACGATGGACGCACCGTCGTGCGTAGCCAGGCCCTTGACCAGGCCAGCCACGAGGTGACCACCGATCGTCCTGAATACCTTCGACGGCGACTGGATCCCGAAGTGCTTCGTCACCGCGCTGACGATGGGATCGACCAGACTCGACTTCAGCCACTTGGAGATGCCCTTGAGGGCGTCCAGCATGCCGTTCTTCAGGCCGGAGACCAGGCTGCCGCCCTTGCCGTGGAGCAGCGAACCGGCTGTGCTGAACGCCCCGGTTATCGGGCTGATCAGGTGAGAGTGCACCCAGCTGCCGATCTTCGCAGCGCCCGAGACGATGCCATTCTTCAGACCCGACACCGTGGAGCGGCCCTTGCCGTACAGCCAGGACCCCGCACTGCCGAACGGCGACAGGACCGGGCTGATGACGTGGGCGTGAATCCAGCCGCCGATCTTCACCGCTCCAGCCACGATGCCGGCCTTCAGCCCGGAGATGAGCTGCCCGCCAATGGAGATGAACACCGTTGACGGCGAGTGGATCCCGAAGTGCGCCTTGACCCAGTTCACGACCTTGTCGACGATGTGCGCCTTCGTCCACTTCCCGACGTCCGCCAGGCCCGCCGTGATGCCGTGATACAGCGACGTCGCGAGGTTGATCCCGATCTGGTAGAAGGAGAATCGGGCGAGGAACTTCACGAAGGCCCGGAACCACTTATTGCCGGTGCCGGGGATGAGGTCCAGCAGCGACTTGCCGAGCCCGTTCATCGTCTTCTGCGCCCAACGGCCGAAGTCGATGGCATAGACACCCAGGCGGGTCGGCAACAACTGGAGCTCCCTGCCCACCCAGCCGGACAGACGCGGGAATTCCCGGGAGATCCACATGCCGATCGTGTCCGTCAGGGAGGTGACCCACCGGCCGATAGCTGTACCGGCGTCGCCCAGCGTAAAGATCTTTTTCCAGTCGATCCGGTCACCGACTGAGAAGATCTTCCCCCAGGGGACCTTCCCGAGCCCCTTCGTGACGACCTCACCGAGCTTGCCCCATGGCACCTTCGAAAGAAGCTTCGCGCCGGCGCTGCCGAGCTTGCCCACGGGGACAACACTGATCGCCGCGATGATCGTGTCGAGCCAATGTTTTTTCCAGAACGATGCGGTGAAAAGGGGGTCGAACAGGGTGTTGATGAAGCCGATCGCGGTCGGCAGCGCGACCTTTCCGAGGGTCTTGCCGATATCAACGAAGTCGGTCTTGCCGATGACCGTGCTGAGCTCGCTGACGACGACACCGAAAGCGGTCCCGAGCCCGGCCCCCATTTTCTTGCCGACGGCTTTCCAGTCGACAGAGAGCAGCGCGTCGGTGAGTACCTTGCTGATCGCGTCGCCCTGCTTTTTGGCGGCCTTCTTCGCCGGCGCAGCGGCTCCGACCATCCCGGACCCCAGGTGCGGGCTGTAGATGCTCGCCAGGGGGCCGGACGCAGGCGCCCCGACCATCCCGGACCCGAGGTGCGGGCTGTAGATGCTCGCGAGTGGCGCCCCAACAGGCAGGTTGGTCGGAGCTGTCCTCGCCGAGCCGTAGTGAGGTGACAGGGTCGGCTGCGACACATACGGCTTGGGCTTCGGCTTCGCCTTCGGCTTGCTGAGGCCCAGGGCATCCATGATGGATTTCTTGGCCTTCGCCAGGCCCTTCGGGACACCGAGTTTGTCCAGGAAGCCGGTCACGATCTTGACGGCCTTGTCGGCGTCACTCTTGATCTGGTCGACCGGGATCATGCTGCCCAGGGCGCTCGTGAATTTCCCGATGTCCGGCAGCGCCTTGGTGTTGATGAACGACATCACGCTGGTGATCGGCGGCAGCACCTTGGTGCCGAGCTTGATCGCGAACGTCTGGAAGTTCGACTCAAGTATTTTCAGCTGCGCTTCTGCGGTCTTCCGCTGCGTTTTGACCGCGTCGGCGAACTTGCCCGTCGACCGGTTGACCTGGTCCTGCTTCTTCTTCAGGACGTCCAAGTTGTTGATCATCAGGAGGATGCCGGACGACGACTTACCGCCGCCGAACGCCCTAGAGAGGATCTGCGACTGCTGCGACGCGCTGAGTCCCGACGCATCGAGGTGGTCCTTCAGGAGCTGGATCGCGCCGATGATGCCGTTCTTGCCGCGCATCGCATCGGCGAGCTGCAGGCCTGTCAGCCCGATTTTCCCCAGCTGCTTCTCCGCGGCCTTGGAGGGCGCACCGAGCAGCGAGAACGACATGCGCAGCCGGGTCGCGGCCGAAGCCGAGTCGATGCCTTCGTCCGTCATCAGTGCGAGCGCTGCACCGACCTGCGCCATGGACAACCCGAAGGTCTTCGCCGACGGGAGGATGCCGGTGCCGATCGCGGCGTTGAACTGCTCCATCGACATGTTGCCCGCGCCGATGATGGCGTTGACCAGGCTGACCGCGCCGTGGAAGTCGGTGGCGCCCTTGATGCCCGTACGCCACGCGCCCGCCAGCGCGTTGGTGGTCTCCTCGAGGTTCGCCCCGCCGACCGCCGCCAGGTCCGAGGACTCTTTCAGCGCCTTCATCGCTGAGGCGTTGTCCATGCCGACGGACTTGAGGTGGTACAGGGATTCGGCGAGCTGCTGCGGGCCCTGCTGAGTGGACGGGGCGAGCTGGAGAACGGCCTTGGACAGCTTGGTGACGTCCGCCGCCGACCCGCCCGCCTGGGTACCGATCCGCGTCATCGTCGTCTGGAATTCAGCGGCCTTCTTCGCGGACACCGCGACCGCGGCCCCCACGGCGAGGATCCCTTCGCCGGCGAGTTTCGCGGTCTTCGCGAGACCGCCCATGATCTTGCCGAGGCCGTTCGCGGACTTCCCGGCACTGTTGAACGCCTTCGACGCGCCGTCCTTGGCGACCAGGCTGTAGAAGATGCCGGTCTTGGTCGACGCCATGCGTGCCCCCGTCCCGCGCGTACGCGATCAGGGGCCGCTCAGGCCATTGCTACTTGGGGTGTTCATTGCCCGGACTTCCGGGCGGCTTCTTGCTCAGCTCGCTCCCGCTCTTCGGCCTCCAGGGTGTAGAAGGCCTGCCACTCGCTCAGCTCTCGGGAAGTGATGCGGGCAAGGAGCTCTCGAGGGGCAGCGAATCCGAGCTCTCGGGTGAGATGGAAGAGGAATCGCCGCTCGGGGCGGCGTCGGAGTTTCCCTCAATCTCCTCCTGTGCCTCCTCCGTGATTCCGGACAGCGCGGCTCCCACGTCGTAGAGCCGGTCCAGCACTTTCCCGTTCTTCTTCCCGAGCGCCGGGGCGTCGGAGTCCTTGAAGATCCGCTGCCCGGTCTCGTCAACGATGCACAGCACGAGGAAACGCGCCCGGGCGTTGCGCCGGTCGAAGTGCATTTCCCGGCTGCCGTCGGGCAACTGCCGGATCTGCTGGACGCTCTCTTCCCAGTCGTCCCGTTCCTCACCGGTCAGGCCGCGAATGAGGACGGTGTCGCCCCATTCGGGGCACGGCACCGGCTCGATCATCATGTCGTCAGCACCGAGGATGCCGTCGCGAGACAGGGCCATGGTTCTCCTACTTGATGTCTTTGGTGATGCCGTCGATGACTTTGTTGACGGCCTTGCGGGATTTGGGCCCCTGCGCGCGCATGACGCGGTAGAAGTAGGGGTGCGGTGGCTGCTGCACCCATACCTCCTGATTGCCGAATACCGGGTGCCGCCAGCGGGGCTTGGTGCCCTCCATGTAGGCGGGCAGCGACCCCTGCCGGTCCGGCATTTTCCGGCCGTCCACCCGGATCGCCACGCCGGCGTTTTTGCCCGACTTCTTGACCTCGAGACGGGTGGCCCTCGACATACCTCCGCGCAGACTCTTCGCGCTTTATGTCTGCTTGGAGGGGATGGCGCGGATCGAGGCGCGCACGACCGGCACCAGCGGTTGCGCGGCCTTCCGGAGCTCCTTGCTGAACCTCTTCTTGATCTCTTTGTCGTCCATGGCCCGGAGCTCTTTGGAGATGCGGCGCAGGTCGCTGCCGCCGCGCAGTCCGACGGTCATGTCAGGCGGGGATGACGACGTTCTCGGCCGGCTCCGACGGGATGGAGAACTGGACCTCTACCTGGCCCAGGGCGTCGATGTCACGCGTCTTGGCCTGCGACATCACCTGCACCGGGAAGACGTCCATGAGGCTGCCCGCGACGTCGCCTTCATCCATCCACACGATGAATCCGGTGGTGCCGCGGATGAGCAGGGTGCGCACGTCGGTGCCCGTCTTGGACACGTAGATCGTCAGGCTGGAGTCGCCGACCTCGGTCGTGGAGAAAACCTTCGCGTTGAACGTCGTCCCCAGCGCTGGCGCGTCCTGGGTGTTGGACGTGATCTGCCAGCCGTTGACGGCGCCCGTCTCCGGGGACAGCTCGGTCCCGGCATCCAGCTCGGCACGCGTGGGCGCCGACTTGTCCCCGATCGTGGGGACCCACTGCACCTTCGAGACGCCGCGCCGGTAGTACCGGACGGCCGCTGTGATCGGAGTTGCGGACATCGGTCACTCACTTTCCTTGGTGGCCGCGCTGCGGCGCTTCTGTGCGGCCGGTGCCGCGGTGGTCTCCGGTTCGGCCTCTGCCGGCGCGTTGGGGTCGTCCGCCGGGTTGACGTACGTCCAGCCGGACGACCGGTAGTGGGGCACCGAGCGGGCATCGACGTCGATGACGCGGCCCTCGATGTCGGGATGGCGCAGGCGCACAGTGCTCATGACGTCGCCACCCGGATCACGGCGACCTTCAAGCCGGTGATGCCACCCGGATAGGTCAGCGCGGCCCGGCCGGTGGCCGGGTCCCGGTACAGGTCCACAAGAGGGATGGCCATCAGGCCGGTGGTCGCAGCGACCGTGATCGTCCGGTCCGGCACGGCCAGGTCCCCGTCCACGACCTGCGGTGTGGCGAGCTGCACGGTCTGAGCGGCGGCGTCCGTGTTCTGCACGACCAGGACCACACCCGGCCCGGTCGCGCAGTCATCGCCCCCGACGCTCGGAGTGACAAGAGCTGAAGGGATGTCCAGCCCCAGATGTGGGACCACAGTGGTAGCGAGGGCAGCCATATCTCTCCCAAATAGGCGTTGACGTGGGCGTGTTGACGGCTACGCCGGAAGCTGGGACCATCCGGGCGAAGGGGGCGCAATGACACTCATGGACGCCGCAGAACAGCGAAAGCGGGATCGCCCAGAGCTCAGGGGGGAAGACGACCTTGCGAAGAGGGCTCTGAGGCAGGAGCTGGCGCGAGCTATGGCGTCCGTCGTGAGTCGGCGCGAGGCTCGAGAGCTGGAGTTGGCCGAACCGCCGGCCGAAGCCGAGACGGACAAGCCGGTGTCTATCCGCGACGCGTGGCTGGCATTCCTCATCTTCGGCGTCGGGGTGAAGGGGATCTCGGTGCTGGTGTGGGGTTCCGACGAACCGGGCTGGTTCGACGTCGCGTACGCCGTGATGTTCGTCGTCTGCGTGTGGCAGGTCATCGCCGCCCACATTCGGGCCATCAACGGCCGGTGAACGCCTCACAGTCGACACCGAACGCCACGACGGCCTGCGCCCCGTTGGACGTCTGGTCCTGGGTGAGGGTGTGCGAGCCGACCATCGCCCGCAGCACCACACCCCCCAGCGTCTCGTCCCGGGCGATGGCCTCCCCCGCCGCGGCGAGCAGCTCGTAGGCGCGCCGCCGCACCGCGGCCACGTCCGTCGACCCGCGCAGCACGGCGGCCGCGCAGCGCACGGTGAACGTCTCCATGTCGCGGCGGGTAGTCATGCCGGCCGCCGCGGACGACGACTCGGCGTCCGTCTCACCGTCCACGCCGGTGAAGCCGACGCTGAGCATCTCCTGCGGCGTGGCCTTGGAGACGGTCGGCCCGTCCCACACGGTCACGCCCTCGAGGCCCGACGACGTCCGGAAAGCGACGACCAGAGCATCCATCGCGTCGGGAACCTTCGATGCCCACTCCATCAAGCCACCCCCGGCAGACTCAGACCAAGCAGCTCGATCGCCCGGCGGGGAATCGCGAAGCCGCGGCCCGGCGTGTACGCCTCAGCCTCGCCACCGAGCTGGACGCCCATGGATCCGCGCTGCGTCTCCCACAGGTGCTGCACGATGATCAGTGCGGCGAGCACGTAGTTGTCGGGGATGGGCTGCATGCCGGCGGTGTAGGACACGGACACCAGGCCTGTGACCGGTGGCCCGGACAGCACCGAGACGCGCCCGCTCTGCCCGTAGAGGTGCAGGGCCGTGATGTCCCACGTCTGGCTGCCGTCCACCGCTTCGACAGATGTCAGCTCGATCGCCGGGGAGCTGCGCAGCACGAAGGTGGCCGCCCCGGTCAGGTCGAGGTCATCGATGACCGGGCGGACGTCGATGACCTGGCCGCGTGCCTTCTCCACTGCGATGGTCGCGGCCTCGAGGTAGAGCTGGAGCTCGTCATCGTCGCTCGTGTCATCGGGGTCGATGCCGAGCTGGGCCTTGGCCTGCGCCAGCGTGATGATCGCCATCAGCGGGCGTTACTTCGCTGCCGGCGGTGCGGTCTTCTTCGCGGCCGTCTTCGCCGGAGCCGTCTTCTTGGCCGCGGCGGGAGCGGTCTGCGTGGTCAGGCCGACCTTCTGCGGCTCTTCCACGACGGCTTTCTCCGTGTCCTTCTCGGAGACCGCGGCCGTCTCCGACTGCTCGGGGCCGGTAGCCGTCTCGGCCTTGGGATCCGTCTCGGTGACAGGCTCAGCGAGACCGGCCCGGCACAGGTCCGCGCCCTCACTGTCCGAGACGTCAGTGACCTCGCCGTGGCGCGGCCAGGGCTTCCCGTCATGGGACCCCGAGACGTCGACCTTCATACGGACCTTCATCTGCGTCTCCTACGCGATCAGTTCGGCGCTGCGCATGGCTACGAGCGCGCTGTTCAGAGCGGTGCGCAGCTCATCGTCCGCGCTGCCGTCGACGGCGAGAGCGGTGATAGCGGCGCCCGCGGCGAGCTGGTGCTCCGGGGCGTCCAAGACGAAGGCCGGGCCGCGGGTTCCGCCGGCGACGATTCCGGTGTTGCGCAGCACCGTGAGGACGGAGCCGATCGCCGTACGCGCCGGCCCATCGGTGGTGGTGCCGCCGGACGGAGCGGTGATGGCCGGCCCGAGCACGATCTTGCGCATCGTGGCGTTCCACCCGTAGCTCGCATTCAGGTGCGTCGCGCCGCCGATCACGGCTGCGCTGCGCAGCGCAGCGAGGATCGCGACCATCGCTGCGCGGCCTTGGATGTCGATCGAGGCGCCGGCGGACGGGTCGGTGATGGCCGCGGCGTGCACCCACTGGCCGGTCGCCGCGTTGAGGACGGTGGGCTGAGGCATGGGGTGCCCTTTCTGCCGAGGCGGATCAGCGGAACAGAAGGATGGGGTTCAACAGATGCACCAGTGCGGGCGCCCGTTGGGGAACGCCCGCACTGGAGGATCAGCTCGCCGCGCCGGCGAACGTCTTGACGGCGCCGGTCAGGTCGACCAGGGCCCCGTCCGCGCGCAGCAGCGCCCGGAAGGTGACCATGTCCGAGTTGAAGGCGTAGTCGTCGGAACGCTCGAAGCGCACCCCGCCGACCATGCGGACGAAGTACTGCGACATGTCGCCGAAGACGACCGACTTCCCGGCGGTCGCCACCGCGGCGACGTTCGGCTCGGTCAGCACCGGCTTGCCCAGGATCGTGTCCGGGACGCCGGCCTGAAGGCCCGGCTGCCAGATGTACTGGCCAGTCGTGTCCTTCAGCTTGCGGACCGCGGCGATCGAGGAATCCGCCATCATCCACACCGACGCCGGGGAGCGCCGGTAAGGGGCGATCACCGAGAAGAACAGGTCGATGATGTCGTCCGAGGAGAACGCACCGCCGATACCCGTGCCACCGGTGACGCCGACCGTGGCGTCGGTGACGACGCCTCGGGGCTGGCCGGTGCCGCTGCCAGAGATGGCGTGCGCACCGAACGCGTTGCCCAGCGCCCGCCCGGCCTGCATGGCCAGGTAGCCCTCGAGGTCGACGCCGGTGTCGTCCAGGAGCTCACGCGAGACCTGGATGAGAGCGCCGTACTTGTAGGCACCGAGCGGGACCTGCCCGAACGCCGGGTCCGACTCGCCGATCGTGCCACCCTCGGTGACGATCGATGCCGAGGAGTGGGCGGTGGTCTTCGGGACCTGGATGGTCTCCCCGGAGGCCGTGTTGAGGACCGTCGCACCCGACTGCATGATCGCGGAGTTCTGGATCAGGTGCTGCACCAGCCGGTCGTAGAACGAGGTGGGCACCGTGTCGCCACCGGCGGTGGCCGTCGCGATGCTCAGAGCACGCTGCTGGAGGCCGCCCCAGTGGACCGGGCCGTCCGGGCGCACGTCGTAGAACCGCGGGCCCTCGCCGCGCATCCACTCACGCAGTTCCGACTGGTCCTGCGGAGCGAGTTGGCCGCCGCGCTGCGCGACCGTGCCACCCTGGCCGCCCTGACCGCCCTGCGGTGCCTTGCCGCCGCTGCCGCCCTTGCCGTGCAGGCGGTTGAACGCGTCGTCGGTGTCCTTCGCGCGCTGCTCGGTGTCCAGCGCCGACTTGATGCGCGTGTCGAGCTGGTTGATTTCCTCGTTCAGGGCGTCCCACTGGCCCTGCTCCTCAGCGGAAAAGTTGCGGTTCTCCTCCGCAGCACGGTCGGCGATGCCCTTGGCCTGCTCCCAGACCGTGTTCCGCCGCTCGCGCAGCCGGTTGACCATTTCAGACATGGGAATTCCCGTCCATTCGAATCGATCTCGAACGGGAGCCCTCGCGGTCCCACACCCCTGCGGGTGTCGGTGGCCGGCGCCTTCACGCAACCGGCGGTCCGCTGATCACTGCCTCGTGTCACACCCGGCCCGTTGTGTGCTTCACCGCACCCAGCGCGGCCACCGACCGGGGAATCCCAAGTCGGCGCCGTGACGGCGCGGCTACGCGGTCCAAGGACGGCGTGCCGCCCCCGCGTCGGCGGGGGACTTTGTGCTGCGCGTACGGCTCAGGCGTACGGGTCCTGCCTGCGGGCAAGGAGCGCCGCCGCGGCGGCGGGTCCGAACATGCCCTTCTTCGCAGGCTTCTTCGCTGCCTTACCGTCCGTGCGGACGAAGAAGCGGCGGAGTTCATCGGTTTCGGCCATCGACCGGACCTCTTCGAGATCCGCTTCGAACTTCGTAGCGAGCGAGCGCAGGCCGGCGGAGGTGTCGTTGTAGGCGGGCCGGTTCACCGGTGCGACGTCGACCAGCTGCACACCGGTCAGCCGGCGCAGCGGGTATCCCTGGTCGGTGGTGCCCCAGTCGTCGGACACGGTGCGGAACGCGAAGGACGACTTGCGGATGTCGCCGCGCTGCACCAGCTCGGTGATGTGCGCCATGCTCGAGGGCGGATCGACCTCGTAGACGAGGCCGTACCCGTCCAGGCCCATCCGCAGCGTTCCCGCCGCGGTGGTGCCGAGCAGCGCCATGTCGTCGTGGTTGTAGCGGGCGACGACGTCCGGCCAGCCGTCCCCGCGGGACTGGTTGAAGGCGATCGGGTCGACAACCTCGATGAACCCACCGAGGTTGCGGCTGTTGCGGTTGAAGACCGCCGCGTACCCGCCGATGCGCTGAGTGTCGCCGTCGGCGCGCAGTTCAGCCTTGCCAGTGTCGCCGGATGTGTATCGGCGCTCGATGTCCACGGTGCCTCCCGGGGCGTGATGAGTCCGCCGAATTCCGGCGTTTCTGTGGTCGGGGATAGGTGATGGGGCGCCCTGTAAGGGCGTGCTCAGCTGGTGCGCTTATGGATGAGCCGCAGCCGGTCCGAGTCGCCGTCGTCGCTGCGGACCGGCGGAACGGACACGTTGACGCCGGCCTGGATGGGCAGCGGCGTGTAGTCGGCGCCCTGGCCGTCGGGCAGCGGCTGCAAGTTCTCTTTGCCGCGGATCTCGTCGATGTTCATGCCGCCGATCAGCCGGGCCTTCTCGTACATCTCCCACCGGGTGAGAGGGTCGAGGCGGATCAGCTGGTCCGCGTCGAATTTCACGCACTGGCCCCGCGGCAGGAGCTTCGACAGGTGCTCTTCGAACTTCGACAGCCAGGGCAGCAGGCTGAGCTGGATCAGCTCGATCTCGCGCTGCTGCGGGCTGCTGTAGCTCATGGAGCCGCCCGTCTCGCCGCCGATCAGCTCGGGCGGAACCCCGTACACGGTGGCGATCTGCGTCGCGGACAGCCGCATCGTTTCGACGAAGGAAATCTCCCCGGCCGGGAGCGACATGCCGCTGTATTCCCAGTCCTTGCCGTACACGATCGGCTGCCGGCTCCGGATGGCGTCGACCACCCGCGCCTTGACGATCGCGGCTTCCTCCTGGTTGACCGTCTGCGTGGTGTTCTTGAACGTCCCCGGCGGCATTCCCCCGGAGTTGAACCAGGTATCCGTGTAGTCCTGCGCCGCCAGGCCCGTACTCACAGCCTTCGCGAACGCCCCCATCGGGGACAGCCCCCACACCCTGCCCGGCACCGCGATCCACGGGATATGCACGATGTCCTGGGGGTCGACCTCCCGGCCCAGCACGTACCAGATCGGGTTGACGAAGGAGCCCCGCCCGTACGGCATCGAGTCGATGACGTTCACCCAGTCACGCGGCAGCCACTCGATCTGCGTCGGGTACTCGTAGTAGTCCCGGGCCGTGATGAACCCGACCGCGTTGCCGTGCTGCACCATGCTCATCACGGCGCGCTGCACCCAGTCGTGCAACGTCCCCTGCGACGAAGGATTCTGGAACAGCGGAGAGAGCGGCAGCTGCTGCTGACGGCTGCTCATCGTCCGGTACTGGAGGATCGGCACAGACGCGAGGTTCGTCGACAGGACCCGCGCCGCACCCCACATCGCGGACAGCCGCATCGCCCGCTCGGAACTGACCGCCCCACCCAGCGGCGACGCATCCTCGCCACGCCCCCACGGCACCGACGTGATCGCCCGCTTCTCCACCGACCGGGACTCGACACCGGCCAGCCACCCCCCGGCCCGGCGCAGCGCCCCCGTCGCACTGCCGATCCGGGCGCGCCACGTCACCGCGGCCCGTGTCCAAGCTCCCGGCGCCGGCCGGTGTCCCCGGGCATCCATCCAGGTGTCGCCCACCAGGACTGGTCCGCCGTCACCCTGCTGCGGAGGCCGTGCAGGCTTGCGCCGGGTCAAACGCCGCCAGAATTCCACGTCCGCCTACCAATCCTCGTCATCGGGGGTGTAGTCGGCGATCCAGAACCCGACACGCCGTCGGGTGTTCCACACGAACTGCGACCAGGCGAAGCGCGCCCGCACCTGCCACGGCCGCCGGACAGGCTCAGCGGGAGGCTCCATGCCGGGGAGCAGCGGGAGCCCTGCGTCCAGGAGCTGCTGAGCGCTCACCGGCACGATGTAGCCGAATTTCTTGACCACCAGATCCTTGGGAAGGTCCATACGGGGCGTCCTCCTAGAAAATCGAGCTGAGGACGTCGTACTGCGCTTCCGCCAGGAGGTGGGAGCGGGTCTCGTAGGACCACCGGGCGAGCGTCATGGCCACCAGCGGACTGATGTCGATGTCGGCGCCCTTCACGGTCCAGGCGATCGTGTCGCCGGTGGAACGGGTCTTCGCGCCGGCGACCGCGACGTCCAGGTGCCGGTTCGGCACGTACCGGAACGTCTGATCGCGCACGGCCTCGAGGATCTGCCCCGCCCCCGCCGCCATGTCGACGGCGTTCGTCACAGCCAGGTCTCCGAGCTCAGGCGCATCGGCATCCTCCGGCTTGACGAAGCCAGCCTTATCGAGCTCGGTAGTGAGGAACGCATGCGTGCCGCGCCCCATGGCGACCGCTACGGGCCCCAGCGTGTCCCGCAGTTCGACCAGGCGTGGGATGAGCCACTTCGAGCCCGGCTGGTAGTCCGCCAGCTGCACATGCCCCAGGCCGTCATCACGCATCCCGTACACGCAAATCGCGGCGTAGTCCCGCAGCGGGGACAGGTCCACGCCGATCGCCATGCCGCCCGTGCGCCTCGAGTCCGGATCAGCGAGCCGCGCCCACGCCGCAGCGTCGACGACGACACTGCCCTGGGACACCTGCGGCCAGATACACAGCCGCTCCCGTGCGAACCCCTTGTCGCCCATCGACCGGCGTTCCCGAAGGATGGTCTCTTCGGTGAGCCGCATGCCGAGTGCCGGATTGGATGCCGCCCACAGCCGCCGGTCGTCCAGGTCGATCTTGTCGAGGTGGTCCAGGTCCCCGTCGACGCCCCAGTCGCGCCAGCCCAGCGAGTCGTCCCCTCCTGCGTCGGCTCGCTTCTTCAGCTTGAACATCACCTCGCCGGACACGCCGTCCAGGGGCGGCGAGCTGGTGTAGATGATCTGAGCGTTCGGCCGGGCCGCCATCGCCGGCATCAGCGCGTCCTGTTGCAGGAGGCTGTACGCGAAACTCTCGTCGATGATGACCAGGTCCCCGGAGAACCCGCGGCCCGAGCTCTTCGACCGGGCGATGAACTTGATGCGCGCGTTCGTGTCGAGGCGCTCGAAGCCCTCTTCGCCGTTGGTGTTGCTGATCTTGATGCGGATGCCGTCGACTTCGAGCAGATTCTCGTTGTTGCCGACCTGCTTACCGAGCCTGCTCAGCAGATTCCTGAACCGACGGAACGCCTCGATGCTGGTCTTGTACTCGTGGGCGGACCACATGATGAGCTCTTCGCCCAGCAGCAGGAACCCCGCGAGGACTCGCGCCTCGAGGATCGCGCCCTTGCCGTTCTGCCGGGCAACGATCTCAGCGCACTCGTAGCACGCCCACTTGCCGTCCTCGCGGACAGCGAGCATCAGGTCGATCGCGTCGCACTGCCACGGATCGAGGACCAGGCCTGCCCGCTCTGCAAGCTCGCGTGCCTCGGGGCCGAGGGTGTACGCGTACGGCGGGATGAGTTCAACCCGGGGCTTGGCCGCGCCGCTTCTTGATCCGCGCCGTGAGGTCCGCGACACCCTTGCCCTCCACACTCGGAGCCGGGGCTGCGCCGCTCTGACCCTGCCGGATCTCAGCGAGAAGCGTCTTGAGCGTCGACGATTGCTGCCGGACTTCGGCCAACTGCCCAGCAATTACGGCGAATTCGGCCGCACCGCTGTTGACTTCAGCTGAACTCCGCAGGATGATGGCGTTAAGCAGATCGAGTCGGTCCGCAGTACGACAGGCCTCCTCCAGCAGCACCAGATGCGCAGGAGTGAGCGACCAGGAGCCCAGGGATTCACGCCACATCCGCTGGCCCCGCTCCCCGAGACCGACCGGGAAATCCTCACTCAAGAAGAGCCTCCAAGAAGGCTGGCCTCCCCCTCAAAAATGAACGGGGGGGAGGAGTTTTCGGTGGGGGCGGGGTCAAAAGCCGGCTGAACCAAAAGATCCAAAACGGTAGGGCCGAGCGCCGATCATGGCCCTGACCTGCGGTTATGCTTGATCGCTTAGGTCTCGATCATCGCCCTTGGCCGTTGATCACATTCTGACCTGCGACGATGCTTGATCACGTCGCACCATCATGATCATTGGCTTGATGATCAATGAAGATCGAGAGCTGGTGATCGATGACCATGGTCGGAGGCCAGGCACCTAGCAGTGGCAGGCCGGCGGGTGGTGGTCACAGGGCGCTGGCCGGCACGGTGTAGCAGGGACGGGGCCGGGCCTTCGCCCGCATCTGATTGCCCCGGATGGTGTTGCAGCGGCGGTGCGCAAGCCGGCAGTTGGCCCGCTCCAGCGGCTCGCCTCCGAGCCACAGCGGGTTGACGTGGTCGACGGTGCGCGCCATGGGGTGGGTGCTGCCGGGTAGGTCAGGGTTCACCCAGGCCCGGCAGATCCAGCAGTGCGTCTCTTCGGCGAACACCGCGGCCTGGACGGCGAGCCACTGCGTGCCGCTGCGTCCGAGTGCTGTGCGCCGTGCGATGTCCGGGGTGGTGGCCATGGTGTCCACCTCCGCACATGCCGAAGCCCGGCGCTGTGGCCGGGCTCAGGAGGTAGTACGTGCACTCTGACTGATCATGCGCTGCGGATCAGTCGGGCGTCAAGCTGCGGTCTTCTTCTGGTCAAGGGCTTGAGCGATGTCGGCCAGGTCCCACAGAGCGGCGGCCTGGCCGCCGTTGGGGTTCGGCCGGCGGCCTGCGGGGCGCACCTGGTGGCGCACGGCCCACCCGCGGAAGGATGCGGGCTTCATGCCGAGCGAGTAGGCGGCCATGTCGGTGGTGACCAGGAGCCGGCCGTCCCGGCCTGTGGGCGCGGTCATGTCGACGCCTTGCTGGGCATGGGGCGGCAGCAGTATCCGTCGTGGCATTCCTCGGTCAGGTGGTAGTCACCCCGGCAGCCACACATGCAGCCACCCAGTTTCCGCGCGTCGTGCAGTTGGCGGGCCTTGGCTAGGAAGAGGCGCTCTGGGATGTGACCGAGCTGCGCCTCGAGGGCGGCCTGTACCTCCCAGCGCATGCGCCAGTTGTTGGAGCCGCCCGTGCCGGGCGTGCGGCGGACAGCCTCGAGGAACACGTCGTCGGGGATGTGCTTGCACTGCATGGGCCGGCCGTCGACTAGGCGGATGCTCATGACGCCCTCCAGGCGGCGCGCCGCAGGGTGAGGTGTCCGTCTGGCAGGCGGTCCCACCAGTAGCGCCGGCCGAAGAGCAGCACGGTGCGGAGGTCCTGGCCATAGGTCATCACGTATCCAGTGTGCCCGTCCGGTTGGGCGTGCCATGCTGGCCGCATGCATCGTCTGATCCGCCGTCTACTGGGCATGGGCCCGACGGTCGCCGGCCGGGACCGGGCCGCGCTGGAACACCTCGGCCGGCAGATGGCCGCCGGATTCGCCGAAGGGTTGCGCGACCCGCGTCCGTTGACACCGCAGGAGACGGCCCACCTGGTGGCCTACGCCGGCGGCGTTGCCCGGCGCTCCTTCTCTGAGCTGTACGACGACGAAGACTGAGCGCGATGACGCCCCGTCGTCCGGGTGGACGGCGGGGCGTCAGGCTGGATCTGTCAGGCGTCAGGCTTCCCGTGGACAACGAGGGCGTAGACCTCGGCGAGTCTCTTGAGGCGGGGGCCGATCATGTCAGGGCCGCCTCCCGCTGCGGTGACGACGTCGACCTGCGCGGTGACCGCGTCAAGGATCGCTTTCGCTGCGGCCTTCTGCGACTCGTATTTGTTGTTGCTCTTGGTGTGGTCTTCCAGGCTCATTTCGCTCCTTGTGGGTTCTGGTAGTGATGTGAGGCGTAGCGGGTACGTTCCCGATGCGCGAGACCAGGGCCCCGGCCTCCCTGATGGGGTCGGGGAGGGCGGGGCCCTGGTGACTCGGCTACGCGAGGGCGTTGCTCACGGCGTAGCCCACGAGGCTGATCGCCACGACGGACAGACCGAGCGCGGCGCCCTGCTGCTTGGCGACCTTGCTGAGGTACGCCTGCCCAACGAGGGCCATGACCATGACGACAGCCGCCTGCTGCTTCTTCGACATCCAACTCACCTCCCTTCGGTAAGAGATGAAGCGCAGCATCGCACGAGGGTCTGACAATGGGCGTGCGTCCGGTCGGCGTTGGGTGCAGTGATGGTGGGGTGATCGGCGGCGCGAATTCGTCGGACTCCGTGATTCTGAAGCGTTGCAGCAGCGCTGCACTCGTACGGTGGCGGTGCTGGCGTAGTGCCTTGGAGGGTCACGCAGCTGCGCGGGGTGGTATCCGCGCACGGAGCAGCCCCGTCCGGGAGAACTCGGGCGGGGCTGTGGTCCGAGTAGCGCCAGCAGCTCGGAGTCTCACCGTATGAGCCGGCACTGACATCGCAGCCACGATCGAGGGCCGGGGCGCAGTCGGGCGGTGAGACCGCCTTGTGCGGCGCGGGCGCGGCCCGCTGATTAGACTCGAACATGTGTCCGATACTGTTCAATCTGCCGCCGCGCGCTTGGCCGCGCTGCGTTTCCTCGAGCGGGTGCAGCTCGGTGACCTTGAGCGCACCCAGCGGTGGATCTCGGACGCTGAGCGGCGGCTGAGCGAGGCGCAGGCGCGGCAGGAGCGGGAAGCCCAGCCACCGCCGGAATGGATTGTGCAGCGCGGGGTGGGGTCGGGGCCGGCCACGGTGCACACCATGCTCGGGGCCTACTCGGAGGTGTGCTGGGGGCTCCGGGTCGATCACGTGCGGATCCGGCCGGTCAGCCGTGAGCAGGCGATGAGGGCGATCACGGAGGAAGGCGTCGTGCCGTGCGAGCGGTGCCGTCCGGATACCGCGCTCGGGCTGCTGTGACCAGGCAATAGGCGCATCCTGGAGGAATGGACGGCGCACCGGTAGTCGTGCACCCGCCTGCGGGCTCTGGCGGTCGGCGGGTCACTGTGCGCGGGCAGATCGTCGGGCTGGCGCACAGCGACCGCGACGTGATCGAGTTCCTGCGCCGGGCGGGACTTCCGGATGCCGAGGACATGCTCGATGACGACGCCTGGGTGAAGTGGCGTGGCGGGCGTGCCCATCGCTACGAGGCCGCGTGAGCCGCGCATGGAACCGTCGATCGACGTGGCCTTGGCACTGGCCGTCGACAAGCTACCGACCGAGCCCGGCCTCGCGTACGAGCCGAAATGGGACGGCCATAGGGCGACACTCGAGCGGACCGCGGACCATGTGGTGCTGCGCTCCAAGACCGGCAGGGTGATCACGTCAGCGTGGATCGACCTGGCGAAGGCGGGGATGCAGCTGCAGTCGGGCGTGATCCTGGACGGTGAGATCGTCATCTACCGTGGCGGCCAGCTCGACTTCGGTGCGGTGCAGCAGCGCGCGGCGAGTGGGCCAGCGCGCGGGTACGTCCTCGCTCGGGAGCTCCCGGCCTCGTACGCGGCGTTCGACATCCTCCAGCACCAGGGCGTCGACGTCCGCCGGCTCCCGTACTCGGAGCGGCGCGCGCTGCTGCTCGAGGTGCTGGCGCCGCTCGGTCCGCCGCTCCAGCCGACCTCGATGACGACCGACCCGGAGCAGGCACGGATCTGGTTCGAAGTGCTCCGGGAACAGGGCATCGAAGGTCTGGTCATCAAGCGGCTGACCAGCAAGTATCCGAGCGGCAGGCGTGAATGGCGAAAGCTAAGACATGCGGACACGGTGGACGCTGCGGTCGTTGGCTACATGGGCGTCCCGGCACGGCCCACGCACGTGGTGGTGCGCCTCCCGGACGGGCGGATCATGCGTTCCCGGGCGCTGACCGTACCGCTGCGCACCCACCTGGGCCGGCTGCTCCCGGATCTGGGGCCTGGGCGGCGGGCGCGCACAGCCGACGGTGAGGCGTACACGACGTGCATGGCCGGGGTGACGGTGGAAGTGCTGGCCGGGACGACCCGGCACGTCACGGTCACCGTGACGCGGGTGAGGGCGTAGCGAGGGGTTATCCACAGGGCGAGCGGCCAAGCCGTGTTCGGCCCTACCCTGCTGCTCTCACTCGATCACGGGGGGCATGATGCAGCAGGGCATGGAGCTGGACTGGCTGGCGGCGCAGGTCTTCGAGGAACTGCCCACGGTGGCCGCGCGGCGGGAATCCCTCGCGCTGATCGCGGCCGTCCGAGCAGATCCAGCTCGGTGGCCGGCCGCCGGCGGCGAAGAGCTGAGCGAAGCGTTCGGCCGGTACTCCTGGATCTCCTACGTGGCGCACCGGGACGGGATCCAGGTGCTCGACATCGGATGGGCGCGCTGAATGGCCACGTCCGGAACATGTCCTCAGCTCAAGCCGTCGATGTACGCCGCACCAGCCCCCGCCTGGCACGAGCCGAGCGTCGATGAGAGCTTGTTGCTTGGGCACGCTCGCAGCGTGTTAGGCGAGCGGGGCTCTCAAGACCGACTGGGGGCCAACGGCAGAGGTGGACTCATGAACATCGAGATCAACAAGCGGGTCGTGGCACGCTTCGAGGATCTTGTCCGCAACCGCGACGTCAGCCAATTGGACGATCTGTGCACGCCGGACATGGTCAATCACGCGCTGGCCCCGGGACGCCCGGCTGGGCTCGCCGGGACCAGGGAGTTCCTGACCACGATGGCGCGAACCTTTCACGACGACCATTTTCGTGAGTCCTTCATTGTCGCGGAGAACGACCTGGTGGTGCAGTTCGGCGTACGGGCGGGCCACTGGGCCGGCGGCGACTTCCTGGGCTTCCCGGCACCGAGCGGCGACTACGCCAGGGACGTGGCCTTCGCCTACCGCCTGGTTGACGGGCGCATCGCGGAACGCTGGGCCATACGTGACGACCTCAGCATGCTGCGTCAACTGGGCGCGCTCCCGCGCTAGGCGAAGGTGACCAGTGATCGCGGCGGGCGTCAGCATTTCTCGTCCAGGAAGTACTGCGCCATCTTGACTTCGTCGCCTGACGAGTCGTTGCCCGCGGCGTCCTTCATCTCCTGGCCCACGACTTCGGCGCCGTCAGCGTTCAGCCGGTCGCAGACCAGCTTCTGCCGTGCCGCGGTCTCGGAATCCCATGCCTCATCCCAGACGAGGGTTTTCGCGGCATCGGCCATGATGTCGTCCTTGTGTCCGGCTACTACGTCGCCCACGGCCGCCACATACTCGTCACGCGTGAGTGCCTTGCACTCGGGGTCATGGGACACGTCCCGGACCTTGCCCGCTGCGTAGCCGCGCTCCATGAGGGCCTTGCAGTCGTAGACGTCGTAGGTCTGTGACGGGGACGCGGTCGGACTGGCAGAGGCCTTCGGCTTGGCCTCAGTCGTGTCGCCGCTGGCGCAGCCGGCGGCGGCAGCCGCCAGGAGCAGGGCGGTGACGGCAACGAAATGGTGTCGGCCCCGCGTTGCGGTAGGTCTGTTCACTTGATCGTTCCTGTCCAGTGTGGGTCTTCGGCCAACATGTCGGCGTCGTCGTCCATGCGAGTCACCGTGACGACGATCTCCTTGCCGTCTCTGTCGTTGATGGCGCCCTCGTCAGTGAAGGTCCCGGCTTTTCCCGGTGCTATCCGGCCGGCCATCGGGCGCGAACCCTTCTCGACCGAGAGAATGTCGACTTGACCGCCGCTGGTGGCCCCCTCTTCGCTCTCGCCCCATTGATCGAGATCCAGAGGCTTGTCGGTGCCGTTGGAGATGGTCCACGTGACGCGGAAGGCCGTCTGGCCGGCGCCTGGCTTGTCGTCCCATTCGCCGTACGAGGTGATCTCGCGCAAGGAGCTGACAGTGACCTTGACGCCGTCGTTGAAGGCGAAGGCGTCACCGATGGCGAGTTCCGTCTGGGGCTGGTCGTCGGCCGTCGGGGTGCTGTCAGCACATTGGTCCATCCAGTCGCTCTGCGAGAGATTGGACTCCGGGCCGCAATCTGGGCTGCTTGCGCTCTTGCTCGTTGTGGCGGTGGGCCGGTGATCGGCACGTTCGGCTCTGCCCTGCTGGTGACTGGCGCAGCCGACGACAAGCGGTACGAGGGCGCCGGCGACGGCCAGAGCCGCCGCGCGCGGGATGTGCTTCATGAGGGTCCTCGCAATGGTGTGGCGGGCGGTCAACGACGGCCGGACATGACCAAGTTGGGCATGGGGCTGATTGATTGTGCTCGCCATGAGGACTGAGTGGAGCAGTTGTGATGAAAGTGTGATTACGCGACCGTCAGTCGCTGGAAGCGAGGCGCGGCAGTACGGGGATGGCCCGGGCGAGCCACTGGTCCGGCCTGGTGGTGAAGTGGGGCGCAGCGTTGGACTGCCACCAGGAGCGTATGGCGAGGACGGTCTGCTGCTCCTGGGTGCGCTTGTCGGTGTAGGTGGTCTCGCGTTCCCCGGTGTGGCGTACGGCGGTGCGGCCGCGTTTGCATCCGCCCGGGTAGTCGTTCCAGTTGATGCGCGTTTCGGTCCAGAGGAGTTCCTGCATGCCCTTGCTGGATACGCCGTGCAGCCGCCGGTGGGAGAACTGGGCTTGCGCGGCCATGCTGATGCTGTTGCGTACGGCGTCGCGCTGGCGCCACAGGAAGTAGTTCGCCACTTCCACCGGGTCGGACAGCGTGAACAGGCGGGCGTCGAACAGGGCACGGCGCCCGGGCCGGCGTTCGTTGAGTACCGCGGTGGCGAGCGAGGCCGCGATCGTCAGTTGCTTGGCGACGACGCCCTCGAACCAGGGCTCTGTCTGCTCGGTGGCGAAGTCGGTGACGAGCAGGCTGATCTCGTCGGACTGGGTGTAGGCGAACGCTGTGCCGGTGATCTCCTGGCAGAGCGCTTCGGCCACGGCGTCCATGTCGGCCATGAACTCGAGGTCGTAAGGCCTGGTGGCGCCGCGCAGGTAGGAGTGGGCGGCCCGTATGTCGAGCCGGATCAGGCCGTAGGTGCGCCGGGGAAGCAATACCCGGTAGGCAGCCTCGTGCCGCTTCATTCGGTCACCGAGGGCAGTTGAATCGCTCATGCCTGATACTCCAAGGGAAGTTGGGCGTCACAGTCGGGGCAGAGGTACGCCACAAGCTCGCCGGTCGGCTGGGAGCGGACGGGGATGGGTGTGAGGTGGTTGCAGCGTCCCTTGATCCACAGGTTTTCGTTGCCGACCTCGGGGATGTGGACCCACTCCCAGCGAGGGTCCTGGGGCCCGGTTATCGGTCGGCCTTCCTCATGAGGGCCACGGCGCGCTGCGGGTTGACGCGTCTCGGTTCCAGGCGCAGCCGAGCATGACGGCGAGCAGCAGGAGCGGCCATGCCACGAGGGAGAGGCCGGCGCAGAGCAGGTAGATCACGGCCGCCACTCCTGCCGGTAGTCCGGGTGGTCGGCGTACGTGAGGGCAAGGAGTTGAATGTGAAATCGCCACATGTCGTCGTGATCCGGGCCGCCCCACGTCTCATCGATGATCCGCCGCTTCCCTTCGACCTCGCGCAGTGCGCGGGCCGGGTCTTGGCGGGCGATGTGGATGGCGTCGGCGATGCTCTGCGGGTCGTCGGCCGGGCCGGTGGCCGCAACGCAGATCGGGTTGTCCAGCGAGCCAGCTCTGACGAACTCCTCGCCGTTTGCACGCGCCGCCAGGTCCTCTGGGGCATGCCACTGCTTCCCCAGGTTGTACGTCCACGGGCCTGGAGTGGCGGGGCGCGCCATCCGCGCGTCCTCGTCCAGCCGGTCGCGGAGGAACTGCACCAGGTCTACGGTCACGACCGTCCGCCTTCCGTGTAGTAGTGGGTGCGCACACGGCGCAGCCATGCTTCCGCCGGCGCCTCATCTGGCTGCTCGGGCAGCGCGCTGCGCGTCTCGTCGAATGCGGTCTCGTATTGCTGGAGCATCGGCAGGGCGGCCATGGCGTCCGCGGCTACTTCCTCGCCGAACTCGAAGTACTCCTGCGGGTCGTCGACGCGGATGGTCAGCTTGCCGGTGGCGTACAGCTCGTAGCCCTGGTGGCACAGCCGGCGCAGGTGCCGGGCGTGCTTCTCGGTGCGCTTGCGGGTGTCGGCGGAGAACGAGCCGTCGCCCCGGTCGTAGAGCCGCTTGAACTGCTGGGTGGCGTAGCCGAGGTAGGCGTCGCGGACCCGCTTCGCGGATAGCAGGGACGCCCGTATGCCGATCAGCTCGTCACCGAGGGGGGTGCGTACCTCGTACAGGTCGTCGGGCAGCCAGACGAGTTCCATCACGGTCGGGTTGCCACCCAGGGCGAGGCGGCACCACTTCGCTGCTTCGTGCAGGGTGGAATCCGGTGCGGTGGTGACGTGCGACTCCTTCGGCCGGTGCAGGCCGTGGAAGTCTTCGGTGGGCGCGGCGAACATGCCGAGCCGGTCCACGTCGGAGCCTTCCCGGGCGAGGCCGTATGCGGTGGACCCGACGATGCCGGACAGGAGGATGTTCATGGCCGCCATCCTGTCCCGGGCTCGCCGGCTCGCAGCACGTAGTTTTCTTCGTCGCCGTCGCCCTGGATCTCTTCAACCGTGACGCCGGCGGCGGCCCCGGCGGTCACGAAGTCCTCTGCGTGGTCGGAGGGGACCATCACGAGCCAGGTCTCACCGCGGTCGCCGTTCTCGCGGCCCTCTAGCCAGTTGGCGCAGGCCGCGGTGGCCGCCCACATGTCCATACGCGGCCCGACTGGGGCGGTGGCGAGGAATCTATGCACGGTCATCGGGCCTCCAGATCTTCCGCGAGCTCCAGGCCGGCCCGAACGCAGAAGTCTTCGAGGCTCATGCAGCCGTCCATGCTGGGCTCTCCGAAGCGGGCTACGCGGCCGGTGGGGATCTCCGTCCACTGCTCGCTGTCGGGGCTGTCGTAGGCGTCGACGGTGCCGATCCCGGATCGGTAGCGGAGGTAGAGGTACTGGCCGCCGGTCGTCCAGGCGTCCCACATGGACGGGCAAGCAGAGCAGGTCTCTACGGCGCGGGCGATCACGAGCGGGCGGCCCGAAAGCGTGGTGCAGTCGTCGTCTCCCCCGGCGCAGCGCATCCCGTCGCGGCCGGCGACGTGGACGTGCTCACCGGCCGCCACAGCCTCTTTCGTGAGGGCGGCGGTGATGGCGCTCTTGCCGTACGCACGGTTGAGGATGCCTTGCGCGGCGAGGAACGCCTTCTGCCAGTGCGGCAGCTGGCCGAAGAACATCGCCTCATCGATGAGCGGGAAGCCGGGACGCGTGTTGCGCAGCCGGCCGCGCTCGAGCTGGTCCAGGGCGCGGTCCACGTCCGGGTACTGGCGGTGGTTCATGCGGTCGCCTCTTTCTGGCTGCCCGGGCGGGCGGTAGTCGTACGGATGAGAGGTGCCACCCCGCGCGGGCAAATCCCGCGCTCCCAGGCGGCGCGGTAGGAGTACGAGACGATGCCCACGGCGAAGCGGATTGCGCCCTCTGGGCTCAGGCCGGCCTCGGCGAGCACGGCCAGGTCGGCGCGCAGCTTGTCGTCGTACGCCACGGTGACCTGGTCGGCGCACGCCACCGGTGCGCCGGTCGGCGCAGGGGGCGGCGGGTCCTGGCGCAGGGCCTCGAGGTCGCGGCGCACCGTGTCCTTCCCAACTCCGAGCTTGGCTGCGATGGCGCGGGCACTCAGCCGCTGGTCAGAGAGCTGGCGCACGACGCTGCGCCGCTCGCTGATGGACAGCGGCGCAGCGGTGGCGGGTTCGGCGCTCACGGCTGCGCCGGGGTCGGCTCGGTGGCGTGCGCCGTGCCGAGCCAGTGCAGGTCTTCTTTGTCGTCGGCGGTGGCGTGTTCGGCGATCCACACACCGGCGAGGGGTTCCTGACCGAGCGCCCGCAGGAGTTCGGCGACGTCTTCGACCTCCCCGCACGTGAGGAGCGGGCCGACCCGGTTGGCGAGCAGGGTTCCCCACGATTCGGTGAAGGCGGCGGCCGTGGCGGTGGGGATGGTGACGGTGTCAGGTTTCTGCATGGTGTTCTCCGGTTGGGGCCCGGCGGCGGGAAGCGAGTCGATGCGCGGGTGCGTGGGTCGCGTGTCCGGCCGCCGGGCGGTTCAGGGGTGAGAGTCAGTGCGTCACCAGACGCGGAATCCGCCACGGTGCTGTGCGCGCTCCAGGTAGGCGATCCACTTGAGCCAGTACTCGAGCCGGCCTTCGCCGGTGCCGACGATGACTTTCACTTCGTCGCCGCTGTGCGTGCGGTAGCTCTCCAGCGCGGCCTTGATCTCCTGCGGGGTGACCAGCCAGCCGTCGTTGCTGCCGAACTTGTGCTGGGCTATGCCGAAGGCCGGCTCGGGGTGCCATGCGACGTGGGCCTCACGCGCCTTCAGGTGGGCGACGGCTTCGGCCTTGACGGGCAGGCTCGATCCGTCGCCGGGAGGCGCTTCGGCGGCTTCCATGTCGTCCCAGGTGATGCCGTCGGGCAGCTGGGGGAAGCTGGGCATGTCGTAGTCCACGGCGAGCATGCCGAGCTGGTGCATGTAGTACAGGTAGTCGGACATGCCCCAGATGTTGAGGCGGAAGTACGAGATGTCGGCCGCGTGCAACGCCTCGTACGCGGCGTCGACTTTCTCCTGTGCCGCGTCGTCGTCACCGGGACGCCTGTCCGGGAGGCTGTTCCGCTCCTTCACGGACGCGTCGAACGCTGCTTGCGCTTCCCGGACCTTGGCCTCCTCTTCGGCGGTCGGCGGGCCTTCGATCCTCATGTCGTAGCCCATGGTGGGCTCCTTCGGGTTGACGCTGGTTGGAGTACCTGCGGCGAGATTCGAACTCGCGACCAAGGGGCTATAAATCCCGTGCTCTGCCGCTGAGCTACGCAGGTTGGCTGGGGGTGGGCCGCACCCCGGGGCGGGTTGGGGTGCGGCCCTGGAGCGGCCGGGCCATGGGGGCGAGCCCGGCCGCTGGTCTCTCAGCGGCGGATGAGCATCAGCCGCTGGTGGGCGCGGGACTTCGTTTCGTCGTCGGTGCCCTCCAGGAGGGCCGTCGCGCGGGCCAGTTCCTCGGTCATGGTTTTGCCGGGCCGCCGGGGTGCGATGTGGTCCAGGTAGTCGGTGACGGCGCGCTCTGCCGCGTAGGCGGTGCGCCCGACCCGCTGGGTCTCCGTGGCGAAGATCGCGTCCAGGTGCTCGACACGCTTGGCGGCGACGTTCTTGGTGCGGTCCTTCGCGTCGTCGTCCACGGGCCACAGGTCGGCGATCACCTTGTGGAAGTCGTCCAGCGCCATGTCGGTCCGGGCGAGCGCGGTCTCTTCGGCCGCCCACTTGTCGTAGTAGCTCACCGAGAGCTTCAGGGTGCGCCGGGCCTCCATGACCCGCTGCGTGGCCGACGCGGTGTGCCGCACAACCCAGCGGGTGTACGCGTCACGGACGGCGAACCGCTCCGTGTTGGCGCAGATCGGCCGCCACGGAGTCGTGACGCACTGGAACGGGGAGTGCCCGTCGTGGGAGTTGATCACCGCGATGAACGGGATCACCTCGTCAGCGATGCCGTCGGCGTCCACGGTGACGTTCTTCGGCAGGCGAATCGAGATGAACACCTTCCGGCCGCCGCGCAGCGCCCCGGCGGACTCCCAGATCACTCCGGAGTCGCGCACCAGCTCCTGAAGGAACCCGAACCCCTCACGGTTCTGGATCGGCCGGTACTTCGCCCCGACCACCCCGAGGGATGCGCCGGTGTCGGAGCGCACCGTGTGGAAGCGGCCGTCGTGCTGGCGCAGTTCCTCGCCCCACCGGTACAGGGCGGGGACGCGCTCCACGTCGAAGCCGAGACCGGCGAGTGCGATCACGTCGTCCACGTCGGAGATGCCGCCGGGGATGACGTTGCCGAGGCCGTGCCAGGCCGGTGTGGTGGTGTAGAGGGCGGCGCTGCCCAGCGTGGTGTCGAGACCATCCTTGCCGATCACTTCGCCCCGGTCGTAGCCGACGGTCGCTGTGTGCGTGCCGTCGTCGCGGCGGGTGGTGCCCATGGCCTGCATGAGGGCGGTGCGCTCGTTGTGGAACTGGGTGTTGACGTCGGTGCTCATGGTGTTCCTTCCGGGTAGTGCGGGAGTGGGCCCGGCCGGGATCGAACCGGCGACCTCGCGTTTTTAAGGCGCTTGCTCTTCCGCTGAGCTACGGGGCCCTGGGTGCCCCGGCCGGTCGGCCGGGGCGGTGGATCAGTTGCTAGCGATCGAGCGGGTGATGGACTCGCGGCGGGCGTGCATCGGGCCGGACAGCTCGCCCCACGGGTCGACCAGGTGGAAGCGGATGTCTGCGATGCCCAGCGCATCGAGACGGAAGCAGACGGCGCACTCGCACGGGAGGGCGAGCCACAGGCCGTGGAGGTCCGTGAGGGTGCCGTGGTAGACGACCAGGTCGCCGGGCTCGATCAGGTCGATGGAGCGGAACAGAGAGTCGGTGCCGAACTGGTCTTTCATGACGCCCCCTTGACTTGCTGTGTAGCTACATCTTATCGTCCAGTGTAGCTACACTGCAACCCTCTGGTTCATGATTTTTGTAGCTACATAGGGAGGTGAGAGCATTGCAGCCGGTAGCTACACCCCGGTACGGTGCGCGCATGCCGAACGTGACCCCGCCTCGCCAGATCCGCATCGGTGACGAGTGGTACGACTTCGACGCCGCGGCGAAGAGCCTCGGCACCGAACGCGCCACGGTGATCCGCGAGCTGATCGCCTGGTACCTGCGCGAGCCCGGAGCTTCCCTGCCGGCGCGCCCGGACCGCGAGATCGTCCTTGCAGCACGGCAAGCCCGCGAAGAAGAGGAAGCCGGGAAGGCCGGCGCCCCGCCTGCCGGCGACTGAGCCCCTCCTGACGACCGCCCCGCTGTGTGTCTCGAGCACGGTGGTCACTTCCTCACGTAGCTGAACGGGCCGCGGACGCCCGCTGACGCGTGCTCGGCAGCTTCGAGCGCCACGCGTATGCGTCGGCGCGGTTTCATGTCCGTGCCAGCGGTGGCGAACAGGGCCCCGGTCGCGAGCTCGTGGCCGCAGCCGACCGCGGCGTACAGGTCGGCCGGCTCGGCCACCTGGTAGTCGTCGTGGATCGTGAACAGCTGCCCGTGCACGCCGACCAGGAAGGTTCCGGCCTCCTCTTGGTCGGCGTTTTTCTTTGCCCAGCCGCCGTCCTTGAGGCAGGTGCGCAGCGCGTCGACGAACGTGGTGACCATGAAGCGGGAGAGGTCGCCCTTGGGGCGCGGGGGCTGGAAGGCGTAGCGGAGGAGCTGTCCCATGCGGAAGGACGTCGTGAAGCCCATGGCGTAGAGCCCGTTGGTGAAGACTTTCGCGTCGGTGCGGACGGTGAGGGAGTATCCGGCGACACCTGCTGAGTCGCCCCCCAGGTAGACCCGGCCGTCCTGTGCGAGTCCAACGATCGCGGTCACGCGGTTTCTCCTTGGGTGACGTGCGTGGTGAGCAGGTACATGCGGGTGCCTTCGTAGCGGGCCGGCTGCCCGGTCTCGCCGTCGTCGCACTGGTCGTTGATGCACCAGGCGCGGGGCCGGTCGTCGTCGGCGCGCCCGTAGACGGTGCGCTGTCCGCAGGCCAGGCACAGGGCGTGGCGGAAGTGGACGGAGGGGCCGCGCAGCCCGAGCACGGTGAGGACAGTGCCGTGCCACCGGCTCACCGTGCTGGTCACCTCGCCCACCCGGTCCGCGGCTTCGGCGCCGGGCGGGATCGCGCGCAGCGCCCGGTACCAGGCCTGCCCGTGCGAGGACCGGCGGAGCTCCGTGTCGAGCTGCACGGCCTCGGTCTTGATGCGCTGCGACCAGGACACGGCCTCGAGCGAAGTCGGCGGCCGTGATCCGGGCGTGCTGTGTCCGCCGGCGTCGCGGGGCTGGCGGGTGCGCAGCCCGAGCGTGTCGAGCCGGGCTATGAGGCCGGGGCCGCCGTCGCCTGGGGTCTTGTCGTCGCCGGTGTAGCGCTCGAGCAGGTCGGCGACAAGGGAATCGAGGTTCTGCATCAGGCCGCGGCCTCTTTCTTTCGTATCCAGGGCGCAGTCGGCGCACCGGCGAGCAGCAGCCCAAGACCGGTCGGCGAGCTGGAACGGGGTCTCTTCCCATGACTCGTGGGCACAGGCTGCCGCCGGATCGGGTGCCTCGTTGCATGTGGAGCCGTGCCAGCGCGCGGCGGTGAGCTGCGCGGCGACCTCCGCGACGACGATGTCCACGACGCGCGCGGCGACCACGGCCGGAGCGCTATTCGTCGCGAAGGTCAGGGTGACGTTGACCGTGTTCTCAGGCATCGCTGGCCTCCGGCGCTGCGGTGTCGTCGGTGGGCGCGGCCTGGTCCTGCTCTGCTGCGGCCTGGGTGTCGTCGGGCCACTCGATGCGGGCGCCGTGGTAGCTCTTCAGCAGGTCCTCCACGGATATTGCGACGGTGGCGAATCCGTAGTGGGGGTCGTCGATGACGTAGGTGCGGCCGGAAGGGAACTCGGCGCCATCGAGGGCGTGCCCGTCCTTCGTGTGCAGCCGGAAGCCGCGGGCGAACTCCGGCGCCGGCTGCTGCGGGATGTCGAAGCCCCAGTGGGTGGGCGGAGCGACGGTGAGCAGCGTGGTGCGCTCTTCTGTGGCGAGCTTTCCCGGGGTGCTCGGGTCCTCGTACTTGTGGCCGTCCTTGAGAAGGCAGACGGTGTGCCGGATGATCTGGCCGCCTTCGGGGTCCTTGGACTCGATGGTCACCGTGGCGTCGACGGGGATGTCGTCCGGGTTGATGCCGTTGGCGAGCAGCCAGGTCTGTATTTCCTTGAGGCGCTCGGGGTCACGCACGATGTACGGCCAGTAGGTGGCGTTGGAGATGATGCGTGGTTCAGACATCGGGGTGGTCCTTCGCGATGGTGGCGATGTAGGCGGCGTGGGTGCGCTCTGGGTCGACGGGCCGCATGTGGACGACGCCGGGCAGCAGATGTGGGTCAGCGACCAGGGGCATGCCGGTCAGGCTGCCGATGGCTCCGCCGAAGGAAGGCTCAGGCTCCTTGGCCAGGGGCCGCAGGCAGTCCATGAGCGTGTTGAGGGTGCCCGGTTCGGCTGCGATCTCCTGGCAGGGCTCCGTGCGCCGCAGGATGAGTTTCACGGGCGGCTCGCCTCCAGTGCGAAGAGGCCGGTCTGCCCGGCGAGCGGCCGGTTGGACCAGAGGACTTCGGCGCGCCCCTTGTCGCTGGTGGCGTTGCCGGTCATGGTCGATCGCTCGTAGCGGTGCCAGTCGTCGTACAGCTCGAGGTAGAGCGGGCTGTCGTACCCGGAGAGGACGACCGCGGCCTGGCAGTCGGCGAGCGACGCGGCGAGCTCACGGTGCTCGGTCTCGCTCTTCATCTCCGTGCGGTAATTGCGCCCCCAGCCCCGGGTGGATCCGAGGTACGGCGGGTCGACGTACAGCAGACAGTCCGGCTGCGCCCCGTACTTGCCGATCAGGGTCAGCGCGGGCAGGCATTCCAGGGAGACGTCGTGGAGCCGTTCGGCAGCTGCAGCAAGCCGGTCGCGGTATGCCTCGAGGTAGCCGGGCATGGACGTGACGGACCCGGCCGGGTCGATGTAGTACCGCCAGCCGGTGTTGCGGAGTGTCCCGGACCTGCCCTGTGCGAGCCGGCACCAGATGCGGCGGGCCAGCTCGAGTTCGTCTTCCGTGGGCTCCCACGTGCGGGTGAGCTCGGTGCGGGAGTGCGGGGTGAGCATGCAGGCGCGCAGCAGGTCGTCGGGACGATCGCGCAGGACGCGCCAGTAGGTGATGAGTTCCTGGTCGAGGTCGTTGACGGTCTCCATGCGGCTCGCCTTCTTGGCGAGCAGGACGGACAGGCCACCGCAGAACGGTTCGACGTAGTGCTCGTGTGCGGGGAGCAGCGAGACGATCCACGGTGCGATGCGCTGCTTGGATCCGAAGTATGGGATGGGTGATTTCACGGGCGGGTCACCTCGAGTCGGCGGCGGCCGCCGCGGTCCTGCTGCGTGGAATGGACGTGGTAGCCAGATGCGCGCAGCTCGGAGGTCAGCGCGGCCAGCTGGGCGGCTTCGCCGGGGCCGTCGTAGAAGGCGTTCACCTGGCGTGGGCCGGCTTGCGCGGTGCGGAAGCCGGGGTCCCAGTCGCCGTGGACCCACTCGGAGAGCTCGTGTCCGCTGTCGATGACCACCTTGGTGATGTCGGCTGTCTTGATGCGGCGCGGCATGTCAGCCCCTTCCAGGGCCGTAGCGGCGCAAGTTGCGGATCTCGTCGGCGATGCGCGGCGGGTCCTGATGGACGTGGATGACGACCGTCGGTTCCCGCACAGCAGCGGGTGTCCGGTAGCGGTCGGTGCGGTGCCCGCAGTCGCACGGGCTGCCGGGTCCGCCGGTGGCGTCGCAGTGCTCGTCACGACTGAGCTGGCTGTCGGCTGCGTTTCGGCAGCGGTGGCAGATCACAGCTGCTCCTGGTCGGGCTCGTAGGTCCGCTCGAACACGCCGGGGCGCATGTGCTCGTACGTGGTGCCTTGGGCGTGGCGGTGGCGTATGAGCCACTGCCCGACGGTGAGCCGCAGCTTCGTGCTATGCGAGGTGACGCTGATCCCGTCGACCAGGGCGCGCAGGCCCGACCCGGCGGGGACGAACGTCTTCTCTACGCTGGCGAACTCGCTGCCGCCCATGAAGTCAAGGATGGCTGCGCGGGCTTCCGCGGATCCGTCGTAGCGGATGGCTTCGACGTGCCGCACCCGGGTGCGGTATTCGGTGGCGGCCACCTGCTGGGGTGGGGCCTGGTGGTCAGCGGGCATGGCACTTCTCCCTGATGAGACGGGCCGCGTACGGCCAGTCGATGGCGGGGCTGTCGTGTGCGTACCGGCCGGCGCACAGCCCGACGCGGTGTGCCTCGTTCGCGCCGGTCCAGGTGAGATCGATGACGAGCTCGGTGTTGGCACGCTGGTCGAACGGCGGCGCCTTCGTGTCGCCCTCGGTGCGCCCGGGCACCGCGGCGGACTCGGTGATCGGCGTGATACCGAACGCGGTGCAGGCGAAGCACAGGCCGACCGCCAGCAACGCGCTGAGCTGGCGCATCAGGACTGCTCCCGGTAGCTGACGGGCGCGACGACGTGACGCCAGCGCCGCGCGGCTTCGCGCAGCCGCTCATTGGGCTCGGGTGCTTCGACGGGGCAGCCGCCCTCACCCGGGTGCTCGTTTACGCAGTCACCGCAGGTGGGGCAGGCATGCTCGGGGCTCGAGCAGCTGTTGGCGGATGCGCGCGAGTACTTCACCTCGCCATCGATGACCGGATACACGGCCACGGTGTCGGACCAGTGGAAGCCGTGCTCATCGATGTGGTCGCCGCGGTGCTGCCCCGCCCGGATGCACTTCCGCGGGTCCGTCGTCCGTACGGCCTGGTACTGCGCGGAGCACTCGGCAGCGGCCAGCTCCTCAGCCGGAGTATCCGCCGTCGTCAGGCCCCTGTCCGGGCCGGGCCGGGTGCAAGTGGTGGGCGCCTCGCTGCTGATGCGGTCGGTGAGCGGCAGTTCGAACGGGGTCCGGCCGCAGCACGGGGTGAGGCCGGAGCCGTCCGGCGGGCAGGCGTGGACGATCTCGTCAGGTACGGCGGACGCCGGCTCATCGGGGTCGACCGGCCACTGCGGGACGCCGAAGAGGTCCGCTATGAGCTTCTGCGTCCTCCGGGTCATGACCTGCTGCCACCTGGCCTCGTATTCGGCGTCTTCGACCCAGACGATCCGGGTGGTGCCGCCATGGCCGTGGACCTTCTCGAAGGGTTCGACGCCCTGGTGGTGCCAGACATCGGTCTTCGGCTCGTGCATCGGCGGCCGGTCCAGCCAGTGGGTGACCACCCAGCCGTCGGAGAACAGGACCCCTTCGGCGACCACGCCAGTGGAGGAAATGCCGGTGACGTCTTCGTCGCGGCGCACCAGGAAGGCACGCGGCGGTTGCCCGTATGTCTCGCGGGCGTAGTCCTGGCCGCGGCGGATGTTGTCGTCGGTGCTCATTCCTGGCCCGCTTTCTCGAGCCGGGCGACAAGGGCCTCGTACGCCTCACGCTGCGCCGTCTCATGCGCGGGATCGGCACCGATGAAGCGCGCCCCGCTTTCGTAGCTCGTCCACCTGGTGACGCCCTCGCGAGCTGCTTCCAGGACAGCGGCCGGGGTAGCCCAGGAGTCGTCTGTGATGACCCCGCGGCCGTGGTCCGCGCACTCGCTGACGTAGCTGCTCAGGCTTCTGATACGCATGAAGGTGCGGCGGTCGCCGGGCAGAGGCGGGTGGAAGATGCCGATACGGGCGCGCCCGAGCTGGTCCACGATGCACGACTCCGTGGTCCGGTCGTCCCTCTCCTGGCGCTTCCAGCCATCGGGCAGGGTGGTTGTCCGGAACGCGGGGTGGTCCGGTTGCGGGTCGCCGAAGGTGAAGCCCAGCGCCTCGAAGCCCTCCTGCGTGCTGTCGCCGAGGTCGGTGGGCAGCAGGGCGGACTTGACGGCCTGCGCCTGCCCCGCGAGCTCCATGTTCTCGCTGGTGTTTTCGATCATCGCGCTTGTCCTTCGTGGGTCGGGGTCCAGGCCTTGCGCTGGCCGGGGATGGGGATGGGCTGGGTGGTCTCGTTGTCGGGCAGCGGGGTTTCGACGGTGTCCTCCTCGAGCGCCACCGCGGGCTGCTCGCGGGTGAGTTCGACGTGCTGGCGTGTCCCCCAGTTGTTGCGGCGCAGCGTCGCGAGCGACCAGAGGCGCAGCGGCAGGAGGAGGAAGAGGTTGAGGAGGGCGTAGAGGGGTGCGCAGGCGAAGGTGAGGAGCCGGTCTGCGATGGGGACTCCGGGGGCGGCGCGCAGGTAGTGGAGGGAGCGCAGCCAGGCCATGGCGCAGATCCATGCTCCGTACGCGGCGAAGAAGAGCCATCCGCCGGGGTTCAGGACGGTGATGGTGATCGCGGTGAGGAGTCCGGCGGTGAAGCCGGCCCACATGGCGAGTTCGGCGAGGTTGAGCCACCAGCAGATGCGGTGGGCCATGCGCCAGCGCAGCGCGAGCAGGGTGCCTTCGCGGATGAAGCTCTTTCCCCAGCGGATCTGCTGGCGGATGTAGTGACCGAGGCGTTCGGGGACGTCGGTGCGGCCGATCGCGGCGGGCTGGATGAGGGACTGGCCTTCGGTGAGGCAGTAGTAGGTGAGGCGGCGGTCGTCGCCGAATGTGGCGGGCCTGCCGAGGAATCGCTGGGTGAGGAAGTCGTCCAGGTGCTTGCGGACGACCCACCCGCGGTAGACGGC
Organism: Streptomyces sp. NPDC051320; assembly: GCF_040682175.1. Classification (NCBI taxonomy): domain Bacteria; kingdom Bacillati; phylum Actinomycetota; class Actinomycetes; order Kitasatosporales; family Streptomycetaceae; genus Streptomyces; species Streptomyces sp. NPDC051320. The sequence goes on from NZ_JBFBAL010000002.1 coordinate 133,737, forward strand.
GAGGGATCCGCAGGCGCAGAGCACGGAGCCGAGGCGGGAGTAGGCGACGCGCTCTCCGAGGAAGGAATTCACGTACCGCATGTCGATCAGCCGGGTGAGGAGGTTGACGGCCCGGTTGTGGGCGAGGACCAGGCCGGTGACGCAGTGGACGCGCCGCCGGGACATCGGCTTCAGGAGTTCGGCGACCGCGGTGGGCTCGAGGACGGTGTCGGAGTCGACGCACAGGTATGCGTCGGCTTGAGGCCGGTCCTGGAAGCCGGCGGCGAGGCCGTGCCTTTTGCCGCGGTTCTCGGGGAAGCGGATGACGTTCAGCGGGACCCCGGCGAGGGCGAAGCGGGCGGCCATGGCTTCGGCGACGTCGGCGGCGTCCCGGGTGCGGGAGCAGTCATCGATGACGGTCACCGAGCCGGGCCGCCGGGTCTGCTCGTACAGCGACTCGAGGCAGCGGCGCAGCATCGCCGGGGTCTCGTTGTAGACGGTGATGATGGCGTGCACGGCCAGCGGCGGCCCGTCCCGGAACACGGTGGGCGGTCTGGAGCGGCGCAGCGGGATGGACATGAGGAGCTTGAGGAGGAGCACGGAGCCGACGGCTATGCCGTACCAGCTGAGGTGAGCGTTCACGGGGTTCCTTGTCGCAGGGTCGGCCGGGCGGTGGGGGCGGGAGCATCTGGCCTTACGGGTGGTCGGGTTTGTCGGTGGTGCCGAGCGCGTCGATGGCCTGGCACGCCTTCAGGTCGCGGCGGACGCGGCGCTGCTCCAGGCGGTTGAGGAGGCCGCCGATGGTCACGTAGGCGATGACGGCCGTGATCAGGAGGAGCACCAGGCCGAGGGCGCCGGCGAAGCCACCGAGCGCGGCGATGATGAAGGTGTGGGCGTTGCTCATGCGGGGCTCGGTGCGGTGCGCCGGGTCGGCTGGAAGAGCTTGCCGAGCTGGCGCAGGCGGCGCTTCGTGCCGTCGCCGCCACCACCGGTCCACCACTTCCAGGCCAAGTACGCGCAGCCACCGGCCATGACCAGCGCCCACGGCCAGCTGCCTTCACGGGCGTCCTGGATTCCGAAGAGGCCCCAGGCGATGGCGTCCAGGCCGAATACGTTGTGCCGGGCAAGGCGGCCAGTCAGCGAGCCGGCGAGGGCGCAGAGGATCAGCGCGAGGCCGGTGGCGCTCAGGACGGACATGATCGGTTTTCCTTCGTCTTGTAGTGGTCGGTGGAAGTGGGGCCCGGTCAGGAAGGGCTCGCGAAGAGATCGAGCTGCCGGCCGCTCTGGCGCTGCTTGGCGTGGAGGGCCGGGCTGCTCGCCGCCGTAGCCGTGGAGCTGTACGGCGTCCCCCGACCGGTACGGGCAGTGCGCCGGTACACCGCTGCCCTTGGTCGTGGCGAATGCCTCGCGCAGGTGCTCGGGGATGTGGTCGGGCACCGGGTGGCGGGGCGCGGGCGGGGCGGCCATCACGCCACCTCCCCGAAAATCGCCTTATAGATGGCCCGGTTGCGCTCCCGGATGACCCGGTCCTCCATGTGGCCGGGCTCCACACAGATCCCGGCGAAATCACAGCCGGGCAGGACGTTGCCTTCGGGCTCACGGTCGTAGCGGATCCCGAAGGCGATACGGCACGCGCTGAGGTTGCGGCCTGCGTGACGCAGAGCCGGGACGCCCTGGTGCCGGTAGCCCGTCCACTCGAGGTGGCCGCCGTCAACCGGCCGTGTACGGAGCCGGAAGAGCTCTTCCACACTGGCGGCCGGGACGCGGCCGCTCTTGTGCTTCGGCATGCGCAGCGCAGCCCGGGTCGCCGCTACCGTCCGGGCGCACACGTCAAGCCGGTCAGCGATCACCCGGTCGGAGAGCCCTTCCCGCAGCAGGCGGGCCACATCGGCACGTACCTTCACGCCGCGGCCCCCTTGGTGGCCGGCTCGTGGGGCGGCAGCCCCAGATGCTCGCGGGACGTGCGCACGGTGCGGATCTGACGCCCGAGACGCTTGGCGATCTCCCGGTCGGTGAGGTTGCGATCCCACAGCGCGCGCACTTCTGCGTCGCGCTGCTCCCACCGCGCTTCCCGGCGCTCTTGCAAGTGGGCTTCGTGGCACCCGTCGTCGACGGGTTCACCCATCCGTACGTGCTTGCGGTACCCGGCGGCCGACGGGCAGGTCAACTCTTCGTTTCTGTCCGCCGGCTTCCGCTTCTCCCGGCGCTGCGGCTCACGAAGGGTCGCCGTACGGGGCTTGGGCTTGGCGGCCGGTTCGGGCGCGGACGGGTCAAGGGCGGTGCGCTCGTGCGGGTTCAGTCCGGCGATCACCGCCGGGTCCCGTCCCGACTCGATCTCGCCCCGCTCCAGCCCCATGATCCAGCCCAGGCATTCGGCGTGGACCGGGCATGCCACGCAGAGCGCCTTCGCCTCCGGTTCGAAGGTGTCGTCGAAGAACAGCTCGATGTCCTCGCCCACGCATGCGGCCCGGTGGATCCAGTCGCTGCGCTTGAGGAGGGTGTCGGGCACCTGTCCCGAGTAGGTCGTCACCGCCGTTCACCGGGTGCGCGTGGAAGGGCCCGAGGGCAGCTTGCGGATGCTTGCGGTGGCGTCCTGGTCGCGCACCATGTCCCGCAGCCGGCCGGTGGCCCGGAAACGCGGGACATGGTGCGCGACGGTCGCCATACGCTCGCCTGTGGCGATGTTCTGCGCGACGCCCGCCGGCCGGACCTTCGCCGAAAACGTGCCGAAGTTGCTGACGGTCAGGCTCCGTCCGGCCGCGAGGTCCCGGGCGATGGTGTCGAATACGGCGCGGACCGCGGCCTGAGCCTGCTCCCGGGTCAGGCCGGCCTCTGCTGCGACGGCTGCGGTGAGTCTCTTGATCGCCATGGTGATCTCCAAGTGGGCGGGCGCGGGGCGGGCGGCCCCGCGCCGGGGTCGGTCAGTTGCAGGTGGGGTCGGCCGGGACCACGGCGATCGAGGCGGTCTTGTTGTCGCCGTGGTAGGCGCTGTAGATCCGATTGCCGTGATCGCACTTGGTGGCCGCGTTGCTGAAGCCGTCGGGCATCCGGACCAGGTCGGCTGCCGTCCCGTTGTCCTTGCCGGAGCGCGGCGCGTCCTTGAACGGCTCGGAGGCTTTCGCACCACAGCCGGACAGCAGGACCAGGGCGGCAGCGGCCGTGAGAGCCGCGGTGATGGTGCGGGTACGGGCAGAGCGCATTGCGTGGGTGCCTTTCGGAATGGTGATGGCCCTGGAACAGATGCAGGGGTAAGCCCGCTGGCAGACGGGGCAGACGGGGATGTTCACGGCAACAAGTTCTTCGAGCGGGCAGCGGCCAGCCAGGGGCCGAACTCCTTGGTGATGCCGTCGTAGAGGTGGCCGTCGGCCACAGCCGCCGGCCTCTTGCCCGCGTGGAAGTACGAGGCGTTGTCGACCAGGCGGCCGGGCAGGTTGTCGAGCTCCTGAAGGAAAGAGACCTTGTACGGGCCGAAGCCGACGAAAGACCAGAAGATCGGCAGCTTGGATGCCTGGGCGAGCAGCAGCCGGGTGTCGTTGGTGTCCTGCGGGTCCCCGTCGGTCTGGAAGATGACCAGGGCCGGCGTGGTGCACTCCGAGGCCAGGTAGTGCTCCATGACGGCGCGCATCGCGATCGTGTACTCCGTGCCGCTCATGGTGAGTTCGCCGCCGTGCAGCCGGTGCTGCTCAGCCACGACGTCCGTGTAGCGGTCCAGGCTGACGTCGACCATCGGATACGGCTGCGAATCGAACATGATCAGCGGCACGACGCCGTCGTCGTCGAGGTTCACGGACAGAGCGAGGACCTGGTTCGCGAGGTCCTGCACCGCGCCGTTGCGGTAGTAGTCGCGCATCGAGTACGACCGGTCGACGACCAGGTACACCGCGGCGCGCTGCCCGGCGAGTCCCTTCTTCTCCAGGGAGACGGCCGCGGACTTGACGAGCGAAACCAGGCCGACCGGCACTTTGCCGAAGTCGACCGCCGTCGCCGCACTGGCGGGCGCGGTGGGCATGGGCGGTGCGGTGGGGTGGCTCTTCTTGCGGTTGAACAACATGGGTGGTTCTCCTTGCTGGTCCCCTGCCGCCGGGGCCGGTGTCATCCGCGGCGGCAGGGGTGTGGGTGGGTCAGGCGCCCGACTCGAGGGAAGCGGCGCGCCAGGCTGTGGCGGTGTCGTTGATGAAGTCGCCGTATGCCTCGGGCGGCTCTGTGATGTCCACGGGCGGCACCCGCGGGTCCTGGCGTACGGCGCGGGCGTTGGCGATGCCTGCGCGCAGCTGGGTGTTCTCCGTGCACAGCTGGTCGAATGCGGTCAGCTGCCCTTCGAGCTCAGCGATGCGCAGCGCGGCCTTCTCCAGCCCGGCCTTGAAGTCGTCGCGCTCACCGCAGGCGCTCTCCGCTTCCCGCGAAAGCTCCCGGTTGTCCTTCTCCAGGCGGCCGATGTAGCCCTTCGCGCCGTCGACCTCATGCCGGGCGGCGTCCAGGGCGCGCCACACCTGGCCGGGGCCGACCGTCAGACGACGCAAGCCGCCCCCGTTGGTGAGGTCCGCGATGAACCGCTTGGGGCCTTTGCCGGTGCCAGGGCGATGACCAGGCAGGCCAGGCCGATCAGGGCGAGCGCGAGGAACAGGTAGGCGATCACGCCGTACCCCCCGCGCGCCGGCCGAAGGGCAGGGTGCCGAGCTTGCGCGGTGCCTCGGTGCCGAAGGGCTGCTCGGTGTCGAAGCGCGCGCCGCCGGTGGTGAGCTCGAGCTCCCGGTAGGCACCGACGTTCGCGTCCTGCATGTCGGTGAGGCGCTGTGCCAGGGCGGCGATCGTGTCCATCAGGTCCTCCGTGCGGTGTCGGGGGCGGTGTGCTGCTTGTCGTGGTCGTCGAAGGTCTTGATGAACCCGGCCTGGACGGACTCGCGGAAGTTGTCGTGCGGGAACGCATCGTGTGTGCGGCCGTCCAGCAGCCGGCCCGCAGCCGTCTTGCCGACGCGGACCGCGATCGTGTTTGCGTCCAGCAGCCACGTCCGGCGCGTCCGGTCCCCGGGGCGCATCGGCCGCGTGACGCCGGAGCGGAAGGTGCGGCTCGGTCCCAGCTCCCGGATCGTCGCTGAGCTACGGCCGCCGTTCAGCGGGTCGTTGTACGCCCGGCCGCCGGCGAACTCCGTGTCGTCCGTGACGGCCGCGGACAGGTACTCGCCGTACTGCTTGAAGAAGAACGGCACGCGCGCCTGCTCGCACTGGTCCCGGAGCCCGCGCGCCCAATCCGGGTGCATCGGGCGCGCTCGGGGGCCGGACTCGCCACCGGCGATGACCCAGTCAATGCCGTGGAACTTCTGGCAGCAGCCGCCCGTGTGTACGTACGAGGCGGTCAGGCCATGGCCTCGCTCGCTGCCCATGGTGACGACGGCCTGCTTCAGGTCGACGGGGCCCAAGAGCGGTTCGCACGAGATGAATCGGACGGCGGCCGGGGTCTCCAGCAGCGCCGGGATGCGGATGTTCGCCCACTGCTGGTTCTCCACGCTGACTCCGAGCCAGATGTTGGCCGGGGGCCGTGCTGCGCGTGCGCGGGCGGCCCGGGCCGCGGGGCTGGTCCGCATGGCCTCGGTGGGGCACTGGTCGAACTTGGCGGCGTGCTCCTGCCGGGCTTTCTCCCGGGCCTGTACGAAGGACCGCATCCGGGCGTGCCGCTTGGTGAGGACCTGGAAGGTGTGCCGGGCGTTTGCCTCCATGACGTCGAAGACCCGGGTGATGAACAGGTCGGGGACGTCGTCGTGGAAGAGATCACTCATGCTGTTGACGAAGACCCGGGCGGACTTCTTCCAGCGGAACGGCTGGTCGATGCGGTCCTCGTGCAGCGTCACGCTGAAGCCGTCGGGGAACGCCTTCGATCCGGCGAAGCGGTGGGCGATGTTCTCCGCATAGCAGTTGTCGCAGCCAGGACTCACCTTGGTGCAGCCGGTGACGGGATTCCACGTACGGTCAGTCCACTCGATCTTCGTGATGCTCATGCCGGCCTTCCCTCCTCAGGCTGCGGTGCGGGGACGCGGCGGACGTACAGGTCGGCGCCCTCTTCGGTGAGTTCGGTCCGGGCCTCGTACGCTCCGGCGGGGAGGTAGGCGCGCGAGTAGTCCGCCGTCCGCACCCGCAGAGCCACGGCCTTCGCGCCGTAGTTGCTGCCGTACGAGCCGGCGAGGACCCACGTCCCGGGCAGCTGTGTGGCGAGCGCGGCGATCTCCCTGTGGTCGACCTGGCGTCGGCCCCTGGCCCGGGTCACAGCGCGTCCACGAGGCACGCCGGCACGGTGACGACGTGCTCGGACAGGACCCCGGTGATGACGTCGTAGTCCTGAGCGCGGCCCCACCGGGCGTCCGGGAAGGCGCGGCGCAGCTGGTAGGTGATCGTGCGGGCTGCGCCCTGGGGCAGCGGCGTCTCGAGGCGGTTGCAGTCGAGGGCCATCACGCACCAGAAGCGGGCGTCGTTGCGCTTGTGCGCGGTGACGCGGACCTCGGTCAGCTCGCGGCCGGCCGCGTGGCTCAGGCGGCTGAAGAGTTCGTGGCGCAGGGCGAGTGCCGCCTGGCTGGAGTGGGTGACGGTCCTCACGGCGCACCGCCGGTCGTTCCGTGGCACAGGTCGTCGCGGACGATGGTCTGGAGCCTCTGGTAGCGGGCGATGGTCTGCGGTGACCAGGTGCGCTCGGGGCCGAATGCCTCGCGGAACCATTCGTCGCACAGGGCGAGCAGCAGGACTTGGTGGTCGGCGGCCGCTGCGGCCTCTCCCCCGTCGGCCGGGGTGACCAGGTCGGGGTGGTCGATAGCGAGGTGCGCGAAGAGGTCCTCGTACGCCCGGTTCTCCAGGTCGTGGCGGAACGGGTCGGCGACCGGCAGGGCCTGGCGCATCGACTCGAAGTACCGGGCCTGGACGCGGCGGGAATGCCTCAACAGGAAGGCCGTCAGGCGTCCGTCCCGGCGGTGCTTCGGCTGGCTGCGGTTGATGCGACGTGCAGCGATGTGCGTCGTTGCGGTCATCGCCACCATCTCCTTCAGGTGTGGGATTCGTCGGTGTTGGTCGTGGTGTGCAGGGCGGCCCGGGCGGCGGCGGCCCCTCGTTGTGCGGTCTCGGGGGCCGGTGCCGGGCGGCGGCGCCGCCAGTGCTCCGGCACGGCGGGCAGCAGGTCCATGGGTTCCGCCTGCGGGTCGGCCATCAGCCGGCCGACCGCGGCGAGGACGCCGCCCCAGGTCATGCCCGAGCTGCGGGCTTGCGTGAGGACGTCCAGGAATTCGTGAGGACCCCAGTCGGGCCGGGCGGCGGACGCCAGCGCCAGGAGCTCGCGGGAGGCGGGCCGGGGAAGGTCCGGTGGCTTCTCGGGGATCGGGTTGTGCTTCATGGGGTGCTCCAAGTGGGGTGCGTGGGTCGGCAGGCGCGGCACAGGCCGTCGGGCAGCTGCTTGCGGGACGGGGCCCCGCAGTCGGCGCACTCGTGCCACCGGCCGGGGCCGGGGAACGGCGGCCCGGCAGGGCCGGGCGGGCGCGGCGGCGGACGCCGGTCCGCCCGCAGGTCCGCGCACACCTGGCAGCGCTCGCCGGTGCGCCAGATCCGCCCGGATTCGCAGTCAGACAGTCCGCAGCCGTGGCGGACCACGGCGGCACCGAGCAGCCAGCGGCCCCGGTCGCGGATGGTGTCGGTGGTGGCGAAGCGGAACTCGAGACGCTGCCGCAGCCGTTCCGGCTCGCAGCCCTGATCGAGCTGGCGGCCGATCTCCCGGGCGAGCTCGCGCACCACGTACGGCGACAAGCCCGCCAGCAGCACATGAACCGGCTCGAGGACCTTCCAGATCCGCGGAGCGAGGCTCAGCTGCGGTCCCGCGTACGGACGCTTGAAAGCGGCGGGAAGCGGAACCCGGTCCGGGTTTTCCACAGCACGACTACCGGTAGTTCGCCTCCGGCGGATGAAACCACCGGCCTGCTCGTCTTCTGGTGAGTCAGTCCTGTGGTCTTCCTTAGTCGCGAGGGACCCATCACCAAGATCCGCACCCGATCCCTCTTCAACGTCGGGGGTGAGTGTCATCTGCGACGGCTGGTCGTGGACGGTGAAGAGGTGACGGCCGCGGTATCCGGCCCGCCGGTCCACGGTGATCCAGCCAAGCTTCTCCAGACCGGTCAGAATGCGGTCCACGGCCTTGTCGCTGAGCGGCTGACCGCACTTCTTCCCCGACCGGTGCCGCAGCACCGTGCCGATCTCGGACAGCGTCAGCGGGTGCCCCGTCGCCACGGCATACGCCACCGCGGTGTACGCGCGCAGCTGGCGCGGGCTGAGTGCTTCGCTCGCCCGGGACGGCACCCACACGAAGCTCTCGTCCTTGCTGGCGACCCGCACCCTGCGCACGGCCGTTATGCCCGTGCCGCCCGGCGCAGTCCGCCTGATGGTCGTGAGCTCCACAACGTCGTCGTCCGGGGCGGGCCGGCCAAGCTGCGTGAATGCCCGCTCCACGGTGGGACGCGAGACACCGAGCAGCCCGGTGAGGTAGCCGACCCCGGCCGTACAGCCTTCGCGGCGCCCGGCGAGCGCCGCGACCTTCGCGTACACGGCCACCGTGGCGTCGCTGTAGACGCTGGAGGTGACCACCCGCCAGGGAACGCGAACTCGCTGCGATCGGAATGTCGTTGACACGGTGGCCACCTCCCTTCTAGTTGCGACGTAGTGACATCATTCACCATACTTTAAAGATTGGCTAGAGTTCTAACATTTGGGATGTCTTACACTCTGGCCATGGCCGCTGACCAGGAACCCCAGATCGCCCCCGACGGCGTGCAGGAAGTGCCGCTGACGATCGCCCGCCCCCTGCTGACGACAGTCATCGAGCAGCTCCGTGAAGACGGCGTAGTCAGCGCGCTCACCGTTCGCGGGCGCCGGCGGGCCTACCTCGTGACCCCGGAGTTCTACGAAGAGGCCATCGAGGCGAAGAAGCGCTGACGTCCCGCAGTACGACTTCGTCCTTGGCACAGTGGTCACCTCCTTCCGGGGCGAGTGGTCATGCGGCGTCGGAGAGGCCGAAGAGGCCGGGGGCTTCGCGGAGTCCGTTGAGGACGGAGATCACCAGCCATGAGCTGCGGTGGCGGTTGAAGTTGCCCACGAGCAGCGAGCTGGACGGAGTCATGTGCAGCGCGTCCGGCAGTTCGCCCCGGCGCCCATCTCCGTACTTGCGCATGAACTCGAAGCAGCCCCAGTCGCGCAGCATCAAGTGGTTCTCGCGCTCCGAGTCCCGGAAGTGGATGCGGGGTATGTACGCGAACCGCTTGGCCCCCTGTGGTTCCGGCTTGCCGCTGTCGAAGAGGGCGAGCTGCGGCGAGTCGGGGCTCTCGGGGTTGTGGTCGAAGTTGATGTCCAGGTGCTCGGGGTGGATCACCGCGAGCGACATCTTGCGGGCGTTGGCCTCCTTGATGGAGGCGACCTCGTACGGCGCCAGGAGCTCGATCCGGCCGGCCTTCGGGTACTCGGGGCGCACGGTGGTGAAGGCGTCGTTGATGTGGTCGTGGGCGCCAGGGCTGCGGTCTCCCGCGACCTTGAAGGACTCACGCCGGGAGTCCTTCGGGTTTCGCTCGAGCGGGACCTGGCTGACGGACCAGCGGCGCGGGGCTCCGTACCGTCCGAGCGGGTAGACGCGGATCAGTTCGCGAAGCGTGCTGCTGACACCTGCGGAACAGACGAAGGTGCGGCCGTCGCTCTGCGGCTCGGGCACGGTCTTGCCGAGCATCACGAAGTCGTCGATGGTCATCACAGCTCATCAGCTCCGTCCTTCAGAACGTCGCCGTGGCAGGCATCCGGTGCGCACCAGCAGCCGAGAGCTTTGCCCTTGAGCTCATGCAGCCGGTCCAGGAGGGACGGCTTGTAAGGGAGGTAGTGCTGCTCGTAGTTGGCGATGACCGTGCCGCGGTCGCCATCGCCCGGGAGCTCGAAGGGGTTACCCCAGGGACTGCGCCGGTCGATGCGCTCGTAGAGGTAGGCCGTGCTTGCCCACGCGATCAAGTTCTGGTGACGGCGCATCGACACGACTACGGTCTCGCCGCTCGCGAGTTGCCGGTGCAGTGCGCGCTCTTCGTCACTCCACCCGTCGAACTCGCTGCGGGCAGGTGCGCGGGACGGAGTGGCCATCGCCTCGGGGGTGGGTTCGGTGGGCTGGACCCAGTCGTCGCCGGACAGGAGATCCGGCTCGGGCGCCAGCTCGGGCGCGGGCTCGCGGGGCGATACGAGTTCGCCGCGCAGCTTGGCGACTGCTTCGCCGACTCCGTAGTAGGTGATGCCGATCGCTTGGAGGTGCGCGGCGGCTGCGTCCACCAGGGCCGAAGTGACGGAGGACGTGCTGGAGGGCATCTCGGCATTGCTGAGACGTTCCGTGATCCAGTCGCTCCCATATCCGGCGCGGTACAAGAGAAGCGCGGCAACCTGGCGGACAGCCGGCGGCAACAGGTGTGCTGAGTACGTCTTGCCGTCAGTCCCTTGGACAGCAGGTGATGCATTTGCATCACCTCGCAGGTCGCGGGCGATCGTCGACTGATTCATTCCCGTGGCCGACGCGATTGCCCTGGTGCTCAGGCCCGACTCTCGGAGGCTGGCGACAACTTCCTGCCGCTCCTCTCGAGGCAGGCGTAGCCGGGAGGTACCGAACTCCTCAGCGCAGTAGTCATCCCACGTCGCGTAGTCGAGAGCGGCCCAGGCCCGGGAGGTGTACGCCTCCTGGATTAGCAGCCACGTTCCTTCGACCGCCACCTTGATGCGGTCGGTGAGCGTGCGGGCGTCATCGGCACTGGGGGCCATCGCGGAAGCGGTCTCCACAGTCATCGCTCCTCACCGTCGCGTGCGCCATCGAGAGCGACGGTCAGGCCGTCGGCGACCAGTTGGAGCTCGTGGCGGACCTCGGAGTCCGTCATGTTCGAGGTGTGGACGACACGGCGGGCGTAGGTAGCCCAGTGGCCAAGGGCGGCTCGCAGCCGCGCGGTCTCGATGTACGCAAGCTGTCCGCCCGTCAGGCGCAGCGTGGTGTCGTCCAGCTCGAGCTGCCCGTCGTCATCGAGCGTGCCGTGGGCCGTCCGCTGGAGGAACAGGTAGCGCTGTGCATCGCGGACCAGGCCTTCCTGATCCGCGTTCGGCAGCTCCAAGCCGACGATGCGGACCCTGACGGAGGGCTCTTTCTCGGTGCCGGGGGCGGGCTCGGTGCGCTCGATCGCGGCGAACTCGCCGATGAACAGCCGGCGGGCTCCCGGCTGGTCGTAGACGGGGCGTACGTGCGATTCCAGGGCATCCAGCGCGGATGCCGAGACTTTGGCGTCGAAGCGAAGATTCGTCATGAGGTGGCTTCTTTCAGGGCAGGCCACTTGGCCTTGTTGAGCCGATCGCGCTGTGCGGCGGGCAGGGTGAATTGGGGCCAGCCGAGCCGGTCCAGGCCGGCCCAGCGCAGCCATGCGGCGTCGCACTGGTTGTCGTCGGCGAACTCGAGGCCGGTGCGCTTGTAGGCGGCCATAGCCATCGCGGTCTTGTCGGCGTTGCCCTTGCCGGTCGCGTAGGCCTTGAGGGTGGCCGGGGTGATGACGGCGTACAAGACGTCCCGGCGCAGCAGTACGGCGCGCACCGCGCCGTGGACCATGCCGGTAATCCCGGCCGATTTGGCGTGAGTGGGGAGGTCCTCGATCACGACCAGATCGGGCAGCCGTCCGGGACCGATGTCTTCGCCACCGATGGCGATCGCGACGTTCTGCTCGATGACGAGCAGACGCCGGTCACCCAGGTCCGAGGGACCGCCGACAGTGCCGGTGGAGCCGTCGCGGTAGGCGATGCCGGTCGCGGTGATGGAGAGGTCGAGTCCAACAACCTGCGGGGCCCTCATGACTGGCCACCGCGGACCTGCACGAGGCCGATGGCCTTGATCTGTGCGTCCAGCTCGGCATCGGTCATGACGTGGACGGTTGGGGACCCGTCCGACGCAGGCGGGATCAACGGGGAGGAACAGTGCCCCTCTCCTGCCTTGGCTTCTACGGCAGGCGAGCACAGACCTGCCGCGGATGGCGTTGACGTCGGACGGGTGGTCTTGTGGAGACCGCCGGGAGCGGTCGGCGCGTCGGCCGGCGCTTGCCCCCACACGGCGTTGCCGTAGGCGGCCTGGTGACGGGCGGCGATCCGGCGGGCGGCATCGGGGCCGGCGAGAACTTCACCGCGCGCGATCTGCCCGAGCAGGTGCTGCTCCGGGGTGGGCGTCTGGACGTGCCCGGGGTCGACGTGGCCAATGCGGCCGTAGCTGCTCATGAAGTGCTCCTGCTCCTGCGCTGATAGGCGGAGAGGCGGCAGCGAATTCCCCACCAGGTGACGTGCTGCGGGGAGGTGCCGATTTCGTCCCACTCGGCTGCGAGCAGCTCGTAGAAGTCGTCATCGGCGGTGCACCCGCCGTAGCTCTCGCCCGCGTAGATCAGCAGGTCGCCCTCGTACGAGGACAGTGCGTGGCGGGCGCTCTCGCCTTGGAACGGCGGCCACACCATGAGCAGCGCCCGGTCCTGGTGGTGCTTGACCGCGGAGGCGTCATCGCGCAGCACCGTGGTGGAGGGGCCGCTGGTGCAGTACGTGTTCTCGCCGACCGGGTTGGGGTCGTACGCGGCGACGTCGATTCCGGCCTGCTCGAGCTGCCAGGCCCAGTAGCCGCTCCCCGCCCCGATCTCCACGACCATGCGGCCGCCCAGGACGTTCGACATCCAGGCCACATCGCCGGGGCTGATGATCGACCAGGCGTACCTCTTACACAGCGGGCTCAGCTCAGCACCGAGCTTGGACAGGCGCTGTGCGGTGGAAATGTCGAACTCGGTGGCCGCGATGAACGGTTCCAGCTCGTACTCTTCGCCGATGTAGGGCGTGGCGGGCATCCAGCGCACCACGTCCCACAGCGGGTTGTCGGTGCCGTCCGGCGTCAGCTGGTCCTGCTCGGACCCGGCGATGGGCCGCCGGGCCGCGAGAGACGCAAACTCCATCGGCCGACGCCTGGCAGGGTCCTTCCACGCCGCTTGGAGCGCTTCTGCGATCTCGTTCATGACGTCCGCCCGGTGGTAATGGTGAGGCCGGGCGTGGCGGCGGTGCGGACGTGGTCGGCTATCTCGCGGGTCTGCTCAGCCCAGGACGGAGTGAGGTCCACGACCGGCTCACCGGCCAGGGCGCGCCGCACGTTGGCGTGGCACAGGGCAATGAGCTCTGGCAGGCCGGGGCGGAAGGTGTCGAGGAGCTCGAGGCGACCGAGCGCGGTGTTGGCCACGTCCCAGCCGGTGAAGACGATCGGCCCGGCGTACGGCTGCATGTCGGCGCCCATCGCGGCGAGCACACAGGACCCGATGACGTTGCGCGGGTACTGCTGCGGGAAGAGCAGCCCGCAGTCGTTGACCCAGCCAGCGGCGGCGTAAGCCGAATGCAGCAGCACGCGGGCCTTGCCCTCGGGCCCGAGCAGCGTACGGAAGTCCAGATGCCCGTCGTGCTCGGTGAGGTCGCCTTCGTTGGAGATGACGATGTACTTCATCGCCGCCCCCGCCCGGTGCCGTTCGCGTTGGCGGGGCGGTTCTCGTGCCGGGTGACCTTGACGGCCTGGACCAGGGAGAGCGGCGCCCACACGAGCCACTTGTCGAAGCCGCGGTTGTTGTCCCAGTTCACGCAGATCATGGCCTCGCCCATGGCGGGGAAGCACGCTCTCGGCGAGCACTTGGCGGTGGCTCCGCCTGTGGCGCACGGGCAGTCGTCGATCCTGGCGAAGGCCCAGGCGGTGGGCTTGCCGTCGAACGCGCCGGGGACGTGTGCAGGCTCGTCGATGGAGACCGTTCCGAGCCGGCCGCAGGCGTGCCGTACGCGGGTGCCCAGCGGGAACATGCCTTCCAGTACGGCCTGTTGGGTGCGCATGTCGTCGGTGTCGACCACGGTCCCCTTGTAGCCGAGCAATTCGGTGCTCATCGCTGCTCCTCTCCGGGCTGTCGGATGTCTTGGTGGGTGATCCAGCCGTGTTTCATGGCGACGGCGACGGCCTGCGCGGCGGTGACGACGCCCAGGCGCCGGTAGATGTTGCGTCGGTGCTGCTTGACGGTGTGCGGGCTGAGCCCCCGGTGCTCCGCGGATCTGCGGGCCGTGTGTCCGTGCGCCACGTCGAGGAGGATCGGGAGTTCTGATCTCGTCAGCGGGCACTTCGTCGGGGTGGCGGGGGTGAGCCGGCCAACCTCCTGAAGCAGCTCCTGAATCGCGCGGGTCTGCGGGGTCGGCGTATCGCGGGCGACCGCGCTGTGGATCACGGCGAGGCGGGAGGCGGTCATGGGCTCAGTGGGCATCGGTGCCTCCAGGTCCTGGCGCCGTGCGCTGCGCGTACGTTGCTTCGCCGATCAGCCGCCAGGTCGTGATGGTCTTCTCGATGTTCTGGAGGGTGGTCAGGTCGTCGTCGCCGGCCGCCGCGTGCTCGAGGTCCGCGAAGAACCCTTCGAGGTCGTCGGCGTCCATCCGGGCGGCCCACGGCAGCGCGGGCCCGTACGACTGCTGCTCCAGCTCGGTGATGCGGGTGCGCAGCCGGGCGACTTCTCCGAGCAGCGCGGGGATGTCCTTGCGTGCGTGTGCGCAGAACTGCATGTTCGGGACGGCCTCACCGAGGGCCCACGGTTCGACGGAGGCGAATGGGCCGAAGCCCTGCGGCATTCCGTCGTTGTCCAGCGTGATGTCCCACTTGCCGGGCCGGGCGTCGGTGACGCGGCCCTGCACCTCGAGCAGGTAGTCATCGTTCAGGGGCTCGGGCATCACGCACCCCCGGCTGAAGGCTGGTTGACGGCCTCGTGCCAGGTCTTGCCGTCGGCGACTGCCGCGCGGGCCTGCGCGTCGGTGATGTAGCCGGTCGCCGGGTGTGCTGCGATCCGCTTCCGCAGGTACGCGGTGTGGCGCCGGGCGTCGTCGAGCTGGTTCTCCAGCTCCACGACGATGTGCGGCAGGCGGGCCTCGAGGATCGCCGCACGCTTCCAGCCCTCGCCGATGGTGGCCGCGAACGGAATGGCCAGCGCCTCGTGTACGACGCGCAGGAAGTCGAGGAGGGCGTCCCGGTCGGCTTCGGCGGCCGTCGGGTTGGCCGGGTGGACGTGAACGCCGTCGGCGGGCGTGCAGATCATGCCGTCCGCGCCGGGGGCGACCAGGCTGAGTCCGAGGGCTTCGCGCTGGTCGTCGTCCAGGTGGAGTTCGACGGTGCGGCCGGCCTGGTCGGTGCAGGAGATGGCGGCGTCGCCGGTGGCGTCGGTGTGGGTGACGAGACCCGTCCAGTGCAGGACCGGGCTCTGTGGTGCCGTCGGGCCCGGGGGCCCGGCAGGGGGCTGTGCGATGCTGGAAGGCATCGGGTCCCACCTCAGTTCTCTCAAGGTGATCGGCTGGTGGGGTCAGAGGGCTCGTCGGGTGCGTCCGGCGGGCCCTCAGTGCGTTTCAGGCAGCGGTGCGGATGGTGCGCTGTGGTGCTGTGTGCAGCGGCGTGACGGCCGGGCTGTCGACGGCGAGCAGCGCGCGGACACGGTTCATGAGGCGCGGTGTCGGCTCCGGTGCGGTGTCCGCGATTCGGCTGACGAAGTCGTCGATGGACTCGCCCGGCTGGATCGTCAGGACGATCTCCCGGCTCATGACGCGCTCGCTCCGAACTGCCTGTCCGAGCCGCAGGCGCGGCACTGGGCACGCCAGAGCGGGTTGCGGTGGCCGCAGTCGCACACCCAGCGGCAGACGGTGTCGATGAGGGCGCGCATCAGGCCACGCTCCTTACGCCGGTGCCGTCGGACCCGTCGTCCTCGGGGAGCAGGAGGTCGTGGACCGTGCAGCCGAAGATGTCGGCGGCCGCCTTGAGGTGCTTGGGGGCGAGGCCGCGTCCGGGGCGTCCCTTCTCGACATCGCAGATGCGGCTCCTGCCGATGCCCAGCCGCCTGGCGAGGGCTGCCTGGCTCAGGCCGCCCTCAATCCGCCGATGGCGGAAGGCTCTTGGGTCTTCGTTCATGTCTCGACAGTACGACTTTGTACCACTGACCACAAGTGGCCAGTCCTGAAAACGCCTGTTCCTTGTGAAGGAGTCGTGCATCCCCTCGCGTGACCTGCCGCCCTTCAATAAAGTGCGAGAAAGTACGAGCGACCACGAGGGGGAACGACCATGGACGATCAGGACCTCAGCCCTCCGGGCTACGGCGCGCTCATCCGTCTCGCCCGTGAAGCGCAGGGCATCAGCCCCGAAACCGCAGCGGCCCGCATGCCGTACAAGTTCTCGGGCTCGAGCTGGCGGCAGATCGAGGCCGGCTACCGGGGACGCGGCGCCAACCGCAAGCGGGTGCCGGGCAAACCGTCCACCGTGGCCGCCATGGCGCGCACCGTCGCCATCACGGCCGGCCGCCTCCAGGAGCACTATCCGGATGCAGCCGCGATCCTCAGGGAGATGGAGCGCCAGGAGGCGGAGCAGGCGCCGGCCATTCCGGAGGTCCTCCGATCGTCTCCACCGCACGTGCGCCGCATGATTGACGCAGCGCTCGAGGACGTGGACCCCCAGGACCGGGCAGATGTCCTGCGGGAGATGGCTGCGGACTACGAGGCGATCACGGCGGGGCGCGCCCGCAGGGCTGGGCAGCAACCCCCGCGCCGCACCGGATAGTTCGCACTGCGGAACGTTTATAACGGTCCAGTCACGTTCCCGGCATATGCCGGTGACGCAGCGGGACTCCAGGGGCACGATTCATGTCTCGTACATGCGCCCATATGTACGAAGTCCGACGCGCACCGACAGGGGACGACATGGCTCTGGTCATTGTCGCGGGTGTGCTCGGCGTCATCACCATCTGTGGGGGTCTGTTCTTGCGGCGCCTGCTCGGTCAGTTGAACGAGCTGAGGCGGCAGATCACATGGGTCGACAGGCAGATGCGCGCCCAGCGAGCCCGAGTGACATTTCTGAGACAACTGATCGCCGAAGAAGATGAAGACAGGGGAGATGATGAAGACGTACCACCGGCGCAGGTGGCCGTCGCCAATGGCCACATTCCCGAACTACCGTCCGGGCCGCCGGGCGAGCTGACGCCCGTCCGGCGTAAGGGGCACCTGGGGCTCCACATCGGTGGCGCCGTCGCAGCGGCGGCGGCCCTCACCACAGCAGTCCGCGGCGGTCTGAAGAACCACGGAGCCCAGGTCGCGGCCACCGTGACGGCAGCGACACTCAGCACGGCAACTGTCGCCCTGGTCACCCTTCAGCCATGGAGCAGTGACACCAGCCAGCACCCGCCGGCTTCTGCGCCGACCGCCCCCTACTCGCCGCCGCCCGGCCTCCACCGCTCTGCACCCAGCACGGGTACGCCCGACACCGGCACGCCCGCCCCCGGCGCCTCTCCGGCTGCACCGTCCGCCTACGGGTCCCCCAGCCCGTACGCGAGCCCCTCGCCGACTGTGCTGGCCTCCGATGTGGCCGATGCCGACAGCAGTGCGGTTGTGGCCGGGCGCGGCCGCCAGCACGGCCGCGGCGGCCGTTCGACTCCTCCTGTGCGGACGGACCGTTCGGCTCCTCCGGGGCGCACCCGCAGGCCGCGACCATCGGGCACGCCGCCGGTCAGGGGCCCCGTCTCCTTAGGCGTCACAGCCTCACCGCTGGTCGGCGTCAGCGTCTGCGTGGGGTGCTCCTGACGGGGCATCACGGTGCCAGGCGATCCGCTGGACCGCAGGCGCAGCGATCCCCTTGCTGGGTGAGGGCATGATGCGCACCTCACCCAGCATGCCGGGCGTCAGAAGTGCCGCGGCGATGGCCCGCTGCTTCTCGACACCCGCCTGCTGCCACCAGCGCACCACGTCGGTGATGGGCTCTTCCGGCAGCAGCCCGGCGAGCGGGGCCGGCGTAGTGAGCTTGCTCAGCCTCCCCTCTGCCTGACTGACGAGCGTCTCGTATTCCTCGATGTCCTTGGTGCGTTCGATCCTGGCCAGCGCCGTCGCCGGCTTCGGCGCGTCCCTCAGCAGCCGCAATTCCCTGGTGAGCTCTTCCAGTTCGGCGCGACCGGCCTTCTGCTTCCCCTGCTCATCAGGGCGGTGGCGCAGCGCGGCGTGACGGTCGGGGTTCGCCAGCCACCTCAGGATTACCCCCAGCTTCGGCGGTAGCCGCTCGCCGGTCTCCGGGTCGAAGCGGTCGAGCTCACCGATGACGAGATGATCCACCTCGTCCTTCGCGATCCACACATGGCCCTTGGGGTGGCACTGGTACCCAAGCCGCGCCTTCTTGCCGTTCTTGCGGCGGGACATAACTGCCACCGGGCAGCGGCCGACACCACACCTCATGGTCATGGACAGCACGTGCCTGATGTGCTCACCGGTGTACGTGCGGCGGGCGGGGTCCGCAAGGATCTGCTGCACCCGCTCGAACAGGGCCCGGGAGATGAGCGGTGTCCAGCCCTCCCACTGCACGGGGACGATCGCGCCGTTGTGCTTGCGCAGCCCCGCGTAGGCCGGCCGCAGCAGCATCGAACGCAAGTTCTGCGGGCTGAACGGCGTGCCAGGCACCAGCTCGCCATCGATCACTTTGTCCCGGCCGACGATGCCGCGCTCTTCCCACTCCTTGGAGAGGGCATACATCGGCTCAGGCAGGCAACCGCCGCCGCCCGCGGCTCCGTTGGTGTACAGCAGCGGGACCGTCTCGTCTTCCCGCACGCCGAACTGGTTGTCGTCGACACCGGCGACCCGGACGAACAGTTCGGCGATCAGCGGTGCTTCTGTCTCGTGCGGGTACTGCGCGACCGGCCGGGGACGGCTGTCGATGACCTCGTAGTCGCGGACGTATCCGAAGGACACCTGGCCCTGCGGGCGCCCCTCGCGAGCGGCAGAGTTCAGTCCGCGCAGCGTGCGGGCCGACAGCCGGCGGGCCTCCTTCTCCGCATCGGCGATGCCGGAGATCAGTTCGTGTCGGTCGTTGTAGTTGCGCGGGTTGTACGAAGGCCGCTCATGGCTCGTGATGTGGATCAGGTAGCCCCGCGCCTCGCATGCGTCGACGATCTCCACGCCGCGGCCCGTTTCCCGCGACAGACGCGAGATCTCCCACAGCACCAGGACATCGCCGGGGTTGCCGAACTCACCGGAATGCAGGTCCGCGAGCAGCTGCTCGAAGTCGTCGCGCGCCCTGCGGGCGTACTTCGACGCCGACCCCGTGTCCTTGTATGGCTCGCCCCAAGCCCACGGCCCGAAGTCCTTCTCCGTTTCCAGGTTGTCGCTGTGCTGGTCCCGGATGCTACGCGCCGTACGCCCTCTACCCTTGGAGACGCGCAGGTACTCGCGCGCAGCCCTGGCGACCTCTTGGTCCAGTGTGGCTTCAACTGCCGTCAGCACAGCCATGCTTGCCCCTCCTACTGACGCCCTCAGCAGAGTGTCGTTAAGAGTAAAGCAGATCCATGATGGGGGACCTTGAGCACATCCACCGGTGGGAGGGTCGGGTAGGTGCGCAACAGCGCCTCCTGGGCCGGTGGTTCGAGGTCACCGGGGAGCAGCAGGGTCAGTCCGGCGGTACGGACCAGCAGGGTGACGCTGGCATCGTTCGGGCCGTCCGGGAAGATCGCGGGCGTACCCGGTGGCGCGTTCGGTGGCGTGCCCGGTGGCCACAGCACCTGCCAGTGCAGACTTCCGATGCTGCGCTGTTCGTCGGGTCCGGCCGGGGTGAGCGGGACATGGGCGGCGGCCGCGGTCCGGCGGACGAACGCACTCTGCTCCGGGGGGTCCTGGAGGGTCGTCGTCTCGATCGCGCCGACCGCTCTGCCGTGCAGTACACCGGGCAGGCCCGCGACGTGGTCGGCGTGGAAGTGGGTGAGCAGCAGCAGCGGGATCCGGGTGACTCCGAGGGCGCGGAGACAGTGGTCGACGAGGCGCGGGTCGGGGCCCGCGTCGATGACGACGGCCGAGCCGGTGCCCACGGCCAGCACCGTGGCGTCCCCCTGGCCGACATCGCACATGGCGTACTCCCAGCGCGGCGGAGGCCAGCCGGTGACGATCCGGGTGAGTGGGGCGGGGCGCAGGACCGCGAGCAGCAGCAGAAGCGCGCAGGCGGCGCAGGCCCAGGGGTGTCGGCGCAGTCGGCGGGCGACCGGCACCAGCGCGGCCATCACCACGACGAGCAGCAGTGCGCCGGTCCAGCCACCGGGCCAGTCGATCTGCGCGCCGGGCAGCGAGGCCCCGCCGCGAGCCACAGCGGCGATCCAGCCGGCCGGCCATCCGGCACACCGGGCGAGCACCTCGGCGGCCGGCATGGCCACCGGCGCCGTCGCGAGGGCCGCGAAGCCGAGGACGGTCGCCGGGCCTACCGCGAGCTCGGCGAGGAGGTTGCAGGGGACTGCCACCAACCCGACCCGGGAGGCCAGCACCACGATGACGGGGGCGCAGACGGCCTGCGCGGCGGACGCGGCCGCCAGCACTTCCGCGAGCCGGGGCGGCACCCCGCGCTCCTGCAGCGCGGTGCTCCAGCGCGGGCCGATGGTCAGCAGCGAACCGGTGGCCAGCACGGAGAGCAGAAAGCCGTAACTGCGGGCCAGCCATGGGTCATACAGAACCAGCAGCAGGACCGCGGCAGCCAGTGCGGGAACGAGCGATCTGCGTCGGCCCGTGCCGATCGCCAACAGGGTGACGAGTCCGCAGGCGGCGGCCCGCAGCACGCTCGGGTCCGGTCGGCAGACGATCACGAAGGCGGCGGTCAGGACGCCGCCGAGCACAGCCGTGCCACGCAGCGGAATGCCCAGCCGTGGCGCGAGGCCGCCGCGCTCCGCGCGCAGCGCGGTACCGGGCGGCCCGATGAGCAGCGCGAGGACGAGCGTGAGGTTGCTGCCCGATACCGCCAGCAGATGAGTGAGATCGGTGGCCTCGAAGTCGTCCTGCAGATCGGGCGGAACCCGGGCGGTGTCACCCACCACCAGTCCGGGAAGCAGGGCGCGCGCGTCCGGGGGAAGCCCTTCGCTGGCCTTGCGCAGACCGCCGCGCAGCCTGCCCGCCAGTCGCTGGACGCCGGTCGGCGACCCGGTGATCCGCGGCGGCTGCTTCCCCGGCACGCTGAATACCGCCGCAATGCGGTCCCCGTCGGCCAGCGGCGGTTCCAGCCGGGCGGTCAACCGCAATCGGGTGGTGGGCAGCAGTCGCTGCCATCGGTCGGAGTGCGCGATCACCAGGACAGGGGTGCGGACCCTGGCTGCCGTGCCGTCCGGAGCCCGCACCCAGGTCACTTCGGCGTCAAGCACGACCGATCCCGGCATCGCATGGTCACCCCTGACCCGTGGGCGCGTCGGGTGCGGGTCGGATGTGACGGTCAACTCGGCGGTGACCCGGGCGGACTGGCGGGCCAGCGCGGGCAGCGGGCCGCGCCGGGTGTCCGCCCCGTGCAGCCCGGCCGATGTGGCGCCTGCGGCTGCGCACAGCAGGGTCGCGGCCACGGCGGTCGTACGGAGCCGGCTCCCCGGCCGGACGGCTCCGCCCCTCAGCAGCGCCACCACCGCGCAGAGCAGGACCAGCACGGTGACGACGGTCCATCCGCCCGGTGCGACCACGGTCAGGGCCGCAGCAGCCCAGGCTGCCAGCGCGGGGAACACCAGCCGCAGATCAGCGGGTCCTTCCTGGTGCGGGTCGGCCGCACCCAGCCGATGGCCCGATGCCGCATGAACTGCCGCGCGGGTCACGGCTGCACGAGTCATGGCTCCAGGAGTTGCCGCTGCGCGGGTCACGGCTGCGCGGGTCACGGCTGCGCGGGTCATGGCTGCACGAGTGGCTGCAGGTCGGAGAAGCGTCGGTCGCCGATCCCGTTGACCTCGCGGAGTTCGTCGACGGAGGAAAAGCCGCCGTGCTGGGTGCGGTAGTCGATGATGTGCTGGGCCAGCACCGGTCCGACGCCCGGCAGGGTGTCGAGCTGGTCGACGGTGGCGGTGTTCAGGCTCACCGGTCCGACCGGCGCGGCGGCCCCGCCGGCGGGTGCGCCGTTGCCGGCGCCCTGGGCGGCGGTTCCCTGCTGCGCCGGAGGCCCGCCGACGACGACCTGCTCGCCGTCCGTGAGCACCCGCGCCCGGTTCAGCCCGGCGGTGTCTTCACCGTCCTTGACGCCGCCAGCGGCACGTAGTGCGTCGGCGACCCGCGATCCCGCCGGCAGTTGCCGGATTCCCGGCTGCCGGACCTTGCCGCTCACGTCGACCACGATGCGCGCGGCGGCCCGGGTGGCCGACGCGGAGGGGGCCGCCCCCGGTGACGCGAGCGGCACGGCGGGCGACCGCGTACCCGCGCCGCTCGGCCGGCCCTCGCTGACGAGTTGGGGGGCCGGTACGGAGTGTGGCCGGCCGGTCCAGAAGTGCTGGGCGGCGAGGACCGCGGCCACGACCAGGACGACAGCCAGCGCGGCAAGCGTCCTGGGAGCGAGTCCGCATCGGGACTGGACCCACACCGGAAGCCGCTCCCGCAACGCCGCCCCGGCACCGGTGAGCACCGTGCCGGCCCGCGTGGGCGGGGGCGCGCCTGCCTCGGGGCCGAACGATGCGGCCGGGGGTGGAGAGGCCGGTACTGCCGGTGGATCCGCCGGTGCGGCCGGTGGGGGCGCCGGTACCGCCCGCGCGGCAAGAGGGCCCCGCTCGGCCTCCAGCACCGCCCCGCCCTCGCTGCCCCCGGCCGGGGAAGCAGCCGGGAAAAGGGCTTCCGCACGGAGGCGGGAGGCCGGCACGGACGCACTCGGCCGCCCCCCGCGCACCCGGTGTCTGCCATGCCGGGCGCGGCCGTCCGATGCCGGGGCGCGGCCGGGGCCGCTGGTGGCTGAGCGTGACGCAAGAGTTCGGGATGTCATGCCACGAGACGGTAGGCACCACACGAAAACCTTGCTGATCAAGGTCAATTATGGTGGAAAACCCACTCGTTGTGGATAAGCGGGCCACCCGAACGGGCGGATCAACGTGGCGAGACCACGGCCCCCAGTAGCCCCGGCCCGGTATGCGCCCCGATCACCGCCCCCACCTCACTGACGTCCAGCTCGACCAGCCCCGGCACCCGATCCCGCAGCCGCTCGGCCAGTGCGGCGGCCCGCTCGGGCGCGGCCAGGTGGTGCACCGCGATGTCCACCCGGCTGGTCCCGGCGCGCTCCGCGACGATCTCCTCGAGCCGGGCGATCGCTTTCGATGCCGTGCGCACCTTCTCCAGCAGTTCGATACGCCCGCCGTTCAGCTCCAGCAGCGGCTTCACGGCCAGCGCCGAGCCGAGCAGGGCCTGGGCGGCCCCGATCCGGCCGCCGCGCCGCAGGTAGTCCAGGGTGTCCACGTAGAAGTAGGCGGAGGTGCTCCCGGCGCGCTTCTCGGCGGCGGCGACCGCATCGTCGAGGGTGCCGCCCGCCTCTGCGGTCTCCGCCGCCGACACCGCGCAGAACCCGAGCGCCATCGCGACCATGCCGGTGTCCACGACCCGTACCGGCACGGGCGAGTCCTCGGCCGCCAGGAGGGCGGCGTCGTAGGTGCCGGAGAATTCGGCTGAAAGATGCAGTGAGACGATCCCGGTGGCACCGGCCTCGGCGGCGGCGCGGTAGGTAGCGGCGAACACCTCGGGACTCGGCCGGGAAGTGGTCACCGAACGCCGCTTCTGCAGCGCCAGTGCCAGGGCGCGGGCCGAGGTCTCCGTACCGTCCTCCAGGGCACGGTCACCGAGGACCACGGTGAGCGGCACCGAGGTGATGCCGTGCCGCCCCAACGTCTGACGGGGCAGGTAGGCCGTTGAATCGGTGACGATCGCGACAATGCGGGACATGAGCGGGAGATTACCTGCAGGGGGCGTGGTCCGGGAGCGCGGCCCCACTCAGGAACGGCGATTCAGCTGGTGCTCTTCGGACGCGGGGCCTTCTGCCACGGATACCGGGCCGACCGCTGCTCCCGGTCCCGCCCGGTGATCGCCTGCGGCTCGCCGACTGCCTCAGGACCGGTCTCCGGACTCGCGTCGGCGGCTGGATCCGGCCAGGTCTGTGCGGCCGCACCGGGCTGCGTGGCCGCACCGGTCCGCCCGCCGTCGGGCACGGTCCAGTGCCGCAGAGCCCCGGCCTCCACGCCGATCTGCTCGTTCAGCGCGGCCAGGTCGTCGTCGGCGAACCGCCGTGCCCGGTCCCGCGCCGCCCAGCGGAGCGCGTCGGCGGAATGCGTGATCTGCTCAGTGCGCTCGCGCAGGGCGGGCAGCCGACCGCTCAATCCCGCCCGGTCCGGTTCCCGCTCCAGACGCCTGAGTTCCGCGTCGAGCTCCAGCCCGTGTGCGCTGAGCCGCTCGAAAAGACTCAGCGACTCCTGCAGGGACGCGTCCTCGTCCACGCCCGCGTGCAGCGCGTCCTGGGTGGCCCGCATGGACGTGCGCAGCGTCAGACGGAGCTGTGCGAGCTCGCCCAGGACGCCCGGCTGGCCGTAACTCTTCGCACGCAGCGCGGTGTCCTCGACGGTGCGCCGGGCCTGCGAGATAGTGCGGTCCACACCACGCTTGGCGGCGCCCACCGCTTTGACGGTGAGGTAGGCCCCGGTCCCGACGAAGGCCAGAAAGAGCAGCGCCAGGATCAGGATCACGAAGTCCATGGGTGCCCCTCGGTCGTCGGCTGTGTCCCTCCACCGTAAACGGAACGGGCAGGCGCAGGGTTCCACGGGAACCCCGAACCTGCCCGTAGGGGAAAGCCCGCATGCCTCGCGCGGCTGCCCCGGTTCAGCCGCGGTCCGCCCGCGTCCGCCGTGATTCCGCCCGGCTACGCCGGAACGATGTTCACCAGCTTCGGCGCCCGGACGATCACCTTCCGGATGCCCGCACCCCCCAGCGCCGCGACCACTGCCTCGTCCGCCAGCGCCAGCCTCTCCAGTTCCTCGTCCGCGATCGACGGGGAGATCTCCAGGCGCGCCTTGACCTTCCCCTTGATCTGGACGACGCAGGTAACGGTCTCGTCCACCACGTACGCCGGATCGGCGACCGGGAAGTCCTGGTGCACCACCGAGGCGGTGTGCCCCAGCTTGCGCCACAGTTCCTCGGCGATGTGCGGGGCCAGCGGCGCGATCAGCAGCACCAGCTGCTCGGCGACCGTGCGCGGGACCGGGCCGCCCGCCTTGGTCAGGAAGTTGTTCAGCTCGGTGACCTTGGCGATGGCCGTGTTGAAACGCAGTCCGGCCATGTCGTGGCCGACTCCGTCGATCGCCTTGTGCAGGGCGCGCAGGGTGTCCTCATCGGCCTCGGCGTCCGTGACGGTGACCTTGCCGGTCTGCTCGTCGACGACGTTGCGCCACAGCCGCTGCAGCAGCCGGTACTGGCCGACCACCGCACGGGTGTCCCAGGGCCGCGAGACGTCCAGCGGGCCCATCGCCATCTCGTACAGGCGCAGCGTGTCGGCGCCGAACTCGGCGCAGATCTCGTCCGGAGTGACCGCGTTCTTCAGGGACTTGCCCATCTTGCCCAGCACCCGGCTGACCTTCTCGCCCTGGTACCAGTAGCCGCCGTCACGCTCCTCGACCTCGGTGGCGGGGACGGCGATTCCCCGGCTGTCGCGGTAGACGAAGGCCTGGATCATGCCCTGGTTGTACAGCTTGTGGAAGGGCTCGACCGAGGAGATGTGCCCCAGATCGAACAGCACCTTGGACCAGAACCGGGCGTACAGCAGGTGCAGTACGGCGTGTTCGGCGCCGCCCACGTACAGGTCGACGCCGCCGTGCGGCCGGTCTTCGCGCGGACCCATCCAGTACTGCTCGATGGCCGGGTCGACCAGCTTCTCGCTGTTGTGCGGGTCCAGATAGCGCAGCTCGTACCAGCAGGAACCCGCCCAGTTGGGCATGGTGTTGGTCTCGCGCCGGTACTTCCTGACGCCGTCGCCCAGCCCCAGGTCCAGCTCGACGTTGACCCAGTCCGCGTTACGGGACAGCGGGGTCTCCGGGGAGGTGTCGGCATCGTCCGGGTCGAAGGTGCGCGGCGAGTAGTCGTCGACCTCGGGCAGTTCCAGCGGCAGCATCGACTCGGGCAGCGCGTGGGCGACGCCGTCCTCGTCGTAGACGATCGGGAAGGGCTCGCCCCAATAACGCTGCCGGCTGAACAGCCAGTCGCGCAGCCGGTAGTTGACCGTTCCCTCGCCGATCCCCCGGTCGGACAGCCAGGCGGTGATCCGCGCCTTGGCCTCGGCGACGCCCAGGCCGTCCAGGGAGATGCCGTCGCTGCTCGAGTTGACCAGCTTCGCGTCGTGCGAGACGAAGGCGTCGTCCCAGGCCGCGGGGTCGGTGCCGCGGCCGTCGGAAGGCTCCACGACGCAGCGCATCGGCAGTTCGAAGGCGCGCGCGAAGGCGAAGTCACGGCTGTCGTGCGCGGGCACGGCCATGATCGCGCCGGTGCCGTAGCCCATCAGTACGTAGTCGGCGATGAAGACGGGCACCCGTTCGCCGCTGACCGGGTTGACGGCGTACGCGCCGGTGAAGACCCCGGTCTTCTCCTTGGCGTCGGCCTGCCGCTCCACGTCGGACTTCGAAGCGGCGAAGGCGCGGTACTTCGCGACCGCGTCGGCCGGGGTGGCGTGGCCGCCGGTCCACACCTCGTGCGTGCCGGCCGGCCAGGCGTCCGGGACGATCGACTTCTCGCCCGAGATCAGCTCGTGCTCGGGCGCCAGCACCATGTACGTCGCGCCGAACAGGGTGTCCTGGCGGGTGGTGAACACGGTGATGCGGTCATCGCCGGAACCGACCGCGAAGTCGGCGCGGGCGCCCTCCGAACGGCCGATCCAGTTGCGCTGCTGCAGCTTGATCGCCTCGGGCCAGTCCAGCGCGTCCAGGTCGGACAGCAGCCGGTCCGCGTAGGCGGTGATGCGCATGTTCCACTGCCGCAGCTTGGCCTTGAACACCGGGAAGTTGCCGCGCTCGGAACGGCCGTCCGCGGTCACCTCCTCGTTCGCCAGTACGGTGCCCAGCCCCGGGCACCAGTTGACGGGCGCGTCCGAGGCGTACGCCAGGCGGTACTCGCCCAGCAGGTTCGCGCGCTCGGTGGCGTCCAGCTCGCTCCAGGAGCGCGGGCCGGGCACCGGGCGCTCACCGCTCTCGAACCGGGCGACCAGTTCGTCGATCGGGCGGGCCCGCTGCGCCTCCTCGTCGTACCAGGAGTTGAAGATCTGCAGGAAGATCCACTGCGTCCACTTGTAGTACTCGGGGTCGATCGTCGCGAACGACCGGCGCTGGTCGTGTCCCAGGCCCAGCCTGCGCAGCTGGGACTTCATGTTCGCCATGTTGGACTCGGTTGAGGCCCGCGGATGTGTCCCGGTCTGTACGGCGAACTGCTCGGCGGGCAGCCCGAACGCGTCGAAGCCCAGGGTGTGCAGCACGTTGTGCCCGGTCATCCGCTGATGGCGGGCGTACACGTCGGTGGCGATGTAACCCAGCGGGTGCCCCACGTGCAGCCCCGTGCCGGACGGGTACGGGAACATGTCCATGATGAACTTCTTGGGCCGGGCCGCCAGCGCCGGATCGCCCGCCAGGTCGCCACTCGGATTCGGCGCCTCGTACGTGCCGTCGGCGTCCCAGAAGTCCTGCCAGCGTGCCTCGATGTCAGCGGCCATGGCAGCCGTGTAACGGTGCGCCGCAGCCACCTCGGCCGCAGAATTCGTCTCGCTCATGATCCTCAAAGCTCCATCGGTCGTCTCTGCCGGCGAACCCATCTGGTGGCGCCCGTGGCACCAAACGAAAAAGCCCCTCGCACAGGAGGGGACGCCACGCTGATGCCGACCGGGACACTCCGTCGGTCGGAACTGATCAGCGCGGCTCGCTAAGCAGAAGGCGTACGGCACGCATGGCGTCAGGGTACCGCAGGCGCCGTCCCGCGTTGTACGGAGATACCCGACGGGCGAGGTTACTCCGCGTACCGCCCTGTACTGGGGCAACCGTGCAAACGCCGTACTGCTCGGTATCGAGCGACCTAGCATGCCGCAACGGGATCGCATTGCCGAACCATTCGGAGTCGCCCCTATGAACCCTCATCGCACGTCGCTCAACGCTCAACGCTCAGCATCAATCGTTCTCCTGCTCCTCGTCCCGCTCATTGTGTTTGCAGGAAGCAATGCCCTGCGGTCCGCTACCGATTTCATCGCAGGCGTTCTCTCCCTGGTCTCACTGACCGCCGCAGTGGTCTGGGGCCTGATAGCCACCGACCGGCTGCTGCTCTCCTCCCGGATGCGGCTGGTCGCTCAGGGCGTTCACCGCACGGTCGCGGTCGCGTCGGTCTTCTTCCTGCTGCTGCACATCACGGTGAAGGTCGCGCTCGGACATGTCGCGGTGCTCGGTGCCCTGGTTCCCTTCGGACTCGGTTTCCGCGGCAGCGCCGGCCTGATCGGTTTCGGTTCGCTCGCCGCGTATCTGCTGATCACCGCTGCGGCCACCGGTGCGCTGCGCAGCGCGTTCGCCACGCCGGGCCGCACCCCGCTCGGGATCGCCGGCCGCTGGCGGACGCTGCACATGCTGGCGTACCCGGCCTGGTGCACCGGTCTGGTGCACGGGCTGTACGCGGGCCGTGCACCGGCGACCTACGTGGTGGTGCTGTACAGCCTGTCGCTGGTCCTGGTGGCCGGCGCGCTGGCGGTGCGGATGCTGCCGCCGCCGGTGAAACGGCGGATCGCGGCCCGGATCACCGAACTGGCCGGTCCGGGCGCGGGCTCCTCCACCGGGGCCCCGCTGCCACCGGAAGCCCCGGTGGCTCCCCCGGTACCGGATCAGCCGCCCCACCAGCAGACACCGTCCTACCAGCAGGCCCCGTCCTACGAACAGTCACCGTCTTTCCAGCCGACACCGCAGTACCAACCGACACCGCAGTACCAGCAGGCGCTCCACCCGGAGCCGCAGTCGTACCAGCAGTCCTGGACCCGCGACCGGCCGCCGTCCTGGCCGCGGGCCTACGAGCCGAGCACGCCTTCCTACGCCCAGGGGCCGCCCCCGCCGCAGCAGCCACCCCAGCAGCCCTTCCAGGACCCGCTGACCGCCCCCCGGCCGCTGTACGAACCGCAGCCCCGCACCGGTATCGGTGGCGGCGGCCGCTGGCCGGCCCCGGCACCGCCACCACCCGCCGAGGCTCCCGTGTATGACGCACCGGACACTCCGGCCTACCCGTCCGGTTACGCCACCGAACCCCTGCCAGGTCCGTTCCACCCGCCCTCCCCCGGCGAGCCCTGGCACACCCCCGCAGGAGACCGAAAGTGAACGTCCCCCTCCCCGATGTCCCCGAGGTCCGTGTGGTCGGCCTTCCCCAGCTGACCTCAGGCTTCGACCTGGTCGAGCGCCTGGATCTCGCCATGCATCTGAAAGTGCACGGCCCGCTGGAACCGCAGACCGGTGAGCGCCTCGCCGAGCTGGCCGACGCCATCTCGCTGCGCGGCCGCGGCGGCGCGGGCTTCCCGTTCGGGCAGAAACTGCGGGCCGTGGCCAAGTCCGCGATCCGGCGCGGGGTGCGGCCGGTCGTCGTCATCAACGGCAGCGAGGGCGAACCCGCCTGCCGCAAGGACACCGTCCTGCTGAACCGCGCACCCCACCTGGTGCTGGACGGCGCTCTGTTGGCGGCGGAGGCGCTCGGTGCGCGCACCCTGATCATCGGCCTCACCCGCAACTCGACCGAGTCGTCCATCCGCGCAGCGCTCAGCGAGCGAGGACTCTCCGACCGGCGCGGGCAGCGGCTGCGGGCGCGCATCGTCCGCACCCCCGAGCGCATGGTCTCCGGTGAGGCATCGGCGCTGATCCGGGCCGCGGACGGCGGGCCCGCGCTGCCCATGGGCCGGCGCAGCCGTGCGTCCGACTCCGGGGTCGGTGGCGCGCCCACCCTGCTGTCGAACGCGGAGACCTTCGCGCAGCTCGCCATCGCCGCCCGGACAGGACCCCGCCGCTACGGCCACACCGGGCTCTACAACGAGCCGGGAACCGTCCTGCTCACCATCTCGGGTGCGGTCGCCCGGCCGATGGTCGTCGAGGCGCCCACCGGGGTGCCGCTGCGCTACGTGCTTCAGCTGGCCGGTGCCCCGTCGGCCCCCCAGGGCGTGCTGACCGGTGGCTATCACGGCAACTGGATCGACGCGGTCGCCGCCCATGACGCCGCGGTCTCCCGCGAGTCGCTGGCTGCCCTCGGCGGGGCGCTGGGCGCCGGTGCGATCCTGCCGATCGGCCAGGACACCTGTCCGCTGGGTGAGGCCCTGCGGGTCGCGAACTGGCTGGCCGCCGAGACCGCGGGCCAGTGCGGCCCCTGCAAACTGGGGCTCCCGGCCGCCGCGGGCGGCCTCTCCGACGTACTGAACGGCGGTGGCCCCGCCGCGCTGGAAGCCCTGCGTGAAGTGACCCAGGCGGTACGTGGCAGAGGCGCCTGCAAACACCCGGACGGCTCGGCCCGCTTCTACGCCTCCACCCTCTCCGCCTTCACCGACGACCTGGCCGCCCATGTACTGGGCGGCGGCTGCGGGCGCGAGACGCTGGGTGTGCTGCCACTGCCGATGCCCGGCTACACCGAGGAGTCCATCGCCACCGGCGAGAAACTGGCCGTCGACTGGACGCTCTGCCAGGGCCACGGTCTGTGCGCGGACCTCGTTCCCGAGCTGATCCGGCTGGGCGCCGACGGTTATCCGGCGCTCGCCGACGCTTCGGTACCGGTCCATCTCAGGGGGCGTGCACAACGAGCCGTACGCCGGTGTCCCGCGCTCGCACTCCGCATCGAGCAGCCGCCGGCGGAGCAGCGACCGTCCCGGCCGGCGCTTCCCGGCGGCGACCGCAAGGCGCTGGGCAGCGGCCGGAGTTGAAAAAAGTGGGCCACCCGACCGGGTGGCCCACTTCACAAACCGAGGAGTGGAGCTAAGGAGAATTGAACTCCTGACCTCCTGCATGCCATGCAGGCGCTCTACCAACTGAGCTATAGCCCCGTGCTGTGTACCGCTTGCGGGGAGAACCCCCTGCGGCTTCGCCAACATTACACGGTTTCCCCGGTGCTCTGCCAAATCGATTCCCGCACCGTCCGCTCAGGCGGTGGCGAAGGAGTAGAAGCGCTTGAGCGTGCAGTGTTCCTCGAGCAGCCGTCCGTAGATCGGCTCGCCCTCCAGCTCACGGTAGGTCTCGATCGGGTCGCCCTTTATGATCAGCGCCCGCGCGCACTCCTCGCACCAGTACTGGTAGTCGGCGTTGACCGGGTCCATGTCACGGACGATCGGCGTACCGCTGCCGCACCAGTCGCATTTCCTCCTGTGCGCACCCACGGTCAGCTCCAGCTGCGGCAGCGGGCCGTGCATACCGTGCGCGCGGAGGGAATGCCGACGCCGCCTGCGAGGGCATGGGCGCGCTCCAGCATGCTCGCGGGCATCGCGCGCTCCCCTCCCGTTCGGGCCGTCGTCCCCCTCCGGCGGTCCGATTCTGCCATGGCCCCGCAAGAGGGTCAGCGGCGTCGGAGAACGAGACCCGTCGCACCGTCCGGAATCACCGCGTCCGCGGGCGCCGACGAACAGACCGGCAGCGCATGACCGGAGGCGCGCGCCCCCGGTTCGTCGATCCGGTTGAGGAAGAGCCTGCCCAGGGTCAAGGCGCCCACCGGACCGCCGAGTTGGGTGACCGTCACCAGCAGTCCGCTCGCATCGGCGGCCTACTCCTGCCGTACCCGGCCGGGCGCCGGCCTGCGCCGGGCTGACGGCCGGCGAGAGACCGGCTCCGCCGCCGACGAGGGCCGGACAGACGGCGGGCCGATATCACCGCCGTCGCGGCAGCAGCCGGCCGGTGGCGGCCGCGGAGACGGCGGTCAGGCCGAACCCGGTGGACACCAGGGCGCGTTGCCAGGACCTCGGCCACTTGCGGCAGGCGAGCCCGATCAGTCCGAAGACCACAGCGGTCGGCGCGAAGCGGCCCGTACTTCGCCGAGCTCCGGCATAGCGGCGATGTGGCGCAACCGGGACCGCGGGTGAAGACCTTCCGGCATGCTTCGGCGGGCGGAGGCGCGCGGCACGGCTGCGGGCGGGATACCGGGCCCGGGCTCCGGGCGCCGGCAGTGGGCGCGAACAGCAGGAAATCCCGCCCCCTGACCGGGGACGGGATTTCCGATTGTGGAGCTAAGGAGAATTGAACTCCTGACCTCCTGCATGCCATGCAGGCGCTCTACCAACTGAGCTATAGCCCCGCTGTTCGCTTCGTTCCCTGCATATTCTGCGGTTCCGCGCTGCGAACAAGAAGAACTTTAGCCTGCGACCAGCCGGAAAGTGAAATCCGCCCCGTCGGCCGTGCGACGGAGGGTTCAGTCGTCGTCGCCGAGCACCGGCTCCGGAAGGGTGCCGGCGTTGTGCTCGAGCAGGCGCCAGCCACGCGCGCCCTCGCCCAGCACCGACCAACAGCAGTTGGAGAGGCCGCCGAGGCCCTCCCAGTGGTGCGACTCGAGACCGAGCAGTCGACCGATGGTGGTGCGGATGGTGCCACCGTGGCTGACCACGACCAGCGTCCCGCCGTCGGGCAGCGCGTCGGCGTGCCGCAGCACGACCGGGGCGGCCCGGTCGGCGACCTCGGTCTCCAGTTCGCCGCCCCCGCGCCGCACCGGCTCACCGCGCTTCCACGCCGTGTACTGCTCGCCGTACCGCTCGACGATCTCCTCGTGCGTGAGTCCCTGCCAGCTGCCGGCGTACGTCTCGCGGAGGGCGGAGTCGTAGCTGACGCCGAGGCCGGTGACGGCGGTCAGCTGGGCAGCGGTGGCCGCGGCCCGGGAGAGGTCCGACGCGACGATCGCGTCCGGCTTCAGCGAGGCGAGCAGCCGGGCAGCCCGGCGCGCCTGACTGACTCCGTCATCGGTCAGTTCGATGTCCGTGTTGCCCTGGAACCGGCGCTCCAGATTCCAGGCCGTCTGGCCGTGCCGCCAGAGAACCAGCCGGCGGCCCCGGCCGCCCTTGGTGCCGTTCAGCTCAGCTCACCGTCCAGATCCGCGTCGTCCTCGGCACCGTGCAGCTTGGCGTGCTCCGCGGCCTTGCCGCGGGTCTTGGCGGCGTCCTCGGGCAGGGGCAGCTCGGGGCAGTCCTTCCAGAGCCGCTCCAGCGCGTAGTAGACGCGCTCCTCGCTGTGCTGGACATGTACGACGATGTCCACGTAGTCGAGCAGGATCCAGCGGGCGTCCCGGTCGCCCTCCCGGCGCACCGGCTTGGCGCCGAGCTTCTTGTTCAGCTGCTCCTCGATCTCGTCGACGATCGCCTTGACCTGGCGGTCGTTGGGCGCCGATGCGAGCAGAAAAGCGTCGGTGATCGACAGCACATCGCTGACGTCGTACGCGGTGATGTCGTGCGCGAGCCGGTCGGCGGCCGCCTGAGCGGCGGCGTTGATGAGCTCGATGGAGCGGTCAGTGGCGGTCACAGGCAGGCTTTCGTCGGCGGTCGGTGGAACGGGGGGTCCAGGAGGCTCCACGGAGACCCACTGGGCCCCCAAGCGTCTCACGGACCGCCGACAGGCTTGAAACCTCAGGTGATCCTGTAGTCCTGGCCGAGTTCCGCAGAGACGTCCGCGTTGTCCGCCACCTTGCCCTGGTGCACCGCCGAGGTCGGCAGGCCCAGCGTCTTTGCGACCTCTTCCGCCTTGCTCTTCTGTGCCGCCTCACCGTAAGTGACCTGGGACGATGCCGTACCGGTCGGCTTCTCGCCGATCACCACCGAGTAACCGCCGTTGACCAGCGCGATCCGGGCGGACTCGGTCGCGCCCTTCTTGCCACTGCCGTCGCGGATACCCACCCGGACCGTGTCGCCCTGCTCGGGCGCCTTCACCGAGCCGCCCAGGACATCCTTGATCGCACCGGTGGCGGTAGCCGCACTGAGCGTGCCGTTGCTCTGCACCGGCAGCACCGTGGTCCGGTAGTCGCCCTTCTTGGCGTGCGCCGCCAGCTTGGCCAGCGAGGCACCAAGATCCTTCTCCGTCAGCGGTGGGTCTAGCACCAGCCCGAGATTCCGCACCGTGGTCGTCGCGGCCTGCGGGTCGTCCGAGATCTTCTCCAGGACGCCCTGCATGACCTGTCCGAAGCGCTCCAGTTGCTTCGTCTCGGGCTCACCGGGCGCGCGGTAGGTGGCGTAGGCGACGGCCATCTGGCCACTGAGCGTCTGATCCTTGCCCTTGCTCACCAGCGGCGCGGTGTCCTTCTTGGTGTCCGGCACGGCGACATCGGTGTCGACCTCGATATTGCCGACCAGCTCGACCAGGTTCTCCAGAAAAGGGGTGTCCAGGCGCCAGGTGGCCCCGATCGTGGTGCCCAGCAGAGTGCCGAGCGCCTGCCTGGTGCCGTCCGAACCGTCGTCGTCGACGGATTTGCCGAGCGTGGTGGTCGTCCCGTCGTCATTCGACACCGAGAGGGAGTTGGGCAGCAGCAGGGTGGTGCCCTTCCCGGTGGTGACGTTGTCGACGAGCAGCGCCGTCGAGGTGCCGCTGCCACCGGTGTTGTGCAGGTGGACCACGATCACGTTGCGCTGCTGTGCGCCGCCGGCGGCGGTGCTCCCGCCGTCCGGCCCGGAGACACCGGGCAGCTTGCCCGCGTACCAGAGGTAGCCCACACCGCCGACGACCACCAGGGCGAGCGCGACCACCAGCGAGACGACCCGGTTGCGGCCGCGCCGCCGGGCCTCCTCACGTCGTTCGCTGCGGCTCTCGGTGAACTTCAGCCAGTCGATGACGTCTTCGGAGCCCTCGTTCGGCTCCTCGATGAACGAGAACTGCTCGGTCCGGTACTCGCCCTCGCCGGACGCGGGGCGCCGGGGGCCCGGCACGGGGCGTTGAGGCTGTTCCTGCGCCGGTTGTCGCGGGGGCTGCGGCTGATCGCGCGGAGGTGACTGCTGCGGGATCCACTGCTGGGTGGTGTCCACGGCGGGCTGCTGCCCGGTGCCGTAGTCGTAGCCCTGCCCGGGCTCGTAACCCTGGGATTCATAACCCTGGGACTCGTAGCCCTGCTGGGACCGGTAGCCCTGCTGAGGGGGTATCGGCTGCTGACGAGGTTCCGGCTGGGCGTACGGGTCGTAGCCGTATCCCTGCGTCTGCTGCGTCTGCTGCGGCTGAACCTGCTGGTACACCGGCTGCCCGTACTCGTCGTACCCGACGAGCTGCATCGGCTGCCCGTACTGGTCGTACTGCACGTACGGATCCTGTCGGTCGTTCAACGGTGCCCCTCTCCGTGGCTCATTCGCCGCGGTACAGCTGGCGCTTGTCGATGTAGCGCACCACACCGTCCGGGACCAGGTACCAGACCGGTTCGCCCTGCTGGACCCTGGCCCGGCAGTCGGTGGACGAGATCGCCATCGCGGGCACCTCCACCAGCGAGACACCACCCTCGGGCAGTCCGTCGTCCGACAGGATGTGACCCGGCCGGGTGACTCCGATGAAGTGGGAGAGGGAGAACAGCTCTTCCGCGTTCCGCCAGGTGAGGATCTGGGCGAGAGCGTCGGCACCGGTGATGAAGAAGAGATCGGCGTCGGTGTTGAGATCGCGCAGATCCCGCAGGGTGTCGATGGTGTACGTCGGCCCGCCGCGGTCGATGTCGATCCGGCTCACCGAGAACTGCGGGTTGGACGCCGTCGCGATGACCGTCATCAGATAGCGGTCCTCGGCCGGGGAGACGACCTTGTGGCTCTTCTGCCACGGCTGCCCGGTCGGTACGAAAACCACCTCGTCGAGCTGGAATTGCGAGGCGACCTCACTGGCGGCGACCAGGTGTCCGTGATGGATCGGGTCGAATGTCCCGCCCATCACGCCGAGACGCCTCTTCTGCTCTCCCATGCGTGCAGACCCTACTGGCCCGGCCGGTACCCGTTCGCGTTCGGGTATCAGCGGTCGCGGTTGAAACGGGTCGTGATCCACAGCAGCAGGAGCAGCGCGAAGAGCGCGCCGCCACCGGTGAGGTAGGGACTGAGGCTTTCGTGGTTGCCACCGTGGCCGCCCTCGGCGGCGAGGGTGGCAAGGGACGAAGCAGTGCTGTGGAGGCTCATGGTCAGCAGGACCTATCCGGGAGTCGGAGCGGGGACTTCGCGCCCATCGTATGCGGGCCCCCCGGGCACGCTTACGCCGACTCAGTCGTTGTTGCGATATCCGCGCAGCAGGAACCAGGCGAGCAGGACAGCTCCGACGATCAGCACAACAAGCAGAACTCGTAGCGTATCGCCCGGTCCCTGCTGGTTGGTCGCTGCGGCGAGCAAAGTGTTCACGTCCGGCATGGCGGGTGCTCCTTGTCGATGTAGGCCCCCGCCACACGGTAGCCCTACCGCATACGCTGGGGCCCGTCAGGGGGACGGGCCGGGACTCGAAGACAGAAGGCAGGGGGAACATTCATGACCGACAGCAGTAACCGGAACAGCGGTGACGAGGGCGGCAGTGGCCCGATCGGCGGCCACGAGGGCGTGCCGAGCAGGCAGCGCAGGCGGTTCCAGGGCATTTCCTCACGGGCGTACGAACATCCGGCCGACCGTTCGGCGCTGGTGGCGCTGCGTAAGCTCAGCGGGTTCGACACCGTCTTCAAGGCTCTCAGCGGGCTGCTGCCCGAGCGCAGCCTGCGGCTGCTGTTCCTCTCCGACTCGGTGCGGGTGAGCGATGCCCAGTTCGCGCATCTCAACGTCATGCTGCGGGACGCCTGTTACATCCTGGACCTGGAGAAGGTCCCCGCCATGTACGTGACGCAGAGTCCGCAGCCCAACGCCATGTGCATCGGTCTGGACGAGCCGATCATCGTGGTCACCACCGGCCTGGTCGAGCTGCTCGACGAGGAGGAGATGCGCGCGGTGGTCGGCCACGAGGTGGGCCACGCCCTCTCCGGGCACTCGGTCTACCGGACGATACTGCTGTTCCTCACCGGCATCGCGCTGAAGGTGGCCTGGATTCCGCTGGGCAACGTCGCGATCATGGCGCTGGTGACGGGGCTGCGCGAGTGGTTCCGCAAGTCGGAGCTCTCCGCGGACCGGGCGGGGCTGCTGGTCGGCCAGGACCTCCGGGCTTCGATGCGCGGGCTGATGAAGATCGCCGGTGGCAACCATCTGCACGAGATGAACGTCGACGCCTTCCTGGAGCAGGCCGAGGAGTACGAGGCAGGCGGCGATCTGCGCGACTCGGTGCTCAAGATCCTCAATGTGCTGCCGCGGTCCCACCCCTTCACCACCGTGCGCGCCGCCGAGCTCAAGAAGTGGGCGGAGAGCCGCGACTACCAGCGGATCATGGACGGGCACTATCCGCGGCGCGACGAGGACAAGGACACCTCCGTCTCCGACTCCTTCCGGGAGTCCGCCGCGCACTACGCGGACACGGTGCGGGCCAGTAAGGACCCGCTGATGAAGCTGGTGGGCGATCTGGCCGGCGGAGCGGGCGACCTGGGCGGGAAGCTGCGCGGGAAGTTCACCGGCGGTGGCAGCGGCACAGGCACAAGCTCCGGCGGCAAGGGAAACA
Source organism: Streptomyces sp. NPDC051320 (assembly GCF_040682175.1). Lineage (NCBI taxonomy): Bacteria > Bacillati > Actinomycetota > Actinomycetes > Kitasatosporales > Streptomycetaceae > Streptomyces > Streptomyces sp. NPDC051320. The sequence continues at coordinate 171,095 of NZ_JBFBAL010000002.1, forward strand.
CCGCAAAGACCGGCGACCCCGACGACGGCGCTACGAGCGAGGGGCCAGGTCCGGCTGAGAGCTAGCCGCCAGTACCCCGCACAGTGCTGCGGCCGTCTGCCCGGTGGCGTGCGCATCCGCGCGTTTCCCGGCGAGCAGCGGCCGCAGCCGGTCGGCCGTGCCGGCGGTGCAGGACTGCGGGCCGGCCCGCACCGAGCTGATCACCAGCTGCGTCTCGCGCTGCTGCAGCTCGGCGGCGTTGAAGCGGAAGTGCAGCTCGCGGTGGACCGAGAACAGCGAGGCCCCGTCCGCCTCGGCGGGGCCTCTGGTGGCCGGCCGCAGCGCGTAGACGAAGGTGTGTTCCGCGGTCACCTCCAGGATGCCGGGCTCCGTCTCCTCGTAGCGCAGGGTGCCCGATACCCGTACGCCCGGATCGGCGAGCGTCACCTGTGCGGGGTCGAACCGCACGAGCCAGCCGGTGACCGCGTGGCGCCCGTCGGCGAGCGGTGCGGCGAGGCTCCGGTCGAACTGGCTGTACTGGTCGGGTGCGAGCAGGTCGCGCACCGGCCGTACGGTCCGGCCCATCAGCACATCGGGATCCAGCGAGGACGCCAGGATGTAGCTGCTGGCCGTCTTCAGCGCGCTCACCACCTGAGCGTCCGCGAAGTGCCGGGTCCGTCCGGTGTCCGGCAGATTCACCCCTTCGGCCCCGATCCGGAAGTGCGCGGCGGGGCTGTGCGCGAAGAGTTCGGCGGGCGTGCCGCCCGGCACCGCGCGGTCCGGGGCGAGCGGGACGACCGTCTCCCAGAGCGGCTCCGAGTGCGCGGTGCTCGGCGTGTCGTAGGGGTGGCGGACGCCCAGGTAGATGGCTGTGCCGAAGGCCAGCAGGACCATCGCGAAGAGGACGAGAGCCCCCTTGATCCCGCGGAACGGCAGGTAGGTGCGGCTGCGCACGGCGAGTGCGTGATCGCCCATCCGTTCCTGCGCGGAGAACTCCTGCAGCCGGGCAGCGCGGATGAACGATTCGTCGAAGACGACGGACCGGTATTCGTCCTCGCCACCGCTGGGCAGGCCTTCGGGTGGCTCCTCGCGCCCCGCCATACTTCATGGTTGGGTCTTCGCGGGGCAACATAAACGCGGTGCGGGAGACGAGTTCTGACGGGCGTTCACCACTCCCGGGCCCGCATCGGCGCACACGGCGCCCGTCAGCGGCCGGCGGTCCTGGTCAGTGCGTGCGCGGAGCCGCCGGGACCGGTCGCGCCGAGGCATGGGCCGATGCGGAGGGTCCGGCGCCGCGAAGGCCGCCCGTCACCACCTCGACACCGCTGGTGGCCGGTGGCGGCGCCGGGTCCTGCCGACTGGACGCGGCTCCGCGGTAGACCGCGGCGAAGGCCAGGGCGACCATGCCGATCCCCATCACCAGAGCGAGCAGCCAGGCCACCGGCCGGTGCCAGCGGGCCCGGCCGCGGTACGGGCGCAGGACGCCGCCGTGCGGCCCGTAAGGACCGTTCTCGCCGTCGTCGGCTGCGCCGTGGAGCCCGTCCGGGCCACCGCGGCCGTACAGTCCGCGGTAATCGCCGTAACCGCCGGTTCGGCCGTCCGGCCCCGACACCTCGCGGAGGAATTCGTCGTAGGGGTCGTCCTCGCCGATGAGGCCGCCGGCCCGGGCCTTCGCGGCCTCCGCCTCGGCTGCGGCCAGCAGCCGCTCCACCGCGGTGGGTTCCTTGATCGTGGCGGCCCTGACGAAGTCCTCGTCGAAGACCACGGAGGCGAATTCCTCGTCCGCTCCTCCGCGGTCGTCGTTGGGCTCCCAGCCGTTCTGGAACGGCTTGCCCCCCACGTCGTCCGGCACGCCACCAGACTAGACCCGGCGCGTCGTTTTCGGCAGGGAGAAGCCGAAGTCGACCATCCGGAACATCACCGGATGTGACCGTCCCCTGTCACGATGTACTTGGTCGAGGTGAGCTCCGGGAGGCCCATCGGCCCGCGGGCGTGGAGTTTCTGGGTGGAGATCCCGATCTCGGCGCCGAAACCGAACTGCCCGCCGTCGGTGAACCGGGTCGACGCGTTCACTGCGACCGTCGTGGAGTCCACCAACCGGGTGAACCGGCGGGCGGCCGCCTGGGAAGTGGTGACGATCGCCTCCGTGTGCCCGGACGTCCACAGCCGGATGTGCTGGACCGCGGCGTCCAGCGAGTCCACCACCGCGGCCGCGATGTCGTAGGAGAGGTATTCGGTCTCCCAGTCCTCGGTGGTGGCCTCGACGACGGTCGCCTTGGACGCCTGGGCGTATCCAGACACCCGCTCGTCGCCGTGCACGGTCACCCCCGCTTCCGCCAGCGCGTCCAGCGCCCGGGGCAGGAAGGCGTCCGCGATGTCCCGGTGGACCAGCAGGGTTTCGGCCGCGTTGCAGACCGAGGGTCGCTGGGCCTTCGAGTTGATCAGGATGTCGACGGCCATGTCGATATCGGCCTCCGCGTCCACATAGACGTGGCAGTTGCCGGTGCCGGTCTCGATGACCGGAACGCTGGAGCCCTCGACGACCGTCCGGATCAGCGAGGCGCCGCCGCGCGGGATCAGCACATCGACCATGCCCCGGGCGCGCATCAGTTCCTGCACCGCATCCCTGGACTCCCCCGGTACCAGCTGTACGGCGTCGGCGGGCAGCCCGGAGCCGCCGACCGCGTCGCGTACCACCCGGACCAGCGCGGTGTTGGAGGCGTACGCCGACGCCGAACCGCGCAGCAGGACGCTGTTGCCGGACTTCAGGCAGAGCGCCGCGGCGTCCACCGTCACATTGGGCCTGGCCTCGTAGATGATCCCGACGACGCCGAGCGGCACCCGGACCTGCCGCAGATCGATGCCGTTGGGAAGGGTCGAACCGCGTACCACCTCGCCCACCGGGTCGGGCAGCGCGGCGACGTCCCGTACGTCCTTGGCGATGGCGCGAATCCGCTCGGGGGTGAGGGTGAGCCGGTCGACGACCGTCTCACTCGCCCCGGCCGCGCGGGCCTTCTCGACGTCCTGGGCGTTGGCCTCGACGATCTCGCCGGTACGCACTTCGAGCGCGTCGGCGATGGCGAGCAGGGCGTCGTCCTTGGCGGAGCGCGGCAACGGCGCGAGGTCGGCGGCAGCGGCCCGGGAACGGTAGGCGGCCTGGATCACCGGGGACTGATCGGAGAGCGGCGAGAGCGAGGTCATGTCCGCAGCGTAATGCGCCGTCTGCGGGTATCCATCCGGTATCCCACACACCGAGATGCCCCCGGCCCGCCGGGCCCCCGGCGCACGCCGGCAGGCGAGGTTCGGCAGCCGGGGCCGGGCGGTCAGAAGGGGTGTACCCCGACAGGCGCCGCGGGCAGCGGGCCGAATCCCTCGGCGATACGTAAGTGGTAGGTCTCGCGGTCGATGACCTCAAGCCCCACGATCTCCCACGGCGGCAGTTTCGCCGTCGACCGGTGCTCCCCCCACAACCGCAGCGCCACCGCGGCTGCGTCATGCAGGTCTCTGGCCTCCTCCCAGTACCGGACCTCCGCATGGTCATGGGCATAGCGGCTGGTCAGCAGGAACGGATGGTCGTGCGCGAGCTGTTCGAGGCCGCGTCTGACCTCGCTGAGCGGGGCGGCCGGGCCCGAGAGGCTCAAGGTGATGTGCCAGAGTTTCGCCAGCGCCCCATCCCCCGCCCGCGGATCCGGCCGCTGATCCGCGGCTGTCTCGCGGGTCGTCTCCCGCGCTGTCTCCCGAGCCGTCTTCCTGCCGTGCTCGAAGTCGGCCCCCGCGCTGACGCTCGTCAGGGCCCGCTCTCCGATTCCGCGGGGCGGCGCCCCCGGACGCGCTCGTCTCACCGGCGTCCTCCTGTGTGCGTTGCCCTGTATGCCCCTGCGACAAAGTTGACCAGCCCGGCGCCCGGCGCGTGACGGTTTTGCGGAAGGTCCCCCCGTAAACGCTGGACTTTCGGCTGTCCCGCCCGTGCGGAACCACCCTTTCAGGGGCGCAGGACCACCAGATCGTCTCTGTGTACGACTTCCCGCTCGTATGCGGGACCCAGTTCCTTGGCCAGCTCACGGGTGGAGCGGCCGAGCAGCTGCGGAAGCTCCTTGGAATCGAAATTGACCAGTCCACGGGCCACCGTCCGGCCGGTGGTGTCCCGCAGCTCCACCGGGTCGCCCGCGCCGAACTCGCCCTCGACCGCGGCGATTCCGGCGGGCAGCAGGGACGAGTTCCGCTCGACCACGGCCCGCACCGCTCCGTCGTCGAGGGTCAACGCGCCCCTCGGGGTGGAGGCGTGCTGCAGCCAGAGCAGCCGGTCGGCGGAGCGGCGGCCGGTGCGGTGGAAGTACGTGCCGGTGTCGCGGCCCGCGAGCGCGTCGGCGGCGCGCGAGGCCGACGTCAGGACGACCGGGACGGCGGCAGCCGCGGCGATCCTGGCCGCCTCGACCTTGGTGACCATGCCCCCGGTGCCCACGCCGGCCTTGCCCGCGGAGCCGATGGAGACATGGGCGATGTCCTCGGGGCCCGCCACCTCGGCGACCCTGGTGCTGCCGGGCTTTGCCGGGTCGCCGTCGTAGAGGCCGTCGACGTCCGAGAGCAGGACGAGCAGATCGGCCCGGACCAGGTGGGCGACGAGCGCGGCGAGCCGGTCGTTGTCGCCGAATCGGATCTCGTCGGTCGCCACGGTGTCGTTCTCGTTGACGATCGGCAGGGCGCCCATGGCGAGGAGCTGGTCCAGGGTCCGGTAGGCGTTGCGGTAGTGCGCCCGGCGGCTGGTGTCGTCGGAGGTCAGCAGCACCTGGCCGACGCGTACGCCGTAACGCGCGAAGGACGCCGTGTACCGGGCGACGAGCAGACCCTGGCCGACGCTGGCGGCGGCCTGCTGCCTGGCCAGGTCCTTGGGCCTGCGGGCGAGGCCGAGGGGGGCGAGTCCGGCGGCGATGGCACCGCTGGAGACCAGCACGATCTCCTTCTCACCACCGCTCCGGGCTTTGGCCAGTACGTCCACCAGGGCGTCCACCCGGTCCGCGTCCAGGCCCCCGCCCGCGGTGGTGAGGGAGGAGGAGCCGACCTTCACGACGATTCTGCGGGCTTCCGCCACGAGCTGCCTTGCAGCTGACACGTACTTCCTCGCTCCGACTAGGTCCACCGTGGATCACCGCCGGCGGGCGTTTTCGTGCCTGCCCCGGCACAGGCACAGTACGCGAGCGGCGGTGTCCGGCACTCGAGCATTTCGCTCCACGGACACCGCCGGACGGCCCGCCGGGTCAGCCGTTGCCGATCTCCAGCATCCGGTCGACGACCCGCGCGGCGGCCAGGCCGTCGGAGGGTTCGCAGAAGTCCAGCCTGAACTGCGCGTACTTCTCCTTGTACTCCTCGCTCACGGCATCGATGTTCCGGATGGCGTCGACGAGATCCTCGGACGTCTTGATCAGCGGCCCGGGGGCGCGCGAGGTGAAGTCGAAGTAGAAGCCGCGCAGGGTGTCCCGGTAGTGCTCCAGGTCATACGTGAAGAACAGCATCGGCCGTCCGCAGTGCGCGAAGTCGAACAGCACGGAGGAGTAGTCGGTGATCAGCACATCGGCGATCAGGTAGAGGTCGGCTATGTCCGGGTGGTACGTGACGTCCCAGACGAATCCCTGGCCGGCACCCGGGATGCTGTCGAGCACCTTGTGGTGTTTGCGGTAGAGCAGGACGTGGTCCTCGCCGAGTCGCCGCTCAGCGGCCGCGATGTCGATCTGGTTGTCCAGCTTGAACCGGCGTCCGCCGTAACGCTGGTCGTCACGCCAGGTCGGCGCATACAGAACCACTTTCTTGCCTGCGGGGATGCCCAGCTTCTCCCGCACCGCGGCCGCCCGCGCCACCCGGTCCGGGGCGTGGAAGACATCGTTGCGTGGATAGCCCGCTTCCAGTACCTCGCACTCCAGCCGGAACGCGTGGCTCATGATCGGGGTCGTGAAGGCGTTGGGCGTGATGAAGAAGCTGTACTGGCGGGAGCGCTGCGGCAGACTGTCGATATACGCGAGGTTGGCCTTGGGCGTGCCGAGCAGATCGGCACCGATCCGCTTGAGCGGAGTGCCGTGCCAGGTCTGGACGACCACCTGCCCTTCACGCCGGACGAACCACTCCCGGATGCCACCGTTGGTGACGACGTACCGGCTGCGGGCGAGCGCCTCGTACCACTCCTCGCTGCCCCACTCCACTCCGCGCACGCCGGGCGGCAGGACGACCTGCTGGTCGTGGACCATCGCGATGTGCTCCACGTCGGTGCCGCGACGCATCAGTTCCTCGTACACGGCGCGCGGCGAGTCGGAGAACTGCTTGCCGCCGAAGCTGTTGTAGAGCACCGCTTCCCGGAGGGGCAGCTTCCGCTGCTCCGGGGTGTACACGTCACGCATGAGCCGTTGCCGGTAAGCGCCCCGCAGATCGGGGCTCAGGACCGGGCCCGGCTCGAGGAAGATCCGGTCGTAGTCCGTCCGTTCGACCGTGTACGTCCGGTGGGTGCCCTGGTGGGAGAGCGGCAGCTTACCGACCAGGTCCGGCCTGATGGTCACGGGGACGTCGCGCCTGTGGTCCCACTCGTCGGCGGCCCGCAGGAAGGGCAGCCACCGGCCCGCCCGGAGCGGGAGTGTCCCGTCGTAGGTGGGCATGACGTCCGGCGTCACTCGTGCGGTGAAACGTCCCTCGTGGAACTCGGCCGGAAACGGCTTGTCCTCGTTGCGGCCGGTGTGACGCAGGACGAACTTCACCGCATCGGCCGGTCCCGCGTATGTGCCGGACAGCAGCAGTTCGCCGTCCTCGCTCCACTCCGCCCGGTCGACCACGGGCTGGACGGTCCGTGCCTGCAGGGTGAAATTGCCCGCGCCGTCAGTGAGTACGGCACATTCGAGGCCGCCGGGTATCCGGTGGACACCGGTGCACTGGTTCGCGCCCATGGTGGCGCGCCTTGCCTTGCCGTCGGCGAACACGATGAACGCGCGGTACTTGCGGGCCTTGCCGGGCACGACTCCCTCGACGGGCAGCTCCGCGAAGGGCAGCCGCGCCCGGTACCGGATCCAGCCGTCGCCCCCGTGGCCTCGCGGTTCCAGCGGGTACTCGGCTTCGTAGCCGGTTCCCTCGTGGTCGAAGCGCAGCGCGGTCGGTGTCCGGCCCTCGGTGGCCGAACCTCTGGAGCGGAGCGTCACCACGAGAGCGTCGCCGTCCGCCTCCTGCGATTCGACCTCGGCCGGGACGACATCCAGCGTGAGCTTCAGCCGGTTGCGTTCGAATCCCGCGACGAGTCGTACGCCGTCATCGAGCACCCGCACCTGGCTGTGTCCTCCGGAGCCCGCGTTGCTCCTGGCGATGCTGCCGACGGACATCCCGCCGGGCCGGGGTATGCCGATGCCCAGGCGCCAGGTTCCCGGCCGCCATTCGCCGCGGGTCCGCAACCGTGCCGGGTCGATGCCGATCTCGAAGCCCGACCAGTCGTAGCAGTGCAGGGCGCCCTTGGCCTCCGCGGTCGCCCGGGGCTCCCGGACCGTACGCAGCCTCAGCGGGATGGTGCTCCTGCTGCCCTGTCGCCGCAGGACGGCGATCCGGAGGGAACGCCGGCCCGTCGCCGAGGGCACGTTGGGGATGTACGCGTAACCTCGGGCGACCAACCGCCCGTCCCGCCAGGCGAGCTCGGTCAACTTGCTGGTCACCGGAAGTTCCCGACGGGTGAACTTGCGCACCGTCGGCGGCAGCGAAGCGCTCTCGACTCCGGGAAGCTCGATACGGGCCCGCCGCAGGCCCTTGACCGTGAAGACCCCCGGGTTCTCGCGCTCGTAGCGCAGCACGTCGACCAGCTCGTCCCCTCTCCCGCTGGCCGCCAGGTGCCACTTCACCCGCGCCAGCGGCGAGAACTTCCGGACCAGCTTGGGGGCGGCGTGCGCCAGAAAGTCCTTCGCTGCGGTGTGGAAAGCAGCACGCTCCTCGGCCGGCGCCTCAGGAAAGTACTTCATGAGTCGGCTGAGCTCTTCGGGGATGGTTTCGACAAGTCGGGACGCCACGGCGTGAAGGCCTTTCCGGGGGACTGCGGAGGTGAACCCCGGATGAACGGGGCGTAGACGTGATGCATGGTCACGCCATTTGGTTGCCCCCATGGCGCTGTGTCTCATATCACATGCCCCTGTGAGGACGGCCCGGCTCGTCCGCCCCCCGACGGGCCGTCAGCCGCGCTCGGCCGAATCGGAATCATAGATTCCTCATAACTCGAGGGCTCCCGGCCCCGTCCCGGGCGCACCCGATAGAGTGATGAGGAGCGGCATGTTATGCACAGAGCAGTCGACGGTGACCCGCGCGCAGCCGCCCCCCAGGGAAACTCCTACCAGACATGGGACACATACCTTGCCGGTCAAAGTGAGTGTCGTCATCCCGGTGTACAACCCGGGCAAGTACATCGACCCGTGTATTGACTCGCTTCTGCAGCAGACGCTCCCTGCGGAAGAATTCGAAGTCATCTTCGTGAATGACGGTTCGACGGACGACACTCCCGCACGGCTCGAAAAGCTGTCCGCCGATCATCCGCACTTCCGGCTGCGGACCATCCCGAATTCCGGCTGGCCGGGCAAGCCGAGAAACGTCGGGGTGGCGGAGGCCAGGGGCGAGTACGTGCAGTTCTTGGACCAGGACGACCACCTCGCCCCGGATGCCTTGCGGCGCCTGTACGACATGGGCATGCGCAACGCGTCGGACATCGTGATCGGCAAGGTGGCCAGCAACTTCCGCGGAGTTCCGCACGGCGTCTTCCGCAAGGACCGCGAGAAGTGCACCCTGGAGACCGCGCCACTTTACGACAGCCTTACACCGCACAAAATGTTCCGTACGGAGTTCCTCCGGGAGAACAAGATCGCCTACCCCGAGGGAAAGCGACGGCTGGAGGACCAGCTGTACATGATGCAGGCGTATTTTCCGGCCAAGAACGTCTCCATAGTGGGTTCTTACACCTGCTACTTCTACTCCAAGCGGGACGACGGAAAAAACGCCGGGTCCACCAGGATCGTACCCTCCGGCTATTACGACAACCTGCGCGAAGTCCTCGAAGTCGTGGAGGCGAACACCAAGCCGGGCACATTCCGGGACCTGCTGCTCCGCCGTTTTTACCGGGTGGAAATGCTGAGCCGCCTCAGCGAGCCGGCCATCATGCGCTACGACCCCGATTTCCGCGACGACATGTGCGACGCGATCCGCCCGCTCGCGTTGCGCTTCATGCACGACGGAGTGCACGACGGACTCGGCGCCATCACCCGGCTCCGCTCCACCCTGCTGCGCGAGGACGACCGGCAGGGGCTGCTGGAACTCGCCCGCCGCGCGGCCGACGTCAAGGGCGCCGCCCGGCTGGAGGATCTCTCCTGGCAGCCCGACGGCCGGCTCGGCATCAGCCTCAGCGCCCGGCTGGCCGTGGGCGACGGGAAAGCGCCCTTCACCCTGCTCCGCCGGGACGGCCGCCTGTACCTGCATCCCGATTTCACCGAGGGCCTGCTGCCCGAAGGGGAGCTGGTCGACGTCACCGACGAGATCCGGGACTTCAAGTTCGAGGTGGCGCTGCGCAACCGCGAGACAGCCGTCGAGTGGCCGTGCCCCGCGGAGTTCACCCCGGTGGTCGAGGATCTCGACGACGGGACCTGCGAGGTCGTCCTGCACGGCACCGGCCGGCTGCCGTCGGAGGCGATCGGGCACCGTGGGCCGCTCACCAAGGGCTTCTGGGACGTGTGGGTGCCGGTGCGCGCGCTGGGCCTGGTGCGCAAGGCCCGACTCGGCGCCGACCGTGCCGAGCGGGTGGACGCCGCGGTCCATCCGGCTCTGCTCGGCGCGCCGGCCCGGCCGGTGATTCCGTACTTCACCCATCCGCACAGCAACCTCACCCTCGATGTGTCGCGCCGCGGAAAGAAGCTGGGCGGTGCGCTCACCGACCGCCCGGTGCTGCGGATACCGGGGCGCACCGACGAGATACGGCTGGACGCCTTCGCCACCGCCGCCACCGGAGCCGCCGGCGCGGAGCTCGTGCTCAGCTCCGGCAGTGGCAGCAAGCACTCCGTGCAGGTCGCCACCAAGCCGATGCTGGGCCGCACCCATCTGGTACTGCCCGCCCGTGCGGCGGGGGTGCCTGCGGGGAGCTGGCAGCTCGGAGTGCGGCTGGACGGGGCGGAAGGACCGGAACTCGTCATAGGCGATGCCACGGTCAGTGCGGACGGCAGGCTGCGGATCGACGAGACCGTGCCGCTCATAGATGCGGAAAGCCTCCGTACGATGCAGAAGCAGCGGCGCCGCTCGGTCGTGCGCAGCGGCCTGCGGGCCGTCGGCGGCCCGCTGGTGCGCCGGCTGCCTCCCGGTGGCCGCAAGAAGATCCGCCGCTTCGTCGGCAGCCTGCTCGGCTGACCGGCGGGGACCGGTTTTCGGCAGACGAGCAGGACAAGGACGTGATCGGATGCGGCAGCTCGCCATCGAGGGTGCCTGGGTGCATGAGCCCAAGGTCTTCCCGGACAACCGTGGCAGCTTCCACGAGTGGTTCAAGGAGGCGGACTTCGCCGAGTCCGCCGGCCATCCGCTGCGGCTGGCCCAGGCCAACTGCTCGGTGTCCAGCCGGGGCACCCTGCGCGGGATCCACTTCGCCGATGTGCCGCCCAGCCAGGCCAAGTACGTCAAGTGCGTGCGGGGCGCCATCCTCGACGTGGTGGTGGACATCCGGGTCGGCTCACCGACGTACAAGCAGTGGGAAGCGGTACGTCTTGACGACGTCGACCACCACTCCGTCTACCTCGCCGAGGGGCTCGGCCACGCCTTCCTGGCGCTGAGCGACGACGCCACGGTCGTCTACCTCTGCTCGGCGGGCTACGCACCGGACCGCGAGCACGGCATCAACCCGCTCGACCCGGAGCTGGCCATCGAGTGGCCTGCCGATGTCACCCCGCTGCTCTCGGACAAGGACGCGGCGGCCCCGAACCTGGCCGAGGCGGAAGCGCGGGGACTGCTGCCCTCGTACGCGGACTGCCGCGCGTTCACCGAGGAGCTGCGGGGCTGATCCCGGTCCCGGTGGCTCACGAAGACGGCCGCCGCCCCCGTGGGGCAGCGGCCGTGCCGGTTCACCGGTGGGTCGGTCAGCCGGTGACCCGCTCGATACGCCGGCGCACGTCGGCGAAGGCCGACCGCGAGCGGTTGAGGTTACGGGCCCGGATCAGCGCGGGCCAGAAGTCCGCGCCGAGCAGCGCATCCGGCGACACGGCGCTCTTGCGGGCGAGGACCTCCTCGGGGACGTCCTGCGGGTCCTCGGTGACGTACTCCTCGAGGATCGCGTCGTATTTCTGCTTCAGCACCGTGTTCGCCGGGTCCGCGCCGAAGACGACGACGACCCCGGTCGGCGTGGTGTCCACCTCGACGACCAGCAGGTCCGGGCGGAAGCGCCGCAGCACGGCCGCGACCTTGTAGACGTCGCCCGTCCACTCCCCGGTGTGCCGGTCGCGGGCGGCCTCGTCCACATTGCGCGGCAGCATGTCGTCCAGCACGATCACGCTGTTCCAGCGCGAGTGCTTCTCGACGTTCATGAAATCGCGCAGCGCGAACTCGAAAATGTGCATGCCATCGATGAACGACAGCTCCAGCTTGGGGTCGCCGCCCAGCATCTGCAGCGGGTCCCGGCGGGCAAGCGCCCTGAAGGGGTTCCGCCCGCGCCGCAGGTGTACCAGCGGATCCTTCCGGGCGAAGAAATCGTCACTGGTCGCCTTGACCAGATGGACATCGCAGCTGATCGAAGTCACGACCTTGAATGCCGGGTCGATCGCCACGGAAGGCACCCGGGAAATGGCCAGACTGCGACCGTCGTTGACTCCGATCTCCAGATAGTTTCGAGGTCGGTATACGCGATGCATGCCGCGCAGAAGTTCATGACGATTCACAAGGAGCGCCCTTCGCCGGAAATCAACTGGCCCGATCCTCGGCGAAGTTACCTCATGAACGACGGGCTGTGAAAGCGGCGACGATAATTTAAACCACTATTGACGCGCCGAGTGACGAATCGTCGCTGTCGGCGGTCAACGGCCGCGCTCCGCTGCGAGCAGCGCCGGAAAGGCCTCACCCAGTGCCTCCCGCCAGTCGCGGATCGGTTCGATGCCCGCCGCCGCCCAGCGTTCGTGCCCCAGCACGCTGTACGCCGGCCGTGGCGCGGGCCGCACGAAGGCCTCGCTGGTCGTCGGGCGCACCCGGTCCGGATCGGCGCCCAGCAGGCGGAAGATCTCACGGGTCAGGCCGAACCAGGTCGTCGCCCCGCTGCTGGTGGCGTGGTAGACACCGGCCGGTGCGGTGCCTGCGAGGGCGCCCTTCCCCAGGCGCACCAGCCGGTCGGCGAGATCGGCGGTCCAGGTGGGCTGTCCGCGCTGGTCGTCGACCACGTCCAGGGTGTCCTTGATCCCCTCCAGCTTGATCATGGTCCGGACGAAGTTCGCCCCGCCCGCCCCGTAGAGCCACGCCGTGCGGACCACATGGCCGCGGTCCGGCAGGGTGCGCAGCACGGCCCGCTCCCCCGCCAGTTTGGTGCGTCCGTACGCGCTGCGCGGGGCCACCGGGGCGTCCTCCGGGTAGGGCCGGTCGGCGTCACCGGCGAACACGTAGTCCGTGGAGACCTGCAGCAGCACCGCACCGCTGTCACGGCACGCCTCGGCCAGGACCTGTGGTCCGGTGCCGTTGACGGCGAGAGCCTGATCCTCCTTGGCCTCGGCGTCGTCGACCGCGGTCCAGGCGGCGCAGTTGACGACCACCGCGGGACGGTGGTCCGCCAGGGCCGCACGGACCGCTTCCTCACCGGTGACGTCCAGAGCACTCCGGTCCAGTCCCGCGGCCGGTGTGCCGTCCTGGGCCAGTGCGGCCAGCAGGTCCTGGCCGAGCATGCCGCCCGCTCCGGTGATCAGCCACCTGTCACTCATGTTCACCCGTTCTCGTGATTTCTCGGGTCCCGGTCAGCCGAGCGCGGCGCGTTCCTTGAGCGGCTCCCACCAGGCGCGGTTGTCGCGGTACCACCGCACGGTCTCCGCCAGCCCGTCCGCGAAGCTCCTGCGCGGCTCGTATCCCAGTTCCGTACGGATCTTGCTGCAGTCCACCGAGTACCGCCGATCGTGTCCCTTGCGGTCGGTGACGTACTCGACGCTGGAGTCCCAGTCCGCCCCGCAGGCCTCCAGGAGCAGCCCGGTGAGCTCCTTGTTGGAGAGCTCGGTACCGCCGCCGATGTTGTAGACCTCACCGGCCCGGCCCTTCGTACGGACCAGCTCGATGCCCTGCACGTGGTCGTCGATGTGCAGCCAGTCACGGACGTTGCCACCGTCCCCGTAGAGCGGCACCGACTTGCCGTCCAGCAGGTTGGTGATGAAGAGCGGGATGACCTTCTCCGGGAAGTGGTGGTGCCCGTAGTTGTTGGAACAGCGGGTCACCCGGACGTCCAGTCCGTGGGTGCGGTGGTACGAGAGCGCGATCAGGTCGCTGGACGCCTTGGCCGAGGAGTACGGCGAGTTGGGCTCCAGCGGGTGGGTCTCGGGCCACGAGCCCTCGTCGATCGAGCCGTACACCTCGTCGGTGGAGATGTGCACGAAGGTCGTGATGCCGGCCCGGTGCGCCGCGTCGATGAGCGTGTGGGTGCCCACGACGTTGGTCCGGACGAACTCGGCGCCGCCGTCGATGGACCGGTCGACATGCGATTCGGCGGCGAAGTGCACCACCTGGTCGTGGGCCGCCATCAGCTTGCCGACCAGCTCCGGGTCGCAGATGTCACCCTCGACGAAGGCGAACCCCGGATGCTCCCTGACCTCGTCGAGGTTGGCCGGGTTCCCGGCGTAGGTGAGCTTGTCGAGCACGGTGACCGCGACGTCGCCGGGGCCCTGCGGTCCCAGCAGCGTGCGGACGTAGTGCGAGCCGATGAAACCGGCGCCGCCGGTCACCAGGATCCGGGTCGTGTCGTTCGTCATGCCGTGCCGTTCCGTCGTGCCGTTCATGAGGAGATCTGCACCTTGCTGTGGTCGCCGAGTACGAGACGGTGGGCTGCCGGGTGGCGCGGAGCGGGCGTCACCTCGACGCCCCTGCCGATGAGCGAGGCCTCCACCCTGCGGACCCCCGTGATCGAGGAGTCCCGCAGCACGATGGAGTACTCGATCTCGCTGTCCTCGATCCGGCATCCCTCGGAGACCGAGGTGTACGGGCCGACATAGGCGTCGCTGATCACCGACCCCGCGCCGATGATCGCCGGGCCGACGATACGGCTCCGAACGACCTGGGCGCCCTCCTCGACCCTGACCCGGCCGATGATCTCGCTGGCCTCGTCGACCGAGCCCTGTGTGCACGGCTCGATGCTCTCCAGCACGGCGCGGTTGACCTCCAGCATGTCGGTGACATTGCCGGTGTCCTTCCAGTACCCGGAGATCGTCGTCGAGGACACGTCGTGGTTCTTGTCCATCAGCCACTGAATGGCGTGCGTGATCTCCAGCTCACCGCGCCAGGACGGCTCGATGGCGCGCACCGCCTCGTGCACTGCCGCGGTGAAGAGATAGACGCCGACCAGCGCCAGGTCGCTCTTGGGGACCTTCGGCTTCTCCTCCAGGGCCACCACCCGGCCGCTGTCGTCCAGCTCCGCCACCCCGAACGCCGTCGGGTTGGGGACCTGGGTGAGCAGGATCTGAGCGGCCGGCCGACTGGCGCGGAAGCCGTCCACCAGACCGGTGATGCCGCCGACGATGAAGTTGTCGCCGAGGTACATCACGAAGTCGTCCTCGCCGAGGAATTCCCGGGAGATGAGCACCGCATGGGCCAGCCCGAGCGGTGCGTGCTGCGCGATGTAGGTGATCTCGACGCCGAACCGGGACCCGTCACCGACGGCCTCGCGGATCTCGTCGGCGGTGTCGCCCACGACGATCCCCACCTCGGTGATCCCCGCCTCGGCGATGGCCTCCAGACCGTAGAAGAGCACCGGCTTGTTGGCCACCGGCACCAGCTGTTTGGCGGAGGTGTGCGTGATGGGGCGCAGGCGGGTGCCGGCGCCACCGGAGAGTACAAGAGCCTTCACGGTTGTCCCTGACGAGCAGTCGGTCTGGCAGAGCATGATCCGTCACGCGGATTTTATCCGCTCCGACGTCACGAGCCGGTAAGCGAAAACCGATACGGCCACCCGCGCAGTTGCGCGGGCGGCCGTAATCATGACGGGACCTGACATGACCTCAGTGGGTTCTCATCAATTTCTCAGTTTCCGACCGCGGTGTCGACGCCGGTGATGTCGGAGTCATTGAGGCCTGCCGCGGCCTCCGGTTCGGCGCCATTCTGAGTGACGCCCTGGTTGCGTGCCTCCGCCTTGGCCGCCAGTGCCCGCACGGCCGCGTTGAACTGTTCCATCGAGGTCGGTTCGTCGGGGCCGAGCAGGTACTCCTTGAGCTCGCGCCGGTCCTCGGCCAGCGGGTCCGCGGCTCCCCCGGAGATCGCCGCGAGCAGCTCGCCGATCTCCCGGGCGCTGTTGGAGAGGATCACCGCGGCCCGCACCGCGGTGTTCTGCCGCTTGAACTCGTCGACGCCCAGCTCGGCGGAGTCGGTGACCGCGTACGGCTTGCCGCTGGCGATGAAGTCCGAGACGACACTGGAGATGTCCGAGACCATGCCGTCCGACTCGTTGAAACAGTCGTACAGATGCGGCTCGCTGCCGGTGACGACCTTGTGCTCCCACCAGCCGAAGGTGCGCCAGTACGCGGCGTTCCACTCGCGGCGCAGCGTCGCCGTCTCACTTTCGCGCGCCGGGTCGGCCAGTGAGGCCCGGGATTCCTCGGACTCGTCGTCGCCCACCGTGCCGGAGACCGACAGCTCGGCCAGCCTGGCCTCGATCCGGGCCAGCTCGGCCCGGGCCGCGGCCCGGTCGGCCTGCTCGGCGGAGACCTGCTCCACCCAGCGTGGCTCGGCGGCGCGCTGTGCCGCCGCCTTCTCCACCATGTCGGTGATCCGCGCGTGCACGGCCTTGGCGGCCGGGCTGCGGGTGCCGGTGAAGGGGTGCGGCTTGTAGAGCACCCGGACCGGCGGCTCCGCCTTCAGCAGCCGCCGGACGATGTTCTCACCGGCCAGCAGCAGCGAGGTGTTGCCGGGGTTGTCGTCCCAGCCCTCCCAGGTGGGCGCGTAGAGCACGGTCGGCACCGGGTGCGCGGGAGTGGCCGGGCGGCTCCGGATGGGGGCCAGCTGCGGGCGGCCCACCTCGACGATGTCCTCGTCACGTACCCCGACGTCCGCCAGCGCATAGCGGTCGCGGCCGGCCCGGCCGGCGGTCCACACCTCGTCGTACACCTTGCTGTACGGGTTGACGCTGGCCAGCTTGTCGCTGTCGCCGTGCCCGATGAAGACGTGCTTCATGGTGGGGATCCGGAGCATGTGGATGTTCTTGCCGACGTTGGCCGCGTACAGCGCGACCCGCACGGTGGAAAGGTCCAGGTTCATCAGATGCACACCGCCCGGCACACAGACCACCGGCACGGAGGTCGAGCCGAGCTGCGGCACGATGGCCCGCTCGCGCAGGATGATCAGCGGGCGGCCCTCGATGTTCGCCATCGTCTCCAGCCACATGTTGACCTGGTAGGCCGAGTCCCTGGAACCGGAGAAGTAGAGCGCGACGGTCGGCCGGTACTCCCGCAGCCAGCCGTCCAGCGCGTCCAGCACGACGGGGGCGCCGGGGATCCGGCGGCCCTTGCGGATGTACGGGACGAGCGAGGCGATGTAGCCGGAGCCGAAGAACAGCGTGGCGAGTATGCCGGCGTATCCGAGCGCGTCCGTGCCGGTCTGTGCCCAGGCCAGCAGTCCGATCACCGCGAAGACGTCCAGGTGGAGCATCTTCTCGGCGGCGCGGCTCAGCAGCCGCTTCGGCGGGGCGTCGGGGATGCGGACCGCGCCGAGGTCGACGTTGCGGGTGACCACCGGCATGACGCGGCGCAGCCGGATCAGCGTGGTCAGCGTGCCGTGCGAGGCCTGCAGACCGTAGAAGAGCAGGAAACAGGCGACGGCGGCGTAGTAGACCTTCTGCTCGGCCAGTTCCAGCCGAGCGAGCAGCAGGATAAGCAGCAGTTCACGCAGCAGGAATCGGATCGACAGACCGGCACGGACCTTGGCCAGGCGGTTGATGAGGTAGCTGCCGCGCTGATGGAGAAACCAGTCGGACACATACGTGGCGATGGTGGCCGCGGCAAACAGCCAGACATTGGGGATCAGCGCTGCGATCATGACGCACGGGTAGCCGAGACCCATGAAGGCCGCGGCGATGAGCTCTGACCGGCTGCCTACGCGCGCCAGCCTGATGGCGGTCGAAATCACGAAGAACCTGCTCCAGGGGGTGCCGGTTTTATCGGGGGGAAATGTGAAGGTGAGGCTTCACGCATTCGGGCCTCTGTGAATCGCACAACGCGATCGCAGAGGCCCGAAAATGCTTCCAGTTTTGCTCAGGAATTATTACACATCCGCCTGACGGTCCAGCACCGAGGCCAGCGCCTGCTCGAACCCGGAGGCGTCCGCGCTGGCGTCGCGGGTCGGGTCCTGCTGCCGTACGTCGATGACGTGGCCGGTCAGTTCGGAGAGCAGCACGTCCAGCGAGGTGCGGGCCACCGCCTCGGAGGACAGCAGGCTGCCCTCGGGCTCCTTGCCGAACGCCTTGGTCCGCATGGGAGTCGCGGTGCGCTCCGGGTTGACGCAGTTGACCCGGACCCCGTCGCCCGCCCACTCGTCGGCGAGTGCCTGGGTGAGGTTGACCATGGCGGCCTTGGTGGAGGAGTACAGGCTGTACTCGGCGCGGCCGCGGGTGTAGCTGCTGGAGGTGTAGAGCAGCAGCTGGCCCTTGGTCTCCGCGAGATACTTGTACGACGCGCGGGCGATCTGCACCGGTGCCAGGTAGTTGACGTTCAGCGCTTCCTGGATGGTCGTGTTGTCGGTCTCGGCCAGCTTGCCGATGCGCAGCACGCCCGCGGTGTTGATGACGTAGTCGATGCGGCCGGTCTCCCCGTACGCCTTGGCGAGGGCGTCGTCGATGTGCTCCGGGTTCTCGACGTGCGTGCCGGTGGTGGAACGGCCCAGCGCGTACACCTTCGCGCCGTACGACTCGGCGATCGTGGCGATGTCGGCGCCGATGCCGTACGACCCGCCGAAGACCACCAGCGTCTTGTCGGCGAGGAGTTCACGGTAGGCGGCCTCGTCGGCCTGGCGCGGGGCGGCGGTGGAGGCCAGCTGGAAGAGCTTGTCGGCGATGAAGACGTCGACGGGCTGGGTGACCTTCATGTTGTACTCGTCGCCCGCGACCACGTAGATCGGCACGTCCGGCAGGTACTTGAGCACCACCGAACAGTCGTCGGTGGCCTGGAAGTTCGGGTCTCCCGCGGCCACGTCGTAGGCCTTGCGGATGGTGGAGAGCTTGAAGGCCTGCGGGGTCTGGCCGCGGCGCAGCCGGGAGCGGTCCGGGACCTCGGTGATGAACTCGCCGTCGCCGCCGTGGGTACGGGTGACGATGATGGTGTCCGCGGACGGGATGGCGACGTCGACGGCCTGGTAGCGGTCGAGTGCGTCCACACAGTCCTTGATCACCCGCTGCGAGAGCAGCGGGCGCACGGCGTCGTGGAAGAGGACGTTGCGGTCCTCGCCCTCGGCCAGGCCCTCGCCGAGGGCGGCGATGGCACGCTCGGTGGTCTCGTTACGGGTCGATCCGCCCTCGATGACGCGGGTGACCTTGGTCAGACCGGACTTGGCGACGATCTTCTCGATGTCGGAAACATAGCCCGGCGCCATCAGCACGATCACGTCGTCGATGGACTCGGCCTGCTGGAAGATGGTCAGGGTGTGCTCGATCACAGCCTTCCCGGCGATCTTCAGCAGTTGCTTGGGGATCGACAGACCCACGCGCTGGCCGGTACCACCGGCGAGAACGACTGCTGTAGTCCGGGGCTTGGTTGCTTTGTGCTGCACAGACACAGACGACCTACCTTGCGATGAGGGAACGGTGTGATGGTCGCACTCTCCGTGACCGTCTCGCAAGGTGGACGCCAAGCGTCCGCAGCCCCTGCGATACCGCTGGTTCACCCTACGGCCAGGAAAGCGTGCTCCACCCCGGCAGCAACGGTGAGTGACCGATACCACAGGGGTACTCGGGGCTCTACACGTCCGCCACGGTGAGTGCCAGGTCGTTGCTCACGGTGTAGTACGGCCGGACCCTGACGCGCTGCTGGGGTCTTCCGCGGAACTTCCGGGCGGCCTTCCGCAGCACGCCCCAAGGCCTCTTCTTGGGCAGCACGGCGGCGGGATAGGCGTAGACGGCCTTCTTGTCGATGACGTCGTCGAGCACCCGGCCGATCTTCACCGGCGGGGCTTCCGGCGCGTACCGCAGGTAGAGATCCCAGTAGTCGTTCCTGGTGAGCTGCCGCGCGACGGGAGTGGCGCAGGAGAAGGTGAAACGGAAGCCGTCCGTGCCCTGCCGGCTGCCGGGGAAGGTCATCTCCTCCTGGGTGCTGCCCCGTCGGCGCAGCACCAGGACCGGTTCGCCGACGGGGGTGGCCTTCCCCACCAGCACCCCGGACACCGTGACGCGCGTGCCGTCCACGGTGATGTCACCGGCCTCCGCGTGCACCGGCCTGTTCCAGGAGCGCAGGGACAGGAAGCCCTTGCCCTTGACCTTGTAGGCAACCCGGTTGTGGACTCCCCGGCCGTCGTGGGCCGCGACCCGCATGGCGCCGCGCTGGTCGACGGAGCGGGCGGTGATCCTGACCCGTCGGCCGGACTGCGGCACCACGGCGAAGAAGTCCCAGACCCCCTCGGCGAACCGCTCGTCGGCGGGCACCGTGGCGACGCCCTGCGCGTCGAAGGGGTAGGAGCGCTCGTCGGCGCGGTCCTCGGTGCGGGAGCAGAGCAGCCGCAACCCCTCATGCCCGGCGGTGCCCGAGCGGGTCGGCACG
Organism: Streptomyces sp. NPDC051320; assembly: GCF_040682175.1. Taxonomy (NCBI): domain Bacteria; kingdom Bacillati; phylum Actinomycetota; class Actinomycetes; order Kitasatosporales; family Streptomycetaceae; genus Streptomyces; species Streptomyces sp. NPDC051320. The sequence goes on from NZ_JBFBAL010000002.1 coordinate 191,011, forward strand.
AGGCTGACGGTCAACTCGCCCGCCGCCCCCACCACGCAGTCCGCCTCCGGCTGGAACTGCGCGTCGCCGGCCCGGCTCGCGGCCTGCTCGCGCAGTTCGGTGAAGAGATCCTCGTACTGCTTGGTGACCTGGCCGGGATCGAAACGGCGGCTGTTCTCCACCGCGGCCGCGCTCATCCGGCGCCGCCGCGGCTCGTCCTCGATGAGCGTCAGGAGGGCCGCGGTGACGGCCTGGGAGTCGCCGACCGGCACCAGCAGCCCGTCGACCCCGTCCTCGATGATCTCGCGCGGCCCGTAGTCGCAGTCGGTGGACACCACCGGCAGTCCGCAGCGCATCGCCTCGACCAGCGTCATACCGAAGGACTCGTGCCGGGACGTGGACACGGCGATGGCGCCCTTGGCCCATTCCGGTTCGATGGGCGACTGGGGGCCCATCAGGTGAACGCTGTTGTGCAGTCCTCCGGCGTCGATGCGCTCCCGGAGCTTCGGCCGTTCGCTCCCCCCGCCGTAGATCCGCAGCGTCCAGTCGGGGTGTTCGGCCACGACCCCGGCGAAGGCGTCGATCAATACGTGGTACTGCTTTTCGGCCGCCAGCCGGCCGGCCGCCACCACCGTGGTGCCGCTGCCGTCGGCGGGTGTGACCGGCGGCTCCGGAACGCTGTTGGGGATGGAGAGCACCCGGGTCCCGGGCAGCGGCATCTTCTCCCGGTACACCGCGGCGTCGCCCTCGGATACGGTCACGAAGGCGTCGAGCGCTGCCAGATGTTCGTACAGTTCCGAGCGCAGCGCCTGCTTGTGGTGATTGTGCGTCATGTGCTCCTGGCCGATGAGCACGGCGCCGACCGGTGCGAACTGGGCGACGTACGCCACGAGTCCGGGCCGGGTGCCGATGACGACGTCCGCGTCGGATGCGGCGTAGTGCGCACGCACCCGGGTGTCGCAGAGCTTGCTGTACTCCTTGAAACGCGCCTCGGCGGCCGGGAAGTACTGGGCCGGCTGCAGGTGCAGTGGATGCTTGAGCTCGTTGGCCGCCGAGCCCGGGTCGGTGTCCACCAGCGGCACCACGGTGATCCGGGGATCGATGCGGAACAGCGGGATCTCCCGGTGCCGGAAGACCGAGACGATCTCCACCTCGTGCCGGTCTGCCAGTTCCTCGGCCAGGTTCAGGGTGGTCTTGATGGTGCCCCCGATCCCATAGACCGTGTGAATGAGGAAGGAGATCTTCATCAACGCTCCGCTTTCGGTCATCCAGGCCGGCGCATAACCCCCGCTATGACGTCGCGTGCCGGGTACGGGGCAATTCTTCAGCCACCCTGATAGCAAGAGAGCCATTGACGGCGGGAGGTTGTCTGCCGACCGGAAAAAAATCACCCGAAAGCGGTTTGATCGAACAAAGAGCCGGGGTCGGACCGCGGTTTGGCGGTCCGACCCCGGCTCCCTCAGCAGTTCAGCAGGTCGACGGTGGTGTTCGGCCCGGGCCTAGAAGGGGTCGAACTCGTCGTACTCCTTCTGCGCGTCATCGCGCTCGGCCTCACGGTCCCGGCGCTTCTGCGCTGCGGGCCGCGGCGCCTCCAGGCGATGGTCCTCGCCCCGGCGGCCCAGCATCTCGGCGCCCGCCATCATGGTCGGTTCCCAGTCGAAGACCACCGCGTTGTCCTCGGCTCCGATGGCCACGCCGTCGCCCGCACGGGCACCGGCCTTCAGCAGCTGGTCCTCGACCCCGAGGCGGCTGAGGCGGTCGGCGAGGTAGCCGACGGCCTCGTCGTTGCTGAAGTCGGTCTGGCGCACCCAGCGCTCCGGCTTCTCGCCGCGCACCCGGTAGACGCCTTCCGCTTCCTCGAAGGTGACCGTGAAGCCCGCGTCGTCCACGGCCTTCGGGCGGATGACGACCCGGGTCGCCTGCTCCGCCGGCTTGGCGGCCCGCGCCTCGGCGATGATGCCCGCCAGCGCGAAGGACAGCTCCTTGAGACCCAGGTGCGCCACGGCCGAGACCTCGAAGACCCGGTAGCCGCGTGCCTCCAGGTCCGGCCTGATCATCTCGGCGAGGTCCTTGCCGTCCGGGATGTCGACCTTGTTCAGCGCGACGATGCGCGGCCGGTTCTCCAGCCCGCCGTACAGCTTGAGCTCTTCCTCGATCATGTCGAGGTCGGAGACCGGGTCACGGTCGGACTCGAGCGTCGCCGTGTCGAGCACGTGCACCAGCACCGAGCAACGCTCGACGTGGCGCAGGAACTCCAGGCCGAGACCCTTGCCCTGGCTGGCTCCGGGAATCAGGCCCGGGACGTCGGCGATGGTGTAGACGGTCGAACCGGCCGTCACCACACCGAGGTTGGGGACCAGCGTGGTGAACGGGTAGTCCGCGATCTTCGGCTTGGCCGCGCTGAGCACCGAGATCAGTGAGGACTTGCCGGCGCTCGGGTAACCGACGAGCGCCACGTCGGCGACCGTCTTGAGCTCAAGGACGATGTCCCGGGCCTCGCCCGGCTCCCCGAGCAGCGCGAACCCGGGTGCCTTGCGCCGCGCCGAGGCCAGCGCGTGGTTGCCGAGACCGCCGCGGCCGCCCTGGCCGGCGACGAAGGTGGTCCCCTGGCCGACCAGGTCGGCCAGGACGTTGCCGTCCTTGTCGAGCACCACGGTGCCGTCCGGCACCGGCAGCACGAGGTCGTTCCCGTCCTTGCCGGAGCGGTTGTCACCCGCGCCGGGCTGCCCGTTGGTCGCCTTGCGGTGCGGGCTGTGGTGGTAGTCCAGCAGCGTGGTCACGGCCTGCTCGACCACGAGGATGACGTCGCCGCCACGGCCGCCGTTGCCGCCGTCCGGGCCGCCCAGCGGCTTGAACTTCTCACGGTGTACGGAGGCGCAGCCGTGGCCCCCGTTACCCGCGGCGGCATGCAGCTCGACGCGGTCCACGAAGGTGGTCATGGGTGTGCCTCCAGAAACTTACGGGATGGTTCTACGTCTAACACGACAAAGGCGGACCGGCTTCCCGTAAGCAACGGGAAACCTGGTCCGCCCTCGACAGATCGCTCTACGGCAGCCCAGTGATCAGGCGACCGGAACGATGTTCACGACCTTGCGGCCACGGTGCGTGCCGAACTCGACCGCACCGGGGTTCAGCGCGAACAGCGTGTCGTCGCCGCCACGGCCGACGCCCGTGCCCGGGTGGAAGTGGGTACCGCGCTGGCGGACCAGGATCTCACCGGCGTTGACGACCTGACCGCCGAAGCGCTTCACGCCGAGCCGCTGAGCATTGGAATCGCGCCCGTTCCGAGTGGACGATGCGCCCTTCTTGTGTGCCATGTCTCGTCAGTCCCTTACTTCGCAGCCGCGGGGATACCGGTGACCTTGATCGCCGTGTACTGCTGGCGGTGACCCTGGCGACGGCGGTAGCCGGTCTTGTTCTTGTAGCGAAGGATGTCGATCTTCGCGCCCTTGTGGTGGTCCACGACCTCGGCCTGGACCTTGATGCCGGCCAGCACCCACGGGTCGCTGGTCACAAGGTCGCCGTCGACCACGAGCAGGGTCGAGAGCTCGACCGTGTCGCCAACCTTGGCGGTGGGAATCTTGTCAACCTCAACGATGTCGTCGACAGCAACCTTGTGCTGGCGACCACCGCTGCGCACGATGGCGTACACGCGGATCTCTCTTTCGCTCGGAGTCGGTCCTCTGATGCCAGCCGCTCACACGGGCCCGAAGCCCCGCGACGATCCGGATTGGACGAGCGGCCTCTCCCGACAGAGCCGGGAGGGAGTTGCTCAGAGGTTTGGCGCACAGGAAACACGCCGAGGGGTAAGGCTACGGGGCGGGCTCCGGGGGGTCAAACCGGGCCCGGCCTGGTGGCGGCGGGAACGAGTCGCGCTGCGACAGGGCGGCCGGATGAATCGCTTCCCGAATGATCAAGGCTGCCGTGGCCCCCTTCCGCCCCTTCCGCGCGGCGGCCTTTTCGATGATCTCCAGGTCATCGGACTCCACGTACACACGAGCTACGCCCGAGCGATACGACCTCGTTGTCCCTCGTTCATTGGCGCCCTCGTCCACCGGTCGCGACCACGTCCACCACGTCCACACCGTTTCGCCCGGTCACGCAGCGATGGCGAATCCGGAGGGCGGCCCGACCTCGAACCAGAGCAGCTTGCCCTTCACCCCGAAGAGGTCCTCCCCGAGCCACGTACCCACCCCAGCCATCCGCACGTTCATCATGCCCTGGCGGTTCAGGCCGCCGATCCGCTGCACTCCGTATTCGATGCCTTCCTCGAAGGCGACGATGCAGCCGGTGTCGACCTCGATCCGGCCGCCGAAGTCGGCAGAGCCGCACCAGGAGCAGCCCACGCCCGCCGTCCGCCTCCCTCGACGCCGGTACGGGCCGCAACGCCCCCGGCGGCTTGTCGAATGGCGCCGGGATCGCCGGATTCGTATCCCGCACCCCGCCCGCACCCTCCCTTCCCCCGTCGACCGCAGGCGCATGGAGGCCGGCCCGTCGGAGTACCGGTAGGCATTGGCGACCACCTCGCAGGCCAGCAGCTCAGCGGTATCGATCAGCTCTTGCATGCCATGCCCACCGAGCACCGCCCTGAGCGTCATCCTGGCGACGCGGGGCGCACGCGGATCGTGTGGCAACTGCAGGGAGTACGCCCAGGATTCGGGCGGGGATACGGTGACCACGAACGCCTCCTACGGAGAAAGGGAGTCGACTCACTTGCTTTCGACGACGTCACACGGTGGCAATGCCGCCCAGGTGGGGACGGTGCGCTTCCGGTCTTGCGACACCGCTCAGCGAGTGGCTTGGCTCACACCCTAGGACTGAAAGTAAGAGAACTACTACGTTCTGAGTGATATCTGCGCACGATTGACCACTGTGGGTGACGAAGCCGCCGGGTGTACGGCCGGAAAGGAGCTGTGATGCCACCCATCAGTGCCCCCACGTTGCGACAGCGCCGCCTGGGCGCGGAGCTGCGAAAACTGCGCCAGAAGGCCGGCCTGTCCTCGACTGAGGCCGCCAGCGGGCTGGGCGTCAACCAGGCCCGCATCAGCATGATCGAAGCCGGCCGGTATCCGGTGGGCGCAGACCGGGTGCGAGCCATGGCCCGGAGCTACGCCTGCCAGGACTCTGCCCTCATGGACGCCTTGGCCGCCATGACAGGCCGACGCGTCCGGGGCTGGTGGGAGGAGTACCGAGATTTCCTGCCGCCCGAGCTACTGGATATCGCCGAACTGGAGCACCATGCCGGCGAGTTGCGCGTGGCACTCGCCATCCACATCCCGGCGCTGCTCCAGACCGCGGATCACACCCGAGCTCTGCTGCGGGAAGCGGTTCCGCCATTCCGTCCCTACGAGGCCGAGCACTGGCTGACCCATAGGATCAAGCGGCAGGTCGTCCTCCACCGGGAACGGCCAGTCCGCTACACAGCCATCCTGCACGAGGCCGCCCTGCACATGCAGTACGGCGGTCCGGAAACGGCACGCGCCCAGCTCGCCCACCTTGTCGAGCTCAGCGAACACGACCACATCTCGATCAGAGTGATTCCGTTCACGCGAGCGAGCTACCCGGGCAACGGCCAGTCGATCGACTACATCTCCGGCTCGGTTCCCGAGCTGGACACCGTCCAGCTCGACACACACCACGGCTGCGCCTTCCTGGACGCGGAAGCTCATCTGGCCAAATACCGGACGGTCCTCGGCCGGATGGAGACCGGCTCCCTGGGTCTCGCCGAGTCGCGCGATCTCATTCGCCGTATCGCACACAGCATCTGAGAGAGGACGGGCATGTCCCAAGACGACTGGCAGAAGTCTACTTTCAGCCCGGACGGATCCAACTGCCTTAATGTTTCGGCTACTTGCGATGGAACTATAAAAGTCCGAGAGAGTGACCAACCCAACACTATTTTCGCGACTACACCTGAAACCCTACGGGCCTTCATACTCAGTATTAGGTCAGGTTATTGATAAGGCACCATCAGGCACCACCCGTGCGAATATGGCGAATATGGGGATGCAAACTCCCTCCTGATCGGGCCAACCCACAGCAGTTGACAAGAGACAAGCGAACCCGGAGGCTCCCGGGCGGCCCGACCTGCAGGATCCACTTCGCAGGCGAAGGCGGACTCCGGCCGCTGGCCTTGTTGAAGAGACGGAGCCGCAGACTGCGGGGCCCCAGGGGCGGGGCTTGCCGGTCAGCACGCGCGTTGGCATCCAGGCCAGCAGGCCGAGGGCGAACTGGACGATCTCCAAGTGGTGAACGAGTGAGACCTGTCCGCCTGAGCTATGTGCGGCTAGAGTCCCCGGATGACTTCCCTCAAAACCCCCACCCATCGGGAAGAAGTCGCCCCCGTGTCCGCTTCGGTACCCCCAAAGCCGAAGTCTTCAGCGCGTGATCCGTACTTCGACAACGCGAAGTACCTCGCGATCATCCTGGTGGCGGCCGGCCACTCATGGGAGCCCTTGCCCGACAGCGGCCGAATCGTCGCAGCGGTCTACGCCTTCGTTTATACCTTCCATATGCCGGTTTTCATCCTGATTTCGGGCTATCTCTCGCGCAACTTCGATCTACGGCCCGACCGGGCCTGGCGGTTGGTCACCACCCTCTTGGTTCCGTACGCGGTCTTCGAGGTGGCCTACACGCTCTTCGAGCGGGTCCTCAGAGATTCGAGCTTCCCGCTGTCACCGGCCGATCCGTACTGGTTGTTGTGGTTCCTGCCCGCGCTCTTCCTCTGGCGGTTGACGACGCCGATCTGGCAGGCGCTGCGCTGGCCCGTGCCGGTGTCGCTGGGGATCGCCGTGGTCGGTGCGATGGGGCACGGCATCGGCGGGGACCTGCAGTTGGAGCGGGTGCTGCAGTTCCTGCCGTTCTACGTGCTGGGGATGCGGCTGCGCCCCCACCACTTCGAGCTGTTGCGGACCACGCGCGTGCGGTTGGCGGCGATTCCCGTGTGCGCGGTCGCACTGTTGGCGGCGTACTGGACAGAGCCGCGCATGAACCACGCGTGGTTCTTTAGGAGCTCAAACGCGCAGGACTTGGGAGCGCCCTTCTGGGTGGGCGGAATCATGACGCTCGCCCTCTTCGGCTGCGCCCTGGTGCTCGGCGGATGCTTTTTCGCCTGGGTGCCCGGCCGTCGGCTGTGGATCACCGCGCTAGGCGCAGGCACCCTCTACGGCTACTTGTTGCACGGCTTCGTCATCCGGGGGGCGAACTATCTCGGCTGGTACGACGACCTGGAGTTCCTTGGCACTCCCCTGGGCAGAGTTGCGGTGACGCTGAGCGCCATCGCAGTCGTCACTCTGTTGTGCACGCCGCCGGTCCGCCAGGTATTCCGTTTCGTCGTGGAGCCTCCTTTGGGCTGGGCAGCCCGCCGGAACGGCACAGAAGGCCCAGCCCGTGCTTGACGGCCCACTGGAGGCGAGGCACACACTCACAAGAGTGAGTCGCGCCGTGCTAGCTTGACGCTCTCGTCACGTTCTGTGTACATCGAGGCTTCCAGATGCCGCGCTCGACCCTGCTCCACCACACGTGGCGATTGCCGCTGCTGATCTCCGTCGTCTACGTGTTGCTGCAGCTCACTGCCGGCTCGTCCTGGACTCTCTTCCCGGACTCGTACCGCTACGCCCGTGCGGCCGAACAGCGGCTCGGTGAGTCTCGGGAAGAGGCACATCGCACCGCGCTCGAGGCGTTCTGCACAAGTCGGGCCTCGGCGGATACGGAGAAGAGGCGGCTGGATCCACTGGCGCACGGAGCGAAGGCTGACCCCAAGACGTGCCTCAAGCGCTGGAACAATGCCCCGGACATCACCACGGGTGACCCCCGCTACCAATCGATCTTCTCATCCCGACCCGGCTATCCGTTGGTCGTCGCTCCCTTCATCGGAGCCTTCGGCGTGCTGCACGGCATGCGTGGGTTTGGCCTGGTGATGTCCCTCGCCGGCGCTCTCCTGGTGTTCGGACTGCTGCGCCACGTCGGGCTCTCCCCGCCTCGGGCCGCGATCGGCCACATCGCCTTTCTCGTGTCGCCGCTGGGCTGGTGGAGTCTTCAGGCGCTCAGCGAGGGGGTGGTCACCGTCTGCGTCCTGGGTACGTTGTGGGGCGGCCTGGTGATCATACGAGGCAAGTACCTGCCGGGCGCGATGCTGTTCGCCGGCTCACTCGCGGTGTGTGCCGTCACTCGCTATTCGACTGCGCTGCTCCTGGCGGCTCTCATCGCAGCAACGACACTCGTGTCCTGGTGCGTGCGGCGCTCCCGGCGAGTTCTCCTGCTGCCCGGAGCAGCCGCAGGCTCAGCCGCCGCGATCGCACTCGTGATGAAAATCCTCGCGCTGCCGAATTCCGAAGTCACTCTCCAGGACACCTTCACCAGGCACTTCCGCTCCCCGGAGGTCGCGAACCCCTGGAACCGGCTTGTTGCACTCGACCTGCGCTACTGGCAGCACTGGATCGCGGAACAGGCAGCGATGCCCCTCTTCCTGGCGCTCACCGCGCTCGCCCTCTGGGCTTTGCTGCGCTACGGCCGTGGACTCGGCCCGCTCGTCTGGGCGGCCGCGCTGACCGGTGTCTCGCAGGTCGTCGCACATCCGCTGGCCCAGGAAGCCGACCGGCTGGGCGTGCTGATGTGGATTCCCGTCGTGTTCGGTGTCCCGTTGGCCACGCAGGCCATCAGGGATTTTCGCTTGCTCCCGAATGACCGTACGGTCCGGGATGCGGATTCAGTAGTGGAGCCTGGCTGTGTCAGTACCGCAGATCCTCGATGAGTTGTTGGCCTCGGTTGCCCGAACGGCTGGTGCCCGCATGGCCCACAGCAAGTGGCCGTGCATTACGGAGCGGATCATGGGTGTCGCCAGTCACCGCATTCGGGACAGCAGGCTCAAGGCTGACGTGCTGAGCGAGGCCGCTCAGCTTCAACTCTCGCGAGGGGTCGTACCGCGCCACTTGGTCCAGGTGTACTCGGCAGAGCTGGCCTGCGCGGACGCCCATTTCAAGGCAGGTCGCAAGAAGGCGGCCGCCAAAAGCTTCGCCACGGCCGTGCAGTTGGCCTTCCATCGGGTACCGCACATTGATGGGCTCCGCTCGCCGTTGTCGGACGACCCGGCGGGCTTTACCGCTCGTCTGCGTTGCAGTGCCACCGGCCGTGCCCGATCATCGTTCGAACTCCACATATACGAGTCGTTCACGTACTGGCCGCACATCATGGACTTCTCCAGAGTGGACGACGTCGTCTTCATCGCCGAACACATGCGGGAGTTGACCATCGCCGCGGTACCCCGCCTGACGGCTGCCGACGCACCGCAACTCCGCTTCCTGCACAACGCCCTGGACCTGCAGCGCTTCGACCGTCCCAAACGCGAGGAGGCACGGTTCACCATTGGCTTGGTGGGGATAGGGCAGATCGAAGGATCCACGCTGGGCCGTGGAAGTGCCGCGTCTTCTCCGCAGTCGGGACCAGCGCTATCACCTGCTCATGGTCGGCGCGGGTCTCAACGCCGGTGCGAGTGCCGCCGCCGCGGCATACCAGGCAGCGCTGGACAACGATCTCGCAGAACTGGAGCGTTCCGCTGCTGTACACCGGTTGGGACCGTGCGACGACGTCCCGAGCGTGCCGGCCGGCGTCGGCGTGATCCTCAGTAGTTCGGTACGGGAAGGCTGCCACGTCGGCCTGATGGAAGGTGCGGCCTCCGGAGCCGTGCCCGTGGTCCGGGACTGGCCGTTCGTGGCAGGCCGACCGCACAGTGCACGCACGCTTTTTCCCGAGGACTGGGTCGTCACAAGCCCGCAGCAGGCCGCAGACAGAATTCTCGCCGTCACAGAGTCCGAATCCACCCGGTCCCTGCACGGCCGAGCCGCATCCCGATATGCGCTGTCCCAATGGGACTGGACGGCCGTGCAGGGTGATTACGACAGCCTGCTGCTCCGCCCGGGCGACCCCGTAAGCTCGCTGGTCGAAGCCACCCTCTGAAAGGCAGTTGTTCAGTGAACTACAGGGTTCAGCCCTCCGCGCAGGTGGATGACACCGCCGAGATCGGTGAGGGCAGCAGCGTCTGGGAGCTCGCTCAGATCCGCGAGCAGGCTCGACTCGGCTCGGGCTGCGTGGTCGGCCGTGGAGCGTACGTCGGTACAGGAGTGCGGATCGGTGACAACGTCAAGATCCAGAACTATGCCTTGGTGTACGAACCGGCCGAGCTCGCCGACGGTGTCTTCATCGGTCCCGCAGTGGTACTCACCAATGACCACAACCCGCGCTCCGTCGACCCCGACGGAAAGCAGAAGCGCGGAGGGGACTGGGAGGCGGTCGGCGTCAAGATCGCCGAAGGCGCATCGGTGGGCGCCCGCGCCGTGTGTGTCGCCCCGGTGAGACTCGGCCGCTGGGCCATGGTCGCGGCCGGTGCGGTGGTCACGAAGGACGTTCCGGACTTCGCTCTGGTCGTCGGTGTCCCGGCCCGCAGGGTCGGTTGGGTCGGCCGCGCCGGAGTCAAGCTCGTGGAGCGTGCAGGGGAGGCCGGTGTGTGGGAGTGCCCGCAGACCGGCGAGCGGTACCGCGAGAACGGTCCGGACGCTCTGATCGAGGCCGGTCCGGTCGGATAAGCGACGAGGTGGGCCCCCGGGGGCCCACCTCAGCTCGGTCAGCCGCCTATGACGACGCGACGGACGCCTTCCCAGCGAGCGGGATCGGTCGTGCGGCGACCGTCGACCAGCACCCGGACATCCGGAAGGTCGGTCGACGCCAGCTCACGGTACTCGGCGTGGTCGGCCTGCAGGATCGCCGCGGTGACGCGCTCACCGGCGTGCGGGGTGAGACCGTGCGCGACCAGTTCCTCGGCCGTGTACATCGGGTCCGACACGTAGGGGGTGGCGCCCCGCGCCTTCAGGGCTTCTACGGTCGGGAAGACGCCGGAGAAGGCCGTCTCCTTGACGCCTCCCCGGTAGGCCGCGCCCAGCACCAGGACGTCGACGCCGGTCAGATCACCGTATGCGGCGGCCAGCAGGTCCACCGCGTACTCCGGCATCGCGGCATTCGCCTCACGCGCCGAGCGCACAACCGTCGCCGACGGGTCGTTCCACAGATACATCCGTGGGTAGATCGGGATGCAGTGGCCGCCGACGGCGATACCCGGCTGATGAATGTGGCTGTAGGGCTGCGAGTTGCAAGCCTCGATGACCTTCAGGACATCGATGTTCTGCTGGTCGGCAAAGCGTGCGAACTGGTTCGCCAGGCCGATGTTGACGTCGCGATAGGTCGTCTCCGCCAGCTTGGCAAGCTCGGACGCCTCCGCGGTGCCCAGGTCCCAGACCCCGTTGGGGCGAGCCAGGTCGGCGCGCTCGTCGAAGTCCAGGACGGATTCGTAGAACTCGATGCCGTGTTTCGCGGAAGCGTCGTCGATGCCGCCGACCAGCTTCGGGTAGCGGCGCAGGTCCGAGAACACACGGCCGGTGAGCACTCGTTCCGGCGAGAACACCAGGTGGAAGTCCTGGCCTGAGATCAGCCCCGAGCCCTCCTCCAGCATCGGCGCCCAGCGGGTGCGGGTGGTGCCTACGGGGAGCGTGGTCTCGTAGCTGACCAGCGTGCCCGGCTTGAGGCCGGCGGCGATCGCTCGGGTCGCGGAGTCCATCCAGCCGAAGTCCGGGACACCTTCGGCGTCCACGAAGAGCGGTACGACAACGACAACGGCTTCGGAGACGGCGACGGCGGCAGCGGTGTCGGTCGTCGCCGTCAGCAGCCCGGCGCTGACCGTCTCCTTGAGCTTGACGTCCAGGTCGTGCTCCCCGGGGAAGGGCTCGGTGCCGGCGTTGACCAGCTCCACGACCTTCTCGTTGACGTCGGCGCCGATCACCCGGTGGCCCTTGGCCGCGAACTGCACCGCGAGCGGCAACCCGATCTTGCCGAGGGCGACTACACAGATGTTCATGGGGTTACTTCCTCTTCGCGGGCTGGGCACCGGTCAGCCGGGACCGCAGTCGCGTTCCCAGGGAGACCTTGGGCGGAAAGAGCGGTTCGGTGTTGACCACCATGCGGCCCTTCGAGTTCACGTGTGCGGCGACCTTGTAGGGGCTCTCGGCCCCCCAGCGGCGCGCCAACGGCATGGGGAGGTCCTTGCCATGCACCGGTATTTCGTACGTCGCGCCGGCGATGTCCACATAGGCGCGGACTCCGTATTTGGCGGTCGTGCGTTCGATGGGGATCCTGGCTCGCAGGATCGTCCCGCGCCCGTCAGGCGCGGTTTCGCGTTGGAACTCACCCGGGGCAGGGGGTGCTTGGTACGTCGTCGGCAGCTTTCGTGCGCGGGCCTTGTCCGCGCTCTCCGGCATGGCACCGTGAGCGAGGCGGACGACAGCCGAAGCGGTATCGCCGACGACCCCGATCCGTATCGCCAGGTCCAGCCAGAGTTTCTCGCCGTCCTGCTGCCAGTCCGAGGAGACCAACTCGGTATCGGCCGCAAGGCGGCCCGCCACTACTTCGCCAAGGATCTCGAAGCAACGGTCGGGCAGTCCTGACTCGCCGTCCCGAAAGCCCGGATAGCGCGCGAAGGCACGGCCTTCCTCAAGGTAGAAGGGCGGGGCGCCGTACTCGGCCTCCTCCTTGATCGCGCGGCAGAGCTCATCAAGAGCCCCCCGCTGCGCGAGCCGCAGCCTCGTCCGGCGCTTCACACCCATGGAGTCGCTGAGAGCGTCCGTGAAGTAAGCGTCCGCCAGTTTTCCTATTCCCGCGCACACCTCGTCCTGTGTCCGCGCGTCCAGGCGGATGAAGTCGTCCTGGATGAGCTTGGAGAGCTCCCAGGTGAAGTGGCGCTTGAACAGAGCATCCCGATCCGGGCCCGGCCCGATCAGATCGGCGGCGCGCTTCATGATCTCGGAAACGCAGCGGAGCCGAGCAAGATGATTCGCACGATAGGTGATGTTGCTGGCGTCGCCGCGCTTCACCGCGTAATAGCAGGTGTAGTCAGCGATCACGGATATCTTGCGGGCGCGCACGCACGCCTCGATGGTGAACGGCTGATCGCTGCCGACCGGGAGATCCTCGGGGAAGCGAAGATTGTACTTCTCCACCAGCTCGCGACGGAAAAGCTTGGTATTGGCCAGCGCGAAGGGCAGTTCAGGACCGTAGAGGCTGATGTCCGGGTCGTTGGCCTTGTAGAGCGACTGGCGTACGTAACGGCCGTTGGTCCCGATCATCTTCCCGACCACGACGTCGGACCCGTGCTCGTCCGCGCAGGCCACCATCCGCTCCAGCGCTTCCTCGCCCAGGTAGTCGTCGGAGCCGATGAAGTACACATACCGGCCCGTTGCCACATCGAGCGCCCTGTTGCTCGGCGCGGCGGGGCCTCCGGAATTCGGCTGCCTGATCACCTTGACGGTGTCCGGGTAGTCCGCGGCGAAGCGGTCGAGTTCGGGCCCGCTTCCGTCCGTCGAACCGTCATCAACCGCCACGACCTCGAGCCGGCCCCGGCCGATCGTCTGCCCCACGAGCGAGTTCAAGCACTCGGTGAGATAGGGCATCGTGTTGTAGACGGCAACAACGACAGTGACATCGGGAACATCGGACCTGCTGCTCATGCCATCACCTCGGCAGAGTCCTCAACGGTCTCGCTCGCGCCTCCGGGAACCAGCGCCAGGTAAACGCGGTCGAGCGCCTCCGCCTGTGCTTTCCATGTCCACTGCTCCAGCAACCCGGGAACGTCGTAGGCCGCGCGATAAGCCTTCGGTTCCTTCAGTACTGCCTTCACCGCGCGGACGTAGTCCTCGACGTCATCGGCTTTGAAGACCTCGCCCTGCCCTGTCTTCGCAACCATGTCACCCATCGTTTTGACATCGCTCACCACAAAGGGAAGTCGCGCATGCGAGTACTCGAAGAACTTCGTGATAAGGGCGATTTCATGGTTCGGCCAATGATGAATCGGGATAACCCCGACATTCGCTGCCGCCAGGAAGGGGACGACCTGGTAGTGCGGAACGTAGGGAAGGATGTGCACCCGATCGGCCACGCCCAGTTCCTCGGCGCGTTCCACAAGGCCGTTCATGTATGCCGATGTCGGCCGCAGCACGACGAACGCTACGTGCACGCCCGGGAGTCGGGGAAGTGACTCGACCATGATGTCGAGCCCGCGCTGGGTGGCCGCGGCACCGCTGTATACGGAGAGCGGGACGTCGGCGCCGATGCCGCACAGTTCACGCAGATCAGGTACCGGCTCGTCGGCATGCTCGCGCGAAACCTCCCCGTCAGGGGCATTGAGAATCACGTCCGGCGTCCTTTTGAGCCCGTGCCGCTCCACCAGCATGTCTGCCAGCGTCGCGGAAACAGTCGTCACAGCATCGGCGTACTTCGAGTACTCCAACTCGTGGAGGCACTGCGCGACGTGCCATCGCGGGTGCGAATTCCACGGCTTGATGCCCGGCAGGTACTCGTGCGCGTCCCAGACGAGCTTGACGTCACGCTTCCCCGCCCTCGCCCGCAGCGTCGCCCGGGCTCCGACGCCGAGCATGCGGAAGTCATTGGCGTGGATGAGATCGGGCTTGAGCTCGTCGATCACCTTGCCGTACGCCAACTCAAGATCGAGCAGATACGGGTCGAGCTTCCGCCAGGCCCTCCCACCCATCAAGCGCTGCCACATGGCCGTGGTGAAGCGGTCGAGCGGGGAATCCATCTGCCGACGGCGCTGCTCCAGAGCGCTCGTCTTCCGAAACCGCAGCTCGACCCATCGGCTGAGCACCTTGGCACTGAGCCGTGGCACCACGAGCTTCGCTTTCGAGGTTGCCGAGCCTGTGGCTGTCGCCTCGATGAGGCTGATATTCAGGTCTGCGCGCCAGGCCTTCATCTTCTGCCTTCGATAGGCAGCGAGGGGGCCCGGCCGGTAGGCCAGCGGGGAGCGCAACACTGCCCTGCGGTACTCATGCCGACGCCGGTGCATCGGTTGGGGAACGGACAGCAGCCGGACTTCCGCTCCACCGATCTGCCAGTTCTGCTCACGCTTGTTGGGCGATTTTCCCAGCAACACCACGTCCCAGCCGGCCTCGGCTGCAGAGCGTGCTTCCTTCTGTACCCGGGAATCACCGTTCACGCCGTTGTCGACCAGCATCACGATCCGGCCACGACTGCCGCTCCGCAGCGCCGTGATGTTGTCAGGCCCCATGAGCCGCGAGTTCCTCCGTTTTGATGGTGACGGTCTGTCCGCTCGCGGCGGACTCGAGCACTGCTGCGGCCACCTCCACCGCACGAAGCCCGTCCCGCAGTGTGCAGATGTCCTGGGAGGTGCCCAGCACGGCGTCCCGGAACAGTTCGTGTTCCACCAGCAGCGGCTCGCGCTTGGGTATGGCGTACCGGACCATGTCACCCTCGGACACGCCGCGGAACGCCCGCAGCGCCTCCCACTCGGTGGCCACCGCCGCGTTCGAGTGGAAGGTCAGGTCCGCGGTGAGGGTGTCGGCGATGAAGCTGCCGCGCTCACCGGTCACCGAGGTGAAGCGCTCCTTCAACGGGCTGAGCCAGTTGACCAGGTGGTTGACCATGGTGCCGTCGGTGAGCCGGCCGGCCACCGAGACCATGTCCTCGTGTGCGCGGCCGCTCTTGTGGACGGTGTGGGCGGCGATCGATTCGTAGCGACGGCCGGTCACCCAGCCCGTCAGGTCGATGTCGTGGGTGGCGAGGTCCTTGACCACTCCCACGTCGGCTATTCGGTGCGGGAAGGGGCCCTGCCGACGGGTGACCACCTGGAAAACCTCACCGAGCTCGCCGGCCTCGAGCCGCGTGCGCAGCGAGCGCAGCGCCGGGTTACAGCGTTCGATGTGGCCCACGCCGGCCACCAGGCCGCGCGCTTCGAAGGCCTCGACCAGACGGCGGGCCCCCGCGACGGTGTCGGCGAGCGGCTTCTCGATCAGTGCGCAGATCCCTGCGTCGGCGAGCTGCAGGCCGACTTGTTCGTGCAGTGCCGTGGGGCAGGCGACGACGGCGTAGTCGATACCGAGCGCGATCAGTTCCTCGACCGTGGAGAGGACGGGGGCACCCTGCGCCCAGCCGTTCGTGTCGCCCATCGGGTCGACGACGCCGACGAGGCGGACGTTGTCCAGGCCGGCCAGCACACGCGCGTGGTTGCGGCCCATCGAGCCCAGCCCGATCAGTCCGGCTCTGAGTCCTGCGGTCACTGGTTCTCCCCCAGCTCGTTGACGGCGACGACGATGCGGTCCAGGTCCTCCGCGGTGAGCGAAGGGTGCACCGGCAGCGAGACGACCTCGGCGGCCGCCCGCTCGGTCTCCGGCAGCTCCCAGTGACGGCCTGCCTTCTGGTCCGGCTCCCAGTACGGCTTCAGCCGGTGGATGGGGGTCGGGTAGTACACGGCATTGCCGATACCGGCCTCGGTCAACTGCCGCATCGCGGCATCACGGTCGCCCTCGATACGGACGGTGTACTGGTGGTAGGCGTGACGCGCGCCTTCCGCCACCGACGGGCCGGTGACGTTCGATGCGGTGATGTGCTGGTCGAAGTAGGCGGCGTTGACCCGGCGCTGCTCGGTCCAGTCGAGCACCTTGCCGAGCTGTACGCGGCCGACGGCCGCTGATACGTCCGTCATCCGCATGTTGGCGCCGACGATCTCGTTGGCGTACCGCTGCTCCATGCCCTGGTTCCGCAGCAGACGCAAAGTGCGTGCGATCTCCGCGTCCGCGGTGGTGACCATGCCGCCCTCCAGGGCGTGCATGTTCTTGGTGGGGTAGAAGCTGAAGGTGCCACCGGAGCCGAAAGCGCCCACCGGCGTGCCATGAAGAGCCGCGGTGTGGGCCTGGCAGGCGTCCTCGACGACAGCGAGGCCGTGCTTCTCGGCGATCGGCATCAACCGGTCCATCGCGGCCGGGTGTCCGTACAGGTGCACCGGCATGATCGCCGCGGTACGCGGGGTGATCGCGGCTTCCACGGCTGCCGGGTCCAGGCAGAAGCTGTCGGCCTCGATGTCCGCGAAGACGACGTCGGCCCCGGTCAGGCGGACCGCGTTGGCGGACGCCGCGAAGGAGAACGACGGGACGATGACCTCGTCGCCGGGGCCGATGCCCAGGGCCAGCAGCAGCAGGTGCAGCGCCGAGGTACCGGAGTTGACGGCGACGCAGTGCCGTCCTGCCACCAACTCCGAGAACCCCTCCTCGAAGGCGGCGACCTCCGGGCCCTGCACCACCCGGCCACTACGCAGAACGCGTACGACGGCGTCGATCTCTTCCTCGCCGATGACCGGCCGGGCCGCAGGGATCGGCTCCCTGTTCACGCTCGACATGGACGTCCTCCTTGAACACCGCAAGAGCTCTGAGCGGCACAAGTTCTGAGGTGTGCGGACGTCTTACGAAGCCCTGCTGACCCCCCGACACAAGGCCGACGTTATTACTGCCTTCATCGGGCAAATCACCCAGTTTCCCCCAAAGGATGACTTACGCAATGATGTGTATCGGCTTGTCACATGAGCGACCGACAAGCGATCGGAGCCTGCGCAGTATGTGGGCAACAGGCAACGATGGGCGTCACATTATCAGGGTTTTCATAGCATGTTTCGAGCAGGTTAAAGGAAGAATCTGCTACTGCGCAGCGGAGAGATCCGGCCCGGTCCGCCGTCCCTGACGTGAACGCACCGTGGGCCCCGTCGAATCGACGGGGCCCACGGTGAACTACTGCGGCTCGGGTCAGTCCTGCGGGACGTCCGTGGACGTTCCCGCAGGTGATGCCTGCTCGGCGGCCACGGTCTTCTTCGAGGCCTTCTTGGCCGTCGTCTTCTTGGCCGTGGTCGTCTTCTTCGCCGCCGTCGTCTTGGCGGCTACCTTCTTGGCGGTCGCCTTCTTCGCCGGTGCCTTCTTGGCGGCCTTGCGGGCGGCCGTCTTCTTGGCCGGGGCCGCGGGCTCGGACTCGGACTCCGCCGCGGCCTCCGCCGGAGCGGGGGTCTCGGCCGGAGCGGTCTCGTCCGAAGCGGCCTCGACCACGACGACCGCCGCTTCGGTCGACCCGGCCGGGGACCCGGCGGGAGCGGTTGCCTTGCGGGTGGCGCGGCGGCGGGCCCGCGGGGGCGCGGACTCGGCGGCGGCCGTGGGGGCCTCGACCTGGGGCTCGGCAGCCGACTCGTCGGCCACCGGGGCCGGGGCCTCGGCGACCACGATCTCGGCGGCTTCGTCGGACACCTTCGGGGCACCGGCCGGGGCCGTCGCCTTGCGGGTCGCGCGGCGGCGGGTACGGGCCGGGGCGGCCTCCTGGGCGGGCTCCGCCGGAACGGGCTCGGGCTCGGACACCGGCTCGGCCGCGGCCGGTGCCTCGGCGGCCGGCTCGGGCCGCGCCTCCCGGGGGGCGCCGGCCGGGGCCGACACCTTACGGGTGGCGCGGCGGCGACCACGGGTGCGGGTCGCGGCCGCTTCCGCCTCCGCGGCGCTGCCGTACAGCTCCTCGTCCGGCACGAAGGAGGCGAAGGAATCGACGGAGTCCGGCGTCACCGCGGCGGCCGGCTCGGCCTCCGGCTCGTGGCCGTGCGCCTCGTCGTGCTCGGCGAGTTCGTCCACGTGGTCGTGCTCGGTCGTGTGGTCGTGCTCGTCGGTCGCCGCGCCGCGGCCGCGCTTCTTGGCGCGCTTGCCGCCACCACCGCCACCGGCCGAGGTCGGCTGCTCCATGTGCACGATCACGCCACGCCCGTTGCAGTGGACGCAGGTCTCGGAGAAGGACTCGAGGAGGCCCTGGCCGACCCGCTTACGGGTCATCTGGACCAGACCCAGCGAGGTCACCTCGGCGACCTGGTGCTTCGTACGGTCCCGGCCCAGGCATTCGAGCAGGCGCCGCAGCACCAGATCCCGGTTGGACTCGAGCACCATGTCGATGAAGTCGACGACCACGATGCCGCCGAGGTCGCGCAGCCGCAGCTGGCGGACGATCTCCTCGGCCGCCTCCAGGTTGTTCTTGGTGACGGTCTCTTCCAGGTTGCCGCCCTGGCCGGTGAACTTCCCGGTGTTGACGTCGACGACGACCATCGCCTCGGTCTTGTCGATCACCAGCGAGCCACCGCTCGGCAGATAGACCTTCCGGTCCAGCGCCTTCATCAGCTGCTCGTCGATGCGGTACGTCGCGAAGACGTCGACCTCGGAGGTCCAGCGGGAGAGCCGGTCGGTCAGGTCGGGGGCGACATGGGCGACGTAGCCGTGGATGGTGTCCCACGCGTCGTCACCGCTGACGATGACCTTCGAGAAGTCCTCGTTGAAGATGTCGCGGACGACCCGGACGGTCATGTCCGGCTCGCCGTAGAGCAGCGTCGGCGCGTTGGTGCTGCCGCTGCCCTTCGCCTTCTTCTGGATGTCCTCCCACTGCGCCTGCAGACGCTCGACGTCGCGGCGCAGCTCGTCCTCGCTGGCACCCTCCGCCGCGGTGCGGACGATGACGCCGGCATCCTCCGGGACGATCTTCTTGAGGATGGTCTTCAGCCGGGAACGCTCGGTGTCGGGCAGCTTGCGGCTGATGCCCGTCATCGACCCCTCGGGCACGTAGACCAGGTAACGGCCGGGCAGCGACACCTGGCTGGTCAGCCGGGCACCCTTGTGGCCGATCGGGTCCTTGGTGACCTGGACGAGCACCGACTGGCCGGACTTGAGCGCGGTCTCGATGCGGCGCGGCCCGTGGGCCATGCCCAGTGCCTCGAAGTTCACCTCACCGGCGTACAGGACGGCGTTGCGGCCCTTGCCGATGTCGACGAACGCGGCCTCCATCGACGGCAGGACGTTCTGGACCTTGCCCAGGTAGACGTTGCCGACGTAGCTGGTGGCCTGTTCCTTGTTGACGTAGTGCTCCACGAGCACGTTGTCCTCGAGGACGCCGATCTGGGTGCGCTCGCCGTACTGGCGGACGACCATGACCCGCTCGACGGCCTCCCGGCGCGCCAGGAACTCCGCCTCGGTGATGATCGGCACCCGGCGGCGACCCTGCTCACGGCCTTCGCGGCGGCGCTGCTTCTTCGCCTCCATACGGGTCGAGCCCTTGATGGACTGCACCTCGTCGAAGCCGGTACCGGGCTCGCGCTCTTCCTTCTTGCGCGGCTCGCGGACCTTGACGACCGTACGCTCCGGGTCGTCGGCCACCGCGTCGGCGTCGGTGCCCGCGTCACCGCTGCGACGGCGCCTGCGACGGCGGCGACGGCTGCTGCTGGAGCCGGCCGGACCGTTGTCGTCCTCTTCCTCGTCGCTCTCCGCGACGGCGGGAGCGGCTGCCGCTCCGGCGGGCGCTTCGGCTTCCTCGGTGTCCTCGGCCTCGTCGTCGGCGCGGTCGTCCGCGTCACTGGCCTCGCCGCGGCGGCGGCGACGGCCGCCCCGGCGGCGACGGCGCGACGGACGGTCGCCGTACTCGTCGGACTCCTCGCCCCCCTGCTCCTCGGACTGCACGTCCTCCGCCTGCACGGTCTCGGGCTCTTCCTCGACGGGCTCTTCGGCAGCGGGTACGGCGGCCGGCTCGGGCACCCTTTCGGACCGCTCGGCCTTCTCCGCCTCGGCGGGCTCGCCCCGGCGACGGCGACGACGGCCGCGGGTGCCCTGCGGAGCGGACTCGGCGGTCCGGTCCGCCGTGGCGGTCTGCTCCGTGGTCTCGTCCTCGTCCACGGCTTCGGCCTGCTCGGTGGGCCGGGCGGCGGCAGCGGCCGCCGCGGTCTCCGGCGTCTGGAACATCGGCTCGGCGAAGACCGGCGCCTGGAACACGGCGACGGCCGGGCGGGCCGACCGGCGGCGCGAACGCCCCGGCTCGGCGGGCTCCGGCGCCTTCTCCTTGTCGGCCTGCTTCTCGGCCTGCTTCTCGGACTGCTTCGCCGGCTGCTTCTCGCCCACGGCGGTGAACTGCGGGGACTCCGCCCTGCGGCGCTTACGTCCGCGCGGCGCGGCCTCGGCCCGCTCCTCGGTCTCCTCGGCGAGCGTCTCGGCGACGGCCTCCGGCAGGCTCTCGGCGGCGGCAACAGGCTGCACGGGCTCGGGCTGGGCGGCCTCGGAGCGTGGCGTGGCGGCGGGCGAGGTGGCACGACGGCGACCACGTCCGCGCGGCGCCTCAGCGGCGGGCGCCTCGGCGGTCTGCGCCTCGGTGACCTGTGTCTCGGCAGCCGGTGCCTCGACTGCGGGTGCCTCTGCGGCCGGTGCGGTCGCCTTACGGGTCGCACGGCGACGGGCACGCGGCGGAGCGGCGTCCTGCGCCTCTCCAGCCTGACCGGCCGAAGCGGCCTCGGGCTCGACGGCTGCGGGCTGTACGGTCTCGGGCCGGTCTGCCACCGGCGCCTCGGCGCTCTGCGGCGCACCAGCGGGAGCGGTCGCCTTCCTGGTGGCGCGGCGACGGGCACGCGGCGGGGCGGCGTCCTGCGTCTCGGGACGCTCGTCGGCGGCGGGTGCATCGGCCACAACGGTCTCCGGCTCAGCAGCGGCCACGGGGGCCTCGGTGGTCTGCGGCTCCGCAACGGGGGCGGTGGTTCCGCGGGTGGCACGGCGGCGGGCCCGGGCGGGTGCCGGGGTCTCGGCCTGCGGCACGGCGGCCTCGGTCACGGCCTCGGCCTGCGGGGCGCCGGCCGGAGCGGACGTACGGCGGCGGGTGCGACGCGGAGCCGCCTCTGCGGCGGCTTCCTCGACGGCGGCCCGAGCCTCGGCCGGCTCGGCGGACTCGGCGGTCCTGATGGGCTCGGTGGCCTGGGCGGGGCCGGCCGGTGCGGTCGCCTTGCGGGTGGCGCGGCGGCGGGCGGGCGGCGCCGTCCCGGCGGTGACCTCGGCGCTCGGCGCGGTACTCCCGGTGGGCGGTATGGCCGGTGCCACTGTCTCCGCCACGGTGGTCGCGACGGTCTCGGGTGCCTTACCGGCGCTCTCCGCGCCGGTCGGCGGCCCGGCGGGGCGCGACGCGGCTCGGCGCCTGCGGCGCACGGGAAGCGTGTCGCCGGGACCGGCGTTCTCGCCGGTGTTCTCGTTGGCTCCGTTGGTAACGGATTCGTTCGACTGGGGCATGCGGGCGGTTCTCCCGTCACGCTCCCGGGCGCCGCGTCTGTTTCCGGTCCGGCACGGTCCGCGGCTGAAGCGCGGTTCCGCTCGTCCGGGGCGCGGGCGCCGCACGGGAGCTGATGTCTGGCTCGCCGGTTCCCTACGCGATGTACGTACGGCCTGGCGAAAGTCTTCTGGTCAGTGCGCCGCCCGATCCAGGTGGCTCCCGGATCCCAGGGCTGCGCAACGACTGTTCTTACGCGGCGACTGTCCTTGCGCGGCGGGACCGTCCGGACTGCTGCCGCCGGCGGCCCCCGGCGAAGCTAGGGGGAGGCCGTCCCGGCGGCCACAGTGATAGCGGCCGGAGCTGCCTCGCGGTCGGGCGCGAGCGGGTCGGTCACCGTTCCGGACTCCTCGTCGAAGAGCCCCTGCGCCAGCCTGGTCACCGATGCGGCGACCGGCGGCGCCAGGTCGGCCACAGCGTGGAGACCGGACAGGACGTCGTCGGGCCGGACGGCAGGTGTCACGTGCCGCACAACCAGCCGCAGTATCGCACAGGGCACACCCCCCGGCCTATCGGACGCCGGACGCACAGCCTGTAGGCCGGCCACCGCGGCGCGGGCGTCGAAGGTTCTGACGCCGTTCTTGGTCTTGCGCTGCACCTCGACGGCCTCGGCTGCCAGGAACGCCGCCACTGCCTGCTCGGCGGTGTCGAGCGCGACACCGTCCAGCCGCATCTCCCATACGGACCCGGTCAGCCGGTCGGCGAGAGCGGAGGTCCGTGCCTCGACGGCGTCGGTGATGTCCAGGCCGTCCGGCAGTGCTTGGTCGAGAAGCAGTCGCAGCGCTTCGGGATCGCGCTTCTCGGCGAGGGCGATCTCCAGGAACTCGGCCTCGCTGCCCGTGCCGGTAGGTGCGGCATTGGCGTACGAGACCTTCGGGTGCGGTGTGAAACCTGCCGAGTACGCCATGGGCACCTCGGCCCGGCGCAGTGCCCGCTCGAACGCGCGCTGGAAGTCACGGTGGCTGGTGAACCGGAGGCGGCCGCGCTTGGTGTAGCGCAGTCGGATGCGCTGCACCGCCGGTGCGGGCGGCGGGCCTTCGGGCTGTCGCTTGCCCAGTGGTTCTTCTCCTCGGTGCGGGGCCGGCGCGGGGGGCGCGCCGCCCTACGGCGGGGTTCCCGGGGTACCGGGCCCGGCTCACCCCGGCTCGGCGGTTTTGTCGCCCAGCAAGGAGATCTCGGGCCCCGGTGCCGCGTCGGGGACAGTCGTTGTCACACCCAGAGTACGCGCCGCGGCCCCGTCAGGTTCCCGTACCTCGCTCGGACGGGCTCCGCCGGCCATCGCGTGCCAGGCGTCGCGCCGGACCTGCCGTACGGTTTCGCGCGCGGAGCGCAGCGCGGCGCGGGCGCTGCGACCGGCCTCGGCCGCGGCCCGTCCGGCCGGGCGCAGAATGTGGCCGTGCACCCAGCGCCCCACCGGTGCCACCACTCCCTGCCACATCCAGCGCACCGGGCGCCCCAGGAGGTTCCAGCCGAGCCACTTCAGCGCGCGGCCCACGGCCCGCGAGATGTGGCCGACGACACGCCAGGCGAAGCCGAAGGCGTCCAGGATCTCGCGCCCCACGACACGCAGGGCGCGGCCGACGGGCGTCAGAACGAACCGCCACAGCGCGACAGCCGGTACGACGAGGAGCCACCGCCCGAGCGCCGCGAGCACCAGGCCGGTACCGCGTGCGGTCCAGCGCGTGAACCAGGCCAGTCCGTGGCCGGCCGGGGTGAGGAGCTGCCGGTACACCCACACCACGGGCACCACCACGCCGTACTGGACCAACGGCACCAGCACGTACCGCCACAGCCCCACCCATGGCCACACGAACAGCGCCCGGCCCAGCCATCCCAGGGCGACCCCGCACCAGCGGCCCAGTGCGCCCACGCCGTGGCCCAACGGCGTCAGCACCCACCGGTACAGCGCCCCCACCGGCACCACGAGTCCGTACCGCACCAGCCATCCCAGAGCCGCCCCGAGCCACCGCATCAGCGCCGTGACCCCGTGACCCAACGGCGTCAGCACCCATCGGTACAGCCAGGCCGCTGGTACGGCGACCAGATACCGGGCCAGCACGGCGATGCCGTGGCCCACCGGCGTCAGCAGATACCGGTAGAGGCCGACCCAGGGCCAGACGAAAAGAGTCATGGCGACGAACCGGAGCACGTAACCGAGCGGTACGAGGAGGTACGCGTACAGCAAACGGCCCGCCCCGGCGGTGAGGCGCCGGCCGGCCCGGCCGCAGGCGGTGAGGGCGTCCCACACCAGCCGCAGCGGCAGAACCACCACCAGCACCACGATCCGCACCGGGATCCTGATCACCGTGGTCAGACACCCCGTCGGCTCCGGTTCCGGGCCGGGCTGCGGCGTCTTCTGCAGTTGCACCATGTCCCCCCGGACGACGCTGCCCGGCCACGTGGTTCCGTGACCGGGCGCAGGCGTCCGCTACTTGACCGTCAACGGCAGCAACTTCTTGCCGGTCGGCCCGATCTGGATGGAAGTGTCCATCTGCGGGCACACCCCGCAATCGAAGCACGGCGTCCAGCGGCAGTCCTCGACCTCGGTCTCGTCGAGCGAGTCCTGCCAGTCCTCCCAGAGCCAGTCCTTGTCGAGGCCGGAGTCCAGGTGGTCCCAGGGCAGCACCTCTTCGTAGGTGCGCTCCCGGGTGGTGTACCAGTCGACGTCCACGCCGAAGTCCGGCAGGGTCTGCTCGGCGGCCTTCATCCAGCGGTCGTAGCTGAAGTACTCGCGCCAGCCGTCGAAACGGCCGCCGCCCTCGTACACCGCGCGGATGACCGAGCCGACCCGGCGGTCACCGCGCGAGAGCAGGCCCTCGACGATGCCGGGCTTGCCGTCGTGGTAGCGGAAGCCGATCGAGCGGCCGTACTTCTTGTCGCCGCGGAGCTTGTCGCGGAGCTTGGCCAGCCGGGCGTCGGTCTCCTCGGCGGACAGCTGCGGGGCCCACTGGAACGGCGTGTGCGGCTTGGGGACGAAGCCGCCGATGGAGACGGTGCAGCGGATGTCGTTCTGGCCGGAGACCCGGCGCCCCTCGGCGATGACGTTGACCGCCATGTCGCCGATCTGCAGCACGTCCTCGTCGGTCTCGGTGGGGAGGCCGCACATGAAGTACAGCTTCACCTGGCGCCAGCCGTTGCCGTACGCGGTGGAGACCGTGCGGATCAGGTCCTCCTCCGAGACCATCTTGTTGATGACCTTGCGCAGCCGCTCGGAACCCCCCTCGGGGGCGAAGGTGAGACCGGACCTGCGGCCGTTACGGGTCAGCTCGTTGGCCAGGTCGACGTTGAACGCGTCGACCCGGGTGGACGGCAGGGACAGACCGACCTTGTCGTCGGTGTAGCGGTCGGCGAGGCCCTTGGCGATGTCGCCGATCTCGCTGTGGTCCGCCGAGGAGAGGGAGAGCAGCCCGACCTCTTCGAAGCCGGTCGCCTTGAGCCCCTTCTCGACCATCTCGCCGATGCCGGTGATGCTTCGCTCCCGCACGGGGCGCGTGATCATGCCGGCCTGGCAGAAACGGCAGCCGCGGGTGCAGCCACGGAAGATCTCCACGGACATCCGCTCGTGGACGGTCTCGGCGAGCGGGACGAGGGGCTGCTTGGGGTAGGGCCACTCGTCGAGGTCCATCACGGTGTGCTTGGAGACCCGCCACGGCACGCCGGACCTGTTCGGCACGACCCGGCCGATCCGGCCGTCGGGCAGGTACTCGACGTCGTAGAACCGCGGGACGTAGACGCCGCCGGTCCGCGACAGCCGGAAGAGCACCTCGTCACGGCCGCCCGGGCGGCCCTCGGCCTTCCAGGCGCGGATGATCTCGGTGATCTCCAGCACGGCCTGCTCGCCGTCACCGATCACCGCGCAGTCGATGAAGTCCGCGATCGGCTCGGGGTTGAAGGCCGCGTGGCCGCCGGCGAGGACGATCGGGTCGTCGATGGTGCGGTCCTTGGAGTTCAGCGGAATGCCCGCCAGGTCCAGGGCGGTGAGCATGTTGGTGTAGCCGAGTTCGGTGGAGAAGCTCAGCCCGAAGACGTCGAACGCCCTGACCGGGCGGTGTCCGTCCACGGTGAACTGCGGCACCTGGTGCTCGCGCATCAGCTCTTCGAGGTCCGGCCAGACGCTGTAGGTGCGCTCGGCGAGGACGCCCTCGCGCTCGTTGAGTACCTCGTAGAGGATCATGACGCCCTGGTTCGGGAGCCCGACCTCGTACGCGTCCGGGTACATCAGGGCCCAGCGGACGTCGCAGGAGTCCCAGTCCTTCACGGTGGAGTTGAGCTCTCCGCCCACGTACTGGATGGGCTTCTGCACCTGCGGCAGGAGGGCTTCCAGGCGGGGGAAGACCGACTCGACAGACATGTTCGGCGACTTTCGCTGGGCTGGCAGGGGTGACCATCCAGGCTACCCCGGCAGCCGGCTGCCCGGCGCCGCCCGCCGGGCAGCCCGTGGACGGGCGTCAGGCAGTTATCGGCCGCTGCACCCGGATCGACTGCAGCAAGCCGATCGCGATCCAGACCGCGAACATCGACGATCCGCCGTACGAAACGAACGGCAGCGGCAGACCGGCGACCGGCATGATGCCCAGCGTCATGCCGATGTTCTCGAAGGCCTGGAAGGCGAACCAGGCGATGATCCCGGCCGCGACGACGGTCCCGTAGAGCTCGGTGGTCTCCCGGGCGATCCGGCAGGCGCGCCACAGCACGATGCCCAGCAGGACGAGGATCAGTCCGGCGCCGAGGAAGCCCAACTCCTCGCCCGCGACGGTGAAGACGAAGTCGGTCTGCTGCTCGGGAACGAACTGTCCGGTGGTCTGCGAGCCGTGGAAGAGGCCGGTGCCGGTCAGTCCGCCCGAGCCGATCGCGATCCGCGCCTGGTTGGTGTTGTAGCCGACGCCTGCCGGATCCAGGGCGGGGTTGGCGAAGGCGGCGAACCGGGCGATCTGGTACTGGTCGAGCAGCCCGGCCTGCCAGACGCCGATGGCGCCGGCCACACCCGCGCCGAGCAGCCCCAGGATCCAGCGTTTGGACGCACCGGAGGCCAGCAGCACACCGAGGACGATCATCGCGATCACCATGACCGAGCCGAGGTCCGGCATCAGCATGATGATCAGTATCGGAACGACGGCCACGCCCAGCGACTTGGCCACCGTGCGGTGGTCGGGGTGTGCCTGGTCCCCGGCGTCGACCCGGGAGGCGAGGATCATCGCCATCCCCAGGATGATGGTGATCTTGGTGAACTCGGAGGGCTGCAGGGAGAACCCACCGCCGATGACGATCCAGGCATGGGCACCGTTGACCGTCTGCCCGAGCGGCGAGAGGACCGCGAGGATCAGCAGCACGGAGATCCCGAAGAGCACCGGCACCGCTCCGCGCAGGGTGCGGTGGCCGAGCCAGATGGTGCCGACCATCAGGCCGAAGCCGATGCCGGTGTTCATGGCGTGGCGCAGCAGGAAGTAGTACTGATCGCCGTGGGTGAGCGAGTCACGTCCGCGGGTGGCCGAGTAGACCAGCAGGGCACCGATGAACGACAGCGCCAGCGACGACAGCAGCAACGGCCAGTCGAGCCTGCGTACCAGCGAGTCGCGGGCGGACAGCTTGGACCACAGGCCCTGCTCGGTGGGCGCGTACCGGGCTACGGAGAAACCGCCCATGGTTCAGTCCCTCCGGCCTGTGGTGGCGGCGAGCGCCTCGGAACCGTTCGCGGGCAGCGTCGGCTTCGAGTCGGGCTTGTACGCGGTGACCGTCGGCGCCTCGATGGTGCCGTCCTTGGAGATCTTCGGCAGGGCGGTCTGCGGCTTCGGCAGCAGCGCCTTCTTGAGGTCCTGCTTGCCCTTGCCGTCGAGGCCGTACATGGCCTGGTAGATCTTGCGGACCGCGGGACCCGAACCACCGGATCCGGTACCGCCCTGGGAGATCGTCATGACGATCGCGTAGTCCTTGGTGTAGGTCGAAAGCCAGGACGTGGTCTGCTTGCCGGCGACCTCCGCGGTACCGGTCTTGGCGTGCAGTGCGATCTTGTCCTGCGGCCAGCCGCCGAACTGCCAGGCCGCGGTGCCGCTGGTGACCACGCCTTCCAGCGCCTTGTCGATGTACGAGACGGTCTTCTTCGTGTCGGGCAGCTTGCCCGCGACCGTCGGCTTGATCGGCTGCACCGTCCTGCCGTCGGCGCTGATGATCGCCTTGCCGACGCTCGGCTGGTACATCGTGCCGCCATTGGCGATGGCGGAGTACATCACGGCTTCCTGGATCGGAGTGAGGAGCGTGTCGCCCTGGCCGATCGCGTAGTTGACGGAGTCACCGGCACGCACCTGGTTGCCGTCGGTGCAGTTCTCGTACTCGATCTGCTCGACGTAGCTGCCGTGCTTCTTGCCCTGCTTGCACCAGAGGTCCTTGTTGGCCTCCCAGTACGCCTGCTTCCAGGCGCGGTCCGGGACGCGGCCGGTCACCTCGTCGGGCAGGTCGATACCGGTCTTCTTGCCGAGCCCGAACTGGTGGGCCGTCTTGAAGAACCAGTCCTTTGCGTGCTTGGGGTGATTGCCGCCGTCCTTCTTCCACTGGTCGTAGGCCAGGTAGTAGAAGACCGTGTCGCAGGAGACCTCGAGTGCCTTGCCCAGGCTGATGTCGCCGAAGCTCTCGCCCTCGAAGTTCTTGAAGACCCGGTTGCCGATGGACATCGACGAGGTGCACGGATAGCCGCCGTCGGGCGCGTATCCGGCGTTGACCGCCGCGCTGGTGGAGATGACCTTGAAGGTCGAACCGGGCGCCGACTGCCCCTGGATGGCCCGGTTCAGCAGCGGATAGTTGGACGAGGTCTTGGTGAGCTTGGCGTAGTCCTTGGCGGAGATGCCGCCGCTCCAGACGTTGGGGTCGTAGGTCGGGGCGCTGGCCATCGCGATGATCCGGCCGGTGTGCACGTCCATCACCACGGCCGCACCGGAGTCGGCCTTGTAGTTGCTGTGGGTCACCGAGTCGTACGTCTTGCGGAGGTTCTTCATGGCCGTCACCAGTTCCTTCTCGGTGATCGCCTGGATCCGCGAGTCGATGCTGGTGACGAGGGAGCTTCCGGGCTCCGCGGGGGTGTCGCCGGCCTTGCCGATGACCCGGCCGAGGTTGTCCACCTCGTACCGGGTGACACCCGACTTACCGCGCAACTGCTGATCGTACATCGACTCCAGGCCGGCTCGGCCGACCTGGTCGGAGCGGAGCAGCGGGTTGTCGGTCTTCTCCGACTTGGCCACCTCGTTGTCGGTGACCGGGCCGAGGTAACCGAGCACCTGCGCGGCGTTGACGCCGCCGGGGCCGGGGTAGCTGCGTACGGCGGTGGGTTCGGCGGTGATGCCGGGGAAGTCCTCGGTGCGCTCGCGGATCTGGAGGGCCTGCTGGGTGGTGGCGTCCTCGGTGACGGGGATCGGCTGGTAGGGCGAACCGTTCCAGCAGGGCTTGGGCGTCTTCGCGTCGCAGAGCCTGACCTTCGCGATGACGTCGGCGGGCTTCATGCCCAGTACGCCTGCGAGGCGGGTGAGGACGGCCTTGCCGTCGTCCGCCATCTTCAGCAGCTTGGTGCGGCTGGCGGAGACCACGAGCCGGGTCTCGTTGTCGGCGAGCGGCACCCCGCGTGCGTCGAGGATGGAGCCGCGCACGGCGGGCTGGACGACCTGCTGGACATGGTTGTTCTTGGCTTCGGCGGTGTATTGGTCGCCGTTGCGGATCTGCAGGTACCAGAGCCGGCCGCCGAGGGTGAGCAGGAGGGAGAAGACGAGGATCTGGATGACGACGAGCCGGATCTGCACCCGTGAGGTGCGACCGGTCTCGGGAATATTGCTCACTGC
>NZ_JBFBAL010000002.1:220894-473427 GCF_040682175.1 Streptomyces sp. NPDC051320
GCGTGCTCCGGCTCGGGGTTGTCCGGCTGGGGGTACGGGGGTCGGCCCCCGGGAGATACAGCCTCACTGCGTGCTCCGGCTCGGGGTTGTCCGGCTGGGGGTACGGGGGTCGGCCCCCGGGAGATACAGCCTCACTGCGTGCTCCGGCTCGGGGTTGTCCGGCCCTGTGCGCTCCGGCGCATGGCGGCCCGGCTGGGGGTACCGGCGTCGGCCCCCGGCAGATGCCGCCGGGGACCGTCCCCAGGATGACGTCGCGTCACAGTCGTTTGACCCCCTTGATGCGTCCTGCCTTGTTCGCCCGCGACCGTGCCGCCCGCAAACGCAGACCGCCACGCTGGTTCCCGATCTGCAGTCCGGTGCCGGTGGCCAGCCAGCCGGTCGCGACATCGCCCGCGCCACCGCCGCCCTGGGCATCGGCGAGCGGATCGTTGTCGGTGCGTCTGGCCAGCGCCATGATGAACGGAACGGTGAACGGCGCGAGCAGCAGGTCGTACACGGCCGCGCTGAACAGCAGACCGGCGAGGCCCACATGGCGAGCGGCGGTGTCGCCGACCAGCGAACCGACCCCGGCGTACAGCAGGGTGGAGCCGATCGCCGCAGCCACCACCACGATCATCGGTCCGACGACGGACCTGATGCGGCCGTTCTCCGGTCGGGCGAGCCCGACGGCGTAGCCGACGACACAGAGCACCAGCGCGTACCGTCCGGCGGCGTGGTCGGCGGGCGGTGCCAGGTCGGCGAGCAGTCCCGCGCCGAAGCCGATGAACGCGCCGGCCAGATGGCCGTAGACGAGCGCGAGGGCGACCACTGTGAGCAGCAGCAGGTCCGGTACGGCGCCGGGGAGTTGGAGTCGGGCGAGCACGCTCACCTGGACGACCAGGGCGACGACCACCAGCGTGGCCGAAAGCAGCATCCGGTTGAGACGCATGCGGATCAGCTCCTACTACTGGGGGGTGTCGGCGTTGGGGTCACTGCCGGCGTCCGTACCGGCGTCGGTACCGGCACCGGCGTTGGCACCGGCATCGGTGTTGGCACCGGCATCGGTGTTGGCACCGGCATCGGCGTTGGCATCAGTGCCGGCGCCGGCGTTCGCCGACGGGGTGACGGTGACCGTGACCGTGGGAGTCGGCTTCGGCTTCGCGGGTTTGGCGGGCAGCACCGTGTCGCGCGGGTCCTCACGCGGCGGTTCGACCACGACGCCGACCAGGTCCAGCTTGGTGAACGAGACGAACGGACGGACGTAGACGGTCCGGGTCAGGTCACCGCGCGAGGGATCGACCTTGACGACCTGGCCGACCGGGACGCCCGGTACGAAGGGCTTGTCGTGGCTGGAGCCGAACGTGACCAGACGGTCGCCGTTCTTCACCTTGGCCTTGCCGTTGAGGAGCTGGACGGCGAGCGGACGGTCGCCGCGTCCGGTGGCGAAGCCGATCTCGTCGGTGTTCTCCATGCGGGTGCCGACGGTGAAGTCGGGGTCGTTGGCGAGCAGGACGGTCGCCGTGTGCGGTCCGACGGTGGTGACCCGGCCGACGAGTCCCGACCCGTTGAGCACCGTCATGTCGCGCATTATGCCGTCGGCGGATCCGGCGTCGATCGTGATCGTCCAGGAGAAGCCCTGAGCCGCTCCGACCGCGATGACCTCGGCGCCCTTGATGCCGTACTGGCCGGTGGCCGCGGTCTTGAGCATGGCGTCGAGCTGGCGGACCCGGCTGCGGTTGCGGTCGGTGCTGCCGAGCCGCTGCTTCAGAGCGGCGTTGTCCCGCTCCAGCGCGGCGATGCGATCGTGGCGGTCGCCGGAGTCCCGTACTGCGCCGATCGCGTTGCCCACCGGGTTCACGACGTTCGCGACGCCGTTCTCGACCGGTCCGAGGACGGTGGCGGCGGCTTCACGGGCGCCGTCCACCGGTGACGCCTCACCGCCCCGGATGTCCACCGTGATCAGCGCGAACGCGATGACGATCAGCAGCACCAGGAGCAGCCGGCTCTCTCGTGTGTCCCTCACGTGCGGAGGCCGTGCCTTCCTCGTCGAAAATTCCTATGCGCTTGTGTATATCAACGTTCCGCCGTACCGGGCGGACGCACCCGGTGACGGCGGAACGGCGTGTTCCGCCCGGTGTCCGGCTATCGCCGTGGCTGGGCGTCCAGGACCTGCTGGAGCGCCTCGAACTCCTCCACGCACTTGCCGGAGCCGAGCGCGACCGAGTCCAGCGGGTCCTCAGCGATATGGATCGGCATTCCGGTCTCGTGGCGCAGCCGCTCGTCCAAGCCGCGGAGCAGCGCGCCGCCACCGGTGAGGACGATGCCCCGGTCCATGACATCGCCGGAGAGCTCCGGCGGGCACTTGTCGAGCGTCGTCTTGACCGCGTCGACGATCGCGTTGACCGGTTCCTCGATGGCCTTGCGGACCTCGGCCGCCGAGATGACCACGGTCTTCGGCAGGCCCGAGACCAGATCGCGGCCGCGGATCTCGGTGTGCTCGTCCTTCTCCAGGTCGAACGCCGAGCCGATCGTGATCTTGATCTGTTCCGCGGTCCGTTCACCGAGCAGGAGGGAGTACTCCTTCTTGATGTGCTGGATGATCGCGTTGTCCAGCTCGTCGCCCGCGACGCGGATCGACTGCGCGGTGACGATTCCTCCCAGCGAGATCACGGCGACCTCGGTGGTGCCGCCGCCGATGTCCACGACCATGTTGCCGGTGGCCTCGTGAACCGGCAGTCCCGAACCGATGGCCGCGGCCATCGGTTCCTCGATGATGTGGACCTGGCGGGCGCCGGCCTGCGTGGACGCCTCGATGACGGCGCGGCGCTCGACGCCCGTGATGCCCGACGGCACACAGACGACGACCCGCGGACGGGCCAGGTAGCGGCGCTTGTGGATCTTCAGGATGAAGTACCTGAGCATGCGCTCGGTGATCTCGAAGTCGGCGATCACGCCGTCCTTCAGTGGCCGTACGGCGACGATGTTGCCCGGCGTACGGCCGATCATCTTCTTGGCCTCGGCGCCGACGGCGAGAATCCCGCCGGTGTTGGTGTTGATGGCGACGACCGACGGCTCGTTGAGGACGATCCCGCGACCTCTGACGTACACCAGCGTGTTGGCAGTCCCGAGGTCAATAGCCATGTCACGGCCGATGAACGACATTGAGTTCCCCTTGTTCCCCATGAGGATGCGTCGGGCCTTTCCCAAGTGGAGCTGGTGGGCAATGGGTAGGCGAAGTGAGCGCTGTGGGTGTGAAGGCTTCATCGTAGTGCCGCCTGCACGAACATCGCGCGAGGGTCTCCGCCATGTGGGCGGTAGATACACCCGCCTCAGTCATGGTGACGTCATGTTGGAGCGATGCGTTCCCGGAATCGCCGGGCATATGCCGAAGGGCGACCGAATTAGTTCGGTCGCCCGAGGCCACAGACGCTATGCGGCTGACAGGACGTCAGGATACGGCCGGAAAGAAAAGTTTCAATTCTCGCTCTGCGGACTCCTCGGAGTCCGAGGCGTGGATGAGGTTCTCCCGGACGATGGTCCCGAAATCACCACGAATGGAGCCGGGCGCTGCTGCAATCGGGTCGGTCGGTCCGGCCAGCGTACGGACGCCCTCGATCACCCGATCGCCTTCGACGATCAGCGCCACGATCGGGCCGGAAGCCATGAACTCCACCAGCGGCTGGTAGAACGGTTTGCCCTGGTGTTCCCCGTAGTGCTGCTCGAGCGTTTCCTGGTCGAGGGTGCGCAGCTCCAGCGCGGAGATGGTCCAGTTCGCCTTGCGCTCGATACGGCTGATGACCTCACCGATCAGGCCGCGGCGTACGGTATCGGGCTTGAGCAGGACGAGCGTGCGCTGGCTCACGGGGCGGACTCCTTCGTTCGCGGGGTGCGTCCCCCGAGGTTACAGGGCCGCATCCGCCGACCGTTACGCAGCGTCAGGCCCTGCGGATGCCTGCTCCTCCTGAGCGGCCCAGCGGGCCTTCGCCTCGTCGATCTTGCGGCCGTAGTGGATCGAGGCCCACCACAGACCTGCGAAGACCGCGCCGAGGAAGAACATCGTGGGGACCACGAAGCCGCTGAGCACCAGCGCTATCTGCAGGGCCCAGCCGATCTGGATCGCACCCGGCCGGCCGAGCATCCCGCAGAGCAGTACCGAGAGCAGCATCGCGATACCGCAGACCGTCCAGACGGTGGTGCCGGAGATGTCGCCCTTCATGGCGACCAGACCGGCGAAGCCGATCACGAAGAACTCCCCGATCAGGGTGGAAGCGCAGAGCGTCCGCATGGGTCAGCCCCTCCCCAGAAGCAGCCGGGCCTCGCCGACGGTGATCACGGAGCCGGTGATCAGAACACCTGCTCCTGCGTATTCGTCCTCCTCCTCGGCCAGCGTGATCGCCGTCTCCAGCGCGTCGTCGAGACGCGGCTCGACGACCACCCGGTCGTCGCCGAAGACCTCCACCGCCAGCGCGGCCAGATCGTCGGCGCTCATCGCCCGGTGGGTGGAGTTCTGGGTGACCACGACCTCGGCGAAGATCGGCTCGAAGGCTTCGAGCAGCCCTCGTACGTCCTTGTCGCCGCTCGTCCCGACCACACCGATCAGCCGCGAGAAGCCGAAGGCCTCCGTGATGGCAGCGGCCGCGGCCTGCGCGCCCGCCGGGTTGTGCGCGGCGTCCAGGACGACGGTCGGCGAGCTCCGCACGACCTCCATACGGCCCGGCGAGAGCACCGAGGCGAACGCCTTGCGCACCAGGTCGACGTCGAGCAGGCCCGCCTGCTGCGCGCCGACGCCGAAGAACGCCTCGACCGCGGCGAGCGCCACCGCGGCGTTGTGCGCCTGGTGGGCGCCGTACAGCGGCAGGAAGATCTCCTCGTACTCACCGCCGAGCCCGCGCAGCGTCAGCAGCTGCCCGCCGACCGCGATCTCGCGGCTGCCGACGCCGAACTCCATGCCCTCACGGGCCACGGTGGCATCCTTCTCGACGGCCTTCTTCAGCATCACCTGCGCGGCATCGACCGGCTGCTGCGCCAGGATGACCGTGGCGCCCTGCTTGATGATCCCGGACTTCTCGACGGCGATCTCGCCGGGCGTGTCGCCGAGGCGGTCGGTGTGGTCCAGCGCGATCGGGGTGATCACGGCGACCGGGGCCTCCATGACGTTGGTGGCGTCCCAGCTGCCACCCATCCCGACCTCGACGACCGCCACATCGACCGGCGCATCGGCGAAGGCCGCGTACGCCATGCCGGTGAGCACCTCGAAGAAGGACAGCCGGTGCTCCTGCTGTGCGTCGGTCATGTCGATGTACGGCTTGATGTCCTGATACGTCTCGATGAACCGCTCGGCCTCGATCGGGGCGCCGTTGAGGCTGATCCGCTCGGTGATCGACTGCACGTGCGGCGAGGTGTACCGCCCGGTGCGCAGCTCGAACGCGCCCAGCAGTGCTTCGATCATCCGGGCCGTCGACGTCTTGCCGTTGGTCCCGGTGATGTGGATCGAGGGGTACGCCCGCTGCGGATCGCCCAGCAGGTCGAGCAGCGCCTCCATCCGGACCAGTGAAGGGTCGAGCTTGGTCTCCGGCCAGCGGCCGAGCAGCTCCTGCTCCACCGCCCGCAGCGCCTTTTCCACCTCCGGATCGGCGGGACGGGCCGGGATGCCGTCGCCCGGCGGCGGGCCGGACTGGGTACGCAGGGTACGGCTACCGGCCTCGATCACCGCCAGGTCGGGGTCGCTTTTGGTCTCTGCGTCGACGATCTCGTCGAAAGGGTCGGGCTCGCTCACAGGACCAGTCTACGGAGATACGGCGCGAGGACTTGCGCCCCGCCCCCTCGCCGTGGGTCCACGGCCGCCCCTGGTGCCGTGGGAACGCTCCGGTACCGGGCGCAGCGCCGGCCGGGTGAGCCCGGCCGGCGCTTCTCTCGCGACCCGCCCTACGCGGCCGGCAGGCCGCGCAGCTGCTCCTCGATCCGCTCGATGTCCGCCTCGGCCTTGGCGAGCCGGGTGCGGATCTTGTCGACCACGTGGTCGGGGGCCTTGCCGAGGAACGCCTCGTTGCCGAGCTTCCCGAGCGCCTGCGTCTTCTCCTTCTCGGCCGCGCCGAGGTCCTTGGTCAGACGCTTGCGCTCAGCTTCGACGTCGATCGTGCCGGACAGGTCCAGGGCGACCTTCGCACCGGCGACCGGCAGCGACGCGGTGGCGTGGAAGCCCTCACCGGCCGGCTGCAGCCGCAGCACCTGACGAATGGCCGCCTCGTGCGGTGCCAGCGCCGTGCCGGACAGGTCCAGCTCGGCCGGAACCTTCTGGCCGGGCTGCAGGCCCTGGTCGGAACGGAACCGGCGGACCTCGGTGACGACCTGCTGAACCAGCGCGATCTCCTGCTCGGCCGCGCGGTCACGGAAGCCGGAGTCCCGGGGCCAGTCGGCGATGACGACCGACTCCTTGCCGGTGAGGGTGGTCCACAGGGTCTCGGTCACGAACGGCACGATCGGGTGCAGCAGCCGCAGCATCACGTCGAGCACCTCGCCGAGGACCCGGGCCGACACCTGCGCCGGCTCGCCGCCCGCGAAGAACGTGGTCTTCGACAACTCGACGTACCAGTCGAAGACCTCGTCCCACGCGAAGTGGTAGAGCGTGTCGGCGAGCTTCCCGAACTGGTAGTCGTCGTAGTACGTGTCGGCCTCGGCGACCACCGCGTTCAGCCGGGACAGGATCCAGCGGTCGTTGGCCGACAGCCGCTCCGCTGACGGCAGTTCGCCCTCTACGTTCGCGCCGTTCATCAGTGCGAAGCGGGTGGCGTTCCAGATCTTGTTGGCGAAGTTCCTGGACGCCTTGACCCAGTCCTCGCCGATCGGCACGTCGGCGCCGGGGTTGGCGCCGTTGGCCACGGTGAAGCGGACGGCGTCGGAGCCGTAGGCGTCCATCCAGTCCAACGGGTCGACGACGTTCCCGAACGACTTGGACATCTTCTTGCCGTTCTCGTCGCGGACCAGACCGGTCAGCGCGATGGTGTGGAACGGCGCGACGCCGTCCATCGCGTACAGACCGAACATCATCATCCTGGCCACCCAGAAGAAGATGATGTCGTGCCCGGTGAGCAGCACGTCGGTCGGATAGAACTTCTCCAGGTCCGGGGTCCGCTCCGGCCAGCCGAGCGTGGAGAACGGCCACAGGCCGGAGGAGAACCAGGTGTCGAGGACATCCTCGTCCTGCCGCCAGCCCTCGCCGGTGGGGGCCTCCTCGCCGGGTCCGAGGCAGACGACCTCGCCCTGCGGGCCGTACCAGACGGGGATCCGGTGGCCCCACCACAACTGCCGTGAGATGCACCAGTCGTTGAGGTTGTCGACCCAGTCGAAGTACCGCTTCTCCATCTCCTTCGGGTGGATCTTGACGCGGCCGTCCCGGACCGCGTCGCCCGCGTCCTTGGCGAGCGTCTCGACCTTGACCCACCACTGCAGGGAGAGCCGGGGCTCGACGGTCGTCTTGCAGCGCGAGCAGTGCCCGACGGAGTGCGTGTACGGACGCTTCTCGGCGACGATCCGGCCCTGCTCGCGCAGGGCCTCGACGATCGTGGAACGCGCCTCGAAACGATCCAGGCCCTGGAAGGGGCCCGGCACGGTGATGACACCGCGCTCATCCATGATCGTCATGGATTCCAGGCCGTGCCGCTGCCCGATGGCGAAGTCGTTCGGGTCATGGGCGGGCGTCACCTTGACGGCTCCGGTGCCGAACTCCGGGTCGACATGGGCGTCCGCCACGACCGGGACGGTCCGGTCGGTCAGCGGCAGCTTGATCCGCTTGCCGATGAGGTGCGCGTACCGCGCGTCGTCGGGGTGGACGGCGACGGCGGTGTCACCGAGCATCGTCTCGACCCGGGTCGTCGCGACGACCACCGTCTGCTCGCCCTCGCCGTACTTCAGCGAGACCAGCTCGCCGTCGTCGTCCTGGTAGTCGACCTCGATGTCGGAGATCGCGGTCAGGCAGCGCGGGCACCAGTTGATGATGCGCTCGGCGCGGTAGATCAGCTCGTCGTCGTACAGCTTCTTGAAGATCGTCTGAACGGCCCGGGACAGACCCTCGTCCATGGTGAACCGCTCGCGCGACCAGTCCACCCCGTCCCCGAGGCGGCGCATCTGGCCGAGGATCTTGCCGCCGTACTCCTCCTTCCACTGCCAGACCCGCTCGGTGAACTCGGCGCGCCCCAGGTCCTGGCGCGACTTGCCCTCCTCGGCGAGCTGCTGCTCGACCTTGTTCTGGGTGGCGATCCCGGCGTGGTCCATGCCGGGCAGCCACAGGGCCTCGAAGCCCTGCATGCGCTTGCGGCGGGTGAGCGCGTCCATCAGCGTGTGCTGGAAGGCGTGCCCGAGGTGGAGCGAACCGGTGACGTTCGGCGGCGGGATGACGATGGTGTACGGGGGCTTCTCGCTCTTCGCGTCGGCCTCGAAGTAACCGCGCTCTACCCAGCGCTCGTACAGCTTCCCCTCTACCTCGGCCGGCGCGTACTGGGTCGGCAATTCCTGAGAGGGCAGGGGCGCTGGAGTCTGCTGCGATGAGTTCTCGGTCACCGGCTCAGTTTAAGGGCGTCACGGTCCCGTACTGAAACGAGAATGTTTGGTGCCACTGTGTGCCCCGTCGCACTTCGCTGTGACCGCGTCCGTCAGGATGTTCACGAGACGTAAGTATTCAGAGGGGGAACCCAGTCCATGAGCTACAACCAGCCGGGCCCGTACGGCCAGCAACCTCCGCAGCAGCCGGGGCCCTACGGCCAGCAGCCGCCGCAGCCCGGACCGTACGGCCAGCAGCCGCCGCAGCAGCCGGGACCGTACGGACAGCCCGGCGGGCAGCCGCAGCCCGGTTACGGATACCCGCAGCAGGCCCCGCAGGGTGTGCCGCCCCAGCAGCCGGGCTACGGCTACCCGCAGCAGCAGCCGGGGCAGCCGGGCCCGTACGACCAGCAGCCGCCACAGCAGCCGGGGCCCTACGGTCAGCAGCCCCCTTACGGTCAGGTGCCGCCTCCGCCGCAGGCACCGAAGAAGAAGACCGGCCTGATCGTGGTCGCGGCCGTGGTGGCGGTAGCGGTGATCGGCGGCGGGGTCTATCTGCTGACGAAGGGCGGTGGCAACAGCTCGGTGGCCGACGACGGGCCGCACAAGCTGATCACGCCGGCGAAGGTGCTCGGCGACTACAAGCGGTCGGGGGAGAACCAACCCCCGGAGGACGCGTCGGCCAGCGACGAGAAGGATCTGGCCGGCAGCGGCATCACCAACGCCAAGTCGGTCGGCGCCCTTTACTCGACGATCGACATGAGTGACCCGTCCAAGGTGAACCCTCTGGAGATCGCCGGGGCCCGGACCGTCACCTTCCTGGGCCTGTACGGCAAGGTGAAGGACCCGGCGGCCGCCGTGGACCAGGGGTTCGCCGGCCTGAAGAAGAACGACAGCAAACTGAAGTGGATCGGGGACCCGAAAGCGGTCACCCCCGACAGCCTCGACGGCGCCGTGATGAAGTGCCAGCAGGCGCAGGGGGAGAACGTCGCGACGAAGAAGACGAACACCGAGTACATCTGTATGTGGGCGGACTACAGCACCCTCGGCGTCGGTATTCCCTCGCAGGGCGCTGGGGGCGGCCTCAACCTGGACGACTCGGCCAAGGTGACCGCCGACCTCCGCAAGGAGGTCCGCGTCCCGGTCAAGTAACGGGCGGGGCCGCAACGGCATAGGGGCGCCCGGTCGGTGAACCGACCGGGCGCCCCTATGCGTTCGTACTCCAACCGCTACGCGGACTTCTCGTGCCGGCCGTCGTTGCCGACGATCCGCGGCTCGCGCGGGACGAGGGTCGGGTTCACGTTGTTCCGGACGACGTCCGCTGTGATGACGACGCGGCCGACGTCCTGGCGGGACGGCACCTCGTACATCACCGACTGCAGGACCTCTTCCATGATGGCGCGCAGGCCGCGCGCGCCGGTGCCGCGCAGGATCGCCTGGTCGGCGATGGCTTCCAGCGCCGGGCGGTCGAACTCCAGCTCCACGCCGTCGAGTTCGAAGAGGCGCTGGTACTGCTTCACCAGCGCGTTGCGCGGCTCGACCAGGATCTGCAGCAGCGCCTCGCGGTCCAGGTTGTGGACCGAGGTCAGGACCGGGAGGCGGCCGATGAACTCCGGGATCATCCCGAACTTCACCAGGTCCTCCGGCATGACCTCCTGGAACTGGTCGCTCGCCTCGATCTCGCGCTTGGAGCGGATGGTCGCGCCGAAGCCGATGCCCTTCGCGCCCGCCCGGGACTCGATGATCCGCTCCAGGCCGGAGAAGGCGCCGCCCACGATGAACAGCACGTTCGTGGTGTCGATCTGGATGAACTCCTGGTGCGGGTGCTTGCGGCCGCCCTGCGGCGGCACCGAGGCGGTGGTGCCTTCCAGGATCTTGAGCAGCGCCTGCTGAACGCCTTCGCCGGAGACATCGCGGGTGATCGACGGGTTCTCGCTCTTGCGGGCGACCTTGTCGATCTCGTCGATGTAGATGATGCCGGTCTCGGCCTTCTTGACGTCGTAGTCAGCGGCCTGAATCAGCTTCAGCAGGATGTTCTCGACGTCCTCGCCGACATAGCCGGCCTCCGTCAGTGCCGTCGCGTCCGCGATGGCGAACGGAACGTTGAGCATCCGGGCCAGCGTCTGGGCGAGCAGGGTCTTGCCGGAGCCGGTGGGGCCGAGCAGCAGGATGTTCGACTTCGCCAGCTCGATCGCGTCCTCGCGGTTGGCACCGCCGCCGTTCTCACCGGCCTGGACGCGCTTGTAGTGGTTGTAGACCGCTACCGAGAGAGCCTTCTTCGCGGGCTCCTGGCCGACGACGTACCCCTCGAGGAACTCGTAGATCTCGCGTGGCTTGGGGAGTTCCTCCCATCGCACCTCGGAGGTCTCTGCGAGCTCCTCCTCGATGATCTCGTTGCAGAGGTCAATGCACTCGTCGCAGATGTACACCCCGGGGCCTGCGATGAGCTTCTTCACCTGCTTCTGGCTCTTGCCGCAGAACGAGCACTTGAGCAGGTCGCCGCCATCACCGATGCGTGCCACGAGGTGCTTCCCCTTCGCCTGGGAGTCGCCACGTTCAGCGTCTCCTGGTGCCTCATATTCGACGGTACCTTGCCGGGCCCCCCGTTCGGGCCCCCCTTGGCACGGTTCACTGTGACGTGAACCGTGCCAGGGGACGGCAGGCAAATCAAACGCCCGTCAGGTTGTCATCATCCCCACGGACCCCTTGCGGGTCGAAACGATCTGGTCGACCAGGCCGTATGCGAGCGAGTCCTCGGCTGTGAGGATCTTGTCGCGCTCGATGTCGTCGCGGATCTTCTCGATCGGCGTGGTGGAGTGCTTCGCCAGCAGTTCTTCCAACTGGTTGCGCATGCGCAGGATTTCGTTGGCGGCGATCTCCAGGTCGGAGAGCTGCT
Source organism: Streptomyces sp. NPDC051320 (assembly GCF_040682175.1). NCBI lineage: Bacteria > Bacillati > Actinomycetota > Actinomycetes > Kitasatosporales > Streptomycetaceae > Streptomyces > Streptomyces sp. NPDC051320. The sequence goes on from NZ_JBFBAL010000002.1 coordinate 232,305, forward strand.
CACGGCCGGTCTGCGAGGACGGCTGGTGGATCAGCACGCGGGCGTTCGGCAGGGCCATGCGCTTGCCCGGGGTGCCGGCCGCCAGCAGGACGGCGGCGGCGGATGCCGCCTGGCCCATGCAGACCGTCTGGATGTCCGGCTTCACGAACTGCATCGTGTCGTAGATGGCCGTGAGGGCCGTGAACGAGCCGCCGGGGCTGTTGATGTAGATCGAGATGTCCCGGTCCGGGTCGATCGACTCGAGGCAGAGCAGTTGCGCCATGACGTCGTTGGCGGAGGCGTCGTCGATCTGCACCCCGAGGAAGATCACCCGCTCCTCGAAGAGCTTGGCGTACGGGTCGTACTCGCGCACGCCCTGCGAGGTGCGCTCGACGAAGCGCGGGACGATGTAGCGGTTGTCGACCTGCGGGCCGGTGTACAGGCCGCCGGCGGAAGCGAAGTGGTCGTTCATGTGGGTGTTCACCATCCTGGTGGCGTTCGGTGGTCGGTCGGGCTCGTGGGCGGGGCCGTGGAGCTTCAGGCTCCGGTGCCGCCGCCGCCCGGAACGCGCGAGGCGGAGGAGATGATTTCGTCGATGAGGCCGTACTCCTTGGCCTCCTCCGCCGTGTACCAGCGGTCGCGGTCACCGTCTCGGATGATCGTCTCGACGGTCTGACCGGAGTGCCGGGCAGTGATCTCCGCCATGCGCTTCTTGGTACGCAGCAGCTGCTCGGCCTGGATCTTGATGTCCGAGGCGGTGCCGCCGAGGCCCGCCGAGCCCTGGTGCATCAGGATGTCGGTGTTGGGAAGCGCGAAGCGCTTGCCGGCGCTGCCACCGGTCAGCAGGAACTGGCCCATCGAGGCCGCGAGGCCCATACCGATGGTGACCACGTCGTTCGGGATGTACTGCATGGTGTCGTAGACCGCCATGCCTGCCGTCACCGAGCCGCCGGGGCTGTTGATGTAGAGGTAGATGTCCTTGTCCGGGTCGGCGGCAAGGAGAAGCAGCTGTGCGGTGATCTTGTTGGCGATGTCATCGTCGACCTGCTGGCCGAGGAAGATGATCCGCTCGCCGAGCAGTCGGTTGTAGACCTGGTCGCCGAGGCCGCCACCAATGTTGGGCTCGCCGGCGGCGGAAGGCATCAGATTCGTCACGTATCCACCTGCTCGTCTCTGACGGCTGCGGCCGTCTCAGCGTCTTCGTACTGAAGGAGTGCTGGGGTCGGGTACTCCCCTGCCCTCCTCTTCATGGACCCTAACGCGCAGGTAGGACAACGCCATCCCGGTTCCGGAACTGTTCGCTCGGAGCGCAAGGTAGCCACCTGTTCACGCGTACTTCACACGGACGCGTCACGCGGACGACGAAGGGTCCGGACGCACAGGACGTCCGGACCCTTCGCTCGCGATCACACCCGGTCACCCGGCGATCCGGCGACGCGCCGGGATCGCGTCACCGGTACGGGAAGAAGAGGCTCAGGCCTCGGTCTTCTCGTCGCCCTCGGCCGCGTCGGCGGACTCGGGCTCGGAGCCGGCGTCCGCGGACCCGGCAGCCTCGTCGGTCTCGTCCTCGTCGTCGGTGAGGTCGACGATCTCGCCCTTGGTGTCCTTGACCGTGGCGCTCTCCACGACGACCGCGAGGGCCTTGCCGCGGGCGACCTCGCCGACGAGCATCGGAACCTGGCCGCCCTCGACGACCGCCTGGGCGAACTGGTCGGGGCTCATGCCGGAGGACTGCGCACGCCGCATGAGGTGCTCGGTGAGCTCCTCCTGGTTGACGTTCAGCTTCTCCTTGTTGACCAGCTCGTCGAGAATGAACTGGGTCTTGATGCCCTTCTCGGCCTGCTCCTTGGTCTCGGCGGTGAACTCCTCCTCGCTCTTGCCCTGGATCTCCAGGTACTTGGCGAGGTCGAGTCCCATCTGGCCGAGCTGGTGGTGCTCCAGGTTGTGCTTGCGGGTGTTGATCTCGTCCTCGAGGAGCTTCTCGGGGATCGGGACCTCCGCCAGCTCCAGCAGCTTGTCGAGGACACGCTCCTGGGCCTGGGTGGCCTGCTCGTACTGCTTGTTGCTCTCGAGGCGCTTGCGACTGTCGGCCCTGAGCTCGTCCAGCGTGTCGAACTCGCTGGCCAGCTGCGCGAAGTCGTCGTCCAGGTCGGGGAGCTCGCGAGCGGCGACCGCGGTGACCTTGACGGAGACCTCGGCGGCCTTGCCCTCGGCGGAGCCGCCCTTCAGCTCGGAGGTGAAGGTGGCCTCGCCACCGGCCTCCAGGCCGGTCACGGCCTCGTCGATGCCGTCGAGCAGCTCACCGGAGCCGATGGTGTACGAGACACCCTCGGCCACGCCGTCCTCCAGGACCTCGCCGTCGACCTTGGCCTCCAGGTCGATCGTCACGACATCGCCGTCGGCGGCGGCGCGCTCGACGGGGTTGGTGGACGCGAAGCGCCCACGCAGCTCCTCGACGGCCTTGTCGACGTCCTCGTCGCTGACCTCGACGGCGTCGACCTCGACCTCGATGCCGGAGTAGTCCGGGATCGCGATCTCGGGCCGGACGTCGACCTCGGCGGTGAAGGCGAGCAGCTCGCCGTCCTTGAGCTCGGTGATGTCGACCTCGGGCTGGCCGAGGACATTCAGCTCACCCTCGTTGACGGCCTCGGTGTAGAACTTCGGGAGGGCGTCGTTGACGGCCTCCTCCAGGACGGCACCACGGCCGAAGCGCTGGTCGATGACGCGGTTCGGGATCTTGCCCTTGCGGAAGCCCTTCACCGTGACCTGCTCGTTGATCTTCTTGTACGCCGCGTCGAGGCTGTCCTTGAGCTCCTCGAAGGGCACCTCGATGCTGAGCCGAACCCGAGTCGGGTTCAGGGTCTCCACGGCGCTCTTCACGGTTCGGTCTCCTTGGGGGCTGACTTCAGAATCTCTGCCCGGTTGAGAGACACGCGGGCACACAGCTTGCATAGTAACGGCAAGCGGGAGGAGACCCACAATGCGAGCGGGTCCTGCCGATGAACGGCTCTACTGCTGGTCTGATCGGGTCGTGCCGGTGGTCGGGGTGGCCGGATTCGAACCGACGACCTTCCGCTCCCAAAGCGGACGCGCTACCAAGCTGCGCCACACCCCGTTGGTGCGACACGTAGGGTACATGCCCGGACGCAACGTCGCGCGCGCTTTCTGCGCTGTGGGACGGTGTGCGCCGACCGGGTCCGACCCGCTACGATGCATCTCGTGCCGCGGTCGGTCCCGACCTGTGGCGCACCGCTTGCGGGCGTAGCTCAATGGTAGAGCCCTAGTCTTCCAAACTAGCTACGCGGGTTCGATTCCCGTCGCCCGCTCCACAGAACAACGGCCCGGCACGGTGAGTCTCACCGTGCCGGGCCGTTGGCGTTCTGGGGCGGGCGTCCTCCGGGCCGGCAGCCGAGCGACGGAGGTCCGGAGGACGTCGGCCTAGAAGTTGATCTGGTTGATGGTGTCGGCTATCGAGTTGAGGAACCTGTTGATCGACGGCGCCATACCCGTCGATGCCAGGAAGAAGCCGAAGAGTACGGCGACGATGGCCGGGCCCGCCTTGATGGATCCGCCCCGGATCAACACCACAAGGACGATCGCCAACAGCACCACCACAGACAGTGAAATGGCCACAACTGATCACACCCTTGGTCGGTCCGCCTTGCCGGCCGGGAGCGGCGACGCTCCAGCACTCTTCCGCATGACCATCGTGCCATCAACACCCCCCTGCTGGTTGCCTCGTGGCGAATCGCCGCCGATCGGATCGCGCCATCCGGCGCACTACGCGCGTCCGCCGCTCGCTCCGGGCGTACGGGTGCGCCCTACGCACCGGCGAGCCCGGCCCGGACCGTCCGCCCCATCACTTGCGAACGCGAATATGGATTGATCGTTTCAGGGCTCACACATTTTGCTCACAGTCCATTGCGATAAGGGCAGAGAGGCCCGGGAACGGCGGCTGGCGTTCTCGGTTATGCCCTATTTATACCGGTCACGAATGAACATATATGGACATAAGGCGGGCCCGTTGGATGCAGCCGACCGGGGTATACGTACTGCGAATATCACACAGGTCGGAGAGGGTTTTACGAAATCCCTCGAGCAACGCTAGGGTGCCTCGAATGGTTCACGCTCCACACGGATATCAGCGGGCCGCGCTCCCCCTGGAGCGGGAGACGGAACTCCCGGATCCCCCGACGGCACAGGCTCCCCCCAGACCGGACGCGGCGCACGTACCGACGGCCGCCCCGGGCGCGAAGAAGCAACGGGACGCGCTCTTCGACAACGCGAAATTCCTCGCGATCGTGCTGGTGGCCACGGCGCACGCGTGGGAACCACTGATGGACGGCAGTCGTACCACCAGGGCGCTGTACATGGTCGTCTACTCGTTCCACATGCCCGCATTTATCATTATCTCGGGTTATTTCTCCCGTACTTTCGACATGCGGCCCGATCGTTTGCGCCGGCTGGTCACCGGAGTGGTTGTCCCGTACGTCATCTTCGAGACGGCCTACTCGCTCTACGAGAAGTGGGGCAACAACGACCCCGGTCACGAGATCAGCCTGCTCGATCCGTACTACCTGACCTGGTTCCTGGCCGCGCTGTTCATCTGGCGGATGACGACACCGATCTGGCGCAATCTGCGCTATCCGCTGACCATCTCGGTGGTCATCGCGGTGCTGGCGTCGATCACGCCGAACATCGGTGACGACCTCGATCTCCAGCGGGTCCTGCAGTTCCTGCCGTTCTTCGTACTGGGCCTGCGGCTGAAGCCCGAGCACTTCCGGCTGGTGCAGCGGCGTGGCGCACGGCCGATCGCCGTCGCGGTCATGGTGGCCAGTCTGGTGTTCGCATACTGGGCGGCGCCCCGGATGACCCTCAGCTGGTTCTACCGCGGTACCAGTGCCCAGCAGTTGGGCATGGACTGGTGGACGGGGGTCGTCATGGCGCTCGGCCTCACCGCCTGCTCGCTCGTGCTGACCGCGTGCTTCCTGGCTCTGGTGCCGCGCGGCAGGACCTGGTTCACGACCCTGGGTGCGGGCACGCTCTGCGGCTACCTGCTGCACGGTCTGCTGATCAAGACCATTGAGTACGCCGGCTGGATCGACGACTACAGCTGGCTGAAGAGCCCGCTCGGCGAGGTGTTCTCGACGCTGTTCATGGCGGCCGCGGTGACGCTGTTCTGCACGAAGCCGGTACGGCGGGTGATGCGGTTCGCCACGGAGCCCGAGATGGCCTGGGCGTTCCGGTCCGACGCGGTGGAAGGGGCGCGGCAGCGGGAGCGGGTGCCGGCGTAGCGACGGGTGCCGGCCCGGTCCGCCGGGCCGGTCGGTGTCGGGGTCGGTCGGGGTCGGTCGAGGCGAGGCCGGTCGGGGACGGGGCGTGCCCCCTAGAGCATCGGTCCGGCGTCCGCGTCACGGCAGATCAGCAGGAGCGCCCTGTCGTCGTTGACGTCCTTCGCGACCGCTTCGATCAGGTGCCAGGCGGCTCCCTCGAACGTCGAGGACACATACCGGTCCGCTTCCCCGGTCAACCGGTCGATGCCCTCGCTGATGTCGCGGTCCGGTGCCTCCACCAGGCCGTCGGTGAAAAGCATCAGGACGTCGCCGGGTGCCAGCGAACCCTTGGCGGGGTCGAACTGGGCGCCGTCGTAGACGCCCAGGAGGGGCCCCTCGCCGGACTTCTCCACCCAGCGGCCGCTGCCCGCATGGAGCTGGAGAGCGGGGAGGTGGCCGGCCGAGAGAAGCTCGTAGTCGCCGGTGTCCAGGTCGAGGACCAGGTGGATGGAGGTGGCGAAGCCTTCGTCCCAGTCCTGGCGGAGCAGGTACCCGTTGGCCGCGGGCAGGAAGCTGGGCGGCGGTAGCGAGCCGAGGAGGCCGCCGAAGGCACCGGAGAGGAGCAGGGCGCGGGAGCCCGCGTCCATGCCCTTGCCGGACACATCCGTGAGGACGACCTCCAGGGTGCGGCCACCGTTGGTACGGGCGGCGACCACGAAGTCGCCGGAGAAGGACTGGCCGCCTGCGGGGCGCAGCGCCATTTCGCGGTGCCAGCCCTGCGGCAGCCCGGGGAGTTTGCTCTGGACGCGGATCCGCTCACGGAGGTCGAAGAGCATGGTCCCGCCGCGCCGCCACGGAACTCCGACCCGGCTGCGGAACTGGGCTATGAGCAGGCCGAAGAGTCCGCAGGCGGCCACCACGAGGACCGTTCCCGGCGTGACCCGTGCGGGGCCCTGTGTGTAGGGCCCGAGCTTGACGGACTCGATGATCAGGGCCGCCGCAGCTGCCGCGTAGAGCCCCAGGAGGCTCGCCGGGCGCAGCAGCAAGCCGCCGGCCACGATCGGCAGGACCAGCGTCGACGGTGCGCACCAGACCGGAATCAGCATGGTGGCGCAGGCCAGCGCCGGTACGGTCAGCAGCAGACCCACCAGGGCGATCCAGTCCGAGCCGTCTCCGCGGAAGTAGTCGACGCCGGATCTGCGCAGGCCGATACGGGCCCGGTGCGCCGACTTCCGCATCCGGGCCGTGAACGCTTCTGTTGCGGAGCCACGGGCCATTGTTCGGACCTTATCCACCCGCCCGGATCCCGTGCAGGGGACCCCTCTGACATCTTGTTCGAAATCGACTCGCCCGGCGTGGACCCCCGCTGGTAGGCATGGCCCATGCGTACAGAGTTGAAAGTATTGCGTCCGGCCGATCGTGACACCTGGTATTCGGGATTGCTGCTCGCCTTCGGCGGCACCCCGGAGTCTCCCGAGGAGCGTGAACTCTGGGACACCCTCACCGAGAACGACCGGTGCATCGGCGCCTGGGACGGGGACCTCTGCGTGGGCACGACGGGGGCGTTCAGCTTCCACGTGACGGTTCCCGGCGGGGCACGGGTACCGGCGGCCGGGGTCACCATGGTCAGCGTCGCCGCGACGCACCGGCGCCGGGGCATTCTGACCTCGATGATGCGGCGGCAGCTCGACGACGTACGGGCGCTGGGCGAGCCACTGGCGATACTGACCGCATCGGAACCGGCCATTTACGGCCGCTTCGGATACGGCGGCGCGACCCGACAGCTTTCGGCCGAGATCGACACCTCGCGGGTGACGTTGACGATTCCGGCCGGGACGGACGACGTGCGACTGCGGTTCGCCGCACCGCAGGACGTGGCGGAGCAGTGCGAGGCGCTCTATGCCCGTACATCCGGTTCCCGGCCCGGCATGATCGTCCGTACCCCGGGCTGGGAGCGTCTGGCGCTCCTCGATCCGCCGTCCGAGCGTGAGGGCGGATCGCCCTTGCAGTGCGTCGTCGCCGAGCGGGACGGCGACATCGTCGGATACACCCGTTTTCACATCAAGCCGGCGTGGGATGCGGCGGGCCCCCGGGGTGCCGTCGTGGTGAAACACGTCGACGCGCTGGATCCGGCGGCCCACGCTGCGCTGTGGCGTTTCCTGTTCGGGGTGGATCTGACCTCGACCGTCCGGGTGCGCAACCGGCCGCTCGACGACCCGTGGCAGTACCTGGTGTCGGACATCCGCAGGTGCGGTCTCCAGGTGCGCGATGTGCTGCATGTGCGCCTGGTCGATGTCGGCGCGGCACTCGAAGCCCGCACCTACCAGGCGCCGGTGGACGTCGTGTTCGACGTGGTGGACGACTTCTGTCCCTGGAACACCGGAACGTGGCGGCTGACCGGAGACGCGAAAGGCGCGTCCTGCGGTCGGGTCGACGAGCCCGCTGATCTGGCCCTGTCTGTCAAGGAGTTGGCGGCGGCCTACCTCGGCGGCACGCCGTTGTCCGGGCTGGCGGCCGCGGGTCTGGTGCGGGAGCTCCGGCAGGGCGCGGTGGCCGAGGCGTCGCTCGCCTTCGGCTCCGATGTCGCGCCGTGGCTGCCCCACGGGTTCTAGCGCCGGGCCCGGTCCTGCTGGCAGTCCGGGCACCAGAAGAGGTTGCGGGCGGCGAGTGGTGCGGTGCGGATCTCGGTACCGCAGAGATGACAGGGCAGGGCGGCGCGCCGGTAGACGTACACCTCGCCGCCGTGGTCGTCGACCCGCGGTGCGCGGCCCATGGCTTCGGGGGTGTGCTCGGGACGCACGGTGTCGATGCGGTTGTTCCGTACGCCGTCACGCATCAGGTTGACGAGGTCCGCCCAGATGCCGTCCCACTCGGCGCGGGTCAGGCTCCGGCCCTCACGGTACGGGTCGATGCCGTGCCGGAAGAGGACCTCGGCGCGGTAGACGTTGCCGACGCCCGCGATGACCTTCTGGTCCATGAGCAGGGCGGCCACGGTGGTACGGGAGCGGGAGACCCGCGCCCAGGCCTTGTCCGGTACGTCGTCGGGGCGCAGCGGGTCCGGGCCGAGGCGGTCGTGTATCGCCTGCTTCTCGCCGTCGGTGATCAGCGCACACGTGGTGGGCCCGCGCAGATCGGCGTAGGCCTCGTCGCCCAGCAGACGCAGTCGGACGGTGTCGGTGGGCGGCGGCGCGGGGGTCGTCCCGAAGCCCAGCTTGCCGAAGAGGCCCAAGTGGACATGGACCCAGCCGCCGGCCCCGAAGCCCAGGAAGAGATGCTTGCCGTGTGCCTCCGTGGTCTCCATCACCTGGCGGTCGATGAGGGCGGCGCTGTCGGAGAACTTCCCCTGCGGACTGGACGCGCGCACAGGCCGGCCGCCGAACCTCTCGAAGTGGTCGGCGGCCAGTCGGTGGATCGTGTGCCCCTCGGGCATCAGGCCTCGGGCTGCGGGTGGTGGGCCGGAACGGGCGGCAGGACGCCGGTCTCCTCGTACGCGGAGAGCATGTCGATCCGGCGCTGGTGGCGCTCCGCGCCGGAGTAGGGGGTGGCGAGGAAGGTCTCGATGAACTTCACCGCCTCGTCCCGGGTGTGCATCCGGCCGCCGACCGAGATGACGTTGGCGTTGTTGTGCTCGCGGCCGAGCGCGGCGGTCTGCTCGCTCCAGGCCAGCACCGCGCGGACGCCCTTGACCTTGTTCGCGGCGATCTGTTCCCCGTTGCCGGAGCCGCCGATCACGATGCCGAGGCTCTCCGGGTCCGCGGCCGTCCGCACGGCAGCCCGGAGGCAGAACGGCGGGTAGTCGTCCACCGCGTCGTAGAGGTGAGGGCCGCAGTCCACAGGGTCGTGGCCCTGGGCCGTGAGCCACTCGACGAGGTGGTTCTTGAGTTCGAAACCGGCATGATCGGAGCCGAGGTACACGCGCATGCATCGAGTGTGGCACGAGGGGTAGGAAGGACGCCTGACCGGGGCGCTTACCGGGCGCCCCGTTAGGGACATTCCGCCCCGTCATGGACACTAAGGACAGATCGTATGAGCGACACCCCTCCCCCGCAGGTCGCTGACCGTCCCCCGACCGGTGACTCCCCCGATGGTCTCCACGCGGGCCTGAAGAACCGGCATCTGTCCATGATCGCGATCGGCGGGGTGATCGGCGCCGGTCTCTTCGTCGGTTCGGGGGCGGGCATCTCGGCCGCCGGGCCGGGCATCCTGCTCTCCTATGCGCTGACCGGGCTGCTGGTCGTGCTGGTGATGCGGATGCTGGGCGAGATGGCGGCGGCCGATCCGGTCTCCGGTTCCTTCTCCACCTACGCGGACCGGTCGCTCGGCCGCTGGGCGGGATTCACCATCGGCTGGCTGTACTGGTTCTTCTGGGCGGTGGTGCTGGCCGTCGAGGCGACGGCTGCCGCCGGCATCCTGACGAACTGGGTGTCCGCGATACCCCAGTGGGCGTGGGCGCTGCTGGTGATGCTCGTGCTGACCGGGACCAATCTGGTATCGGTCGGGTCGTTCGGCGAGTTCGAATTCTGGTTCGCCGGGATCAAGGTCGTCTCGATCATCGTCTTCATCGTGATCGGCCTGCTCGCCGTCTTCGGACTGCCGCCGGGCGGCCATCCTTCCGGGATGTCGAATCTGACCGGGCACGGTGGATTCCTGCCGAACGGTCCCGGCGCGATCCTCTCCGGGATGCTGCTGGTCGTCTTCTCCTTCATGGGCTCCGAGATCGTCACGCTGGCCGCGGCCGAGTCCCCCGATCCGGTGCAGGCGGTGCGCAAGGCCGTCAACAGCGTCATCTGGCGTATCGCGCTCTTCTACATCGGCTCGATCTTCGTGATCGTGGCGCTACTGCCGTGGAACTCCAAGTCCGTGGCGGCCAGCCCCTATGTCGCGGTGCTCGACTCGCTCGACATCCCCGGCGCCGGCACGATCATGGACATCGTAGTGCTGACGGCGGTGCTCTCCTGCCTCAACTCCGGTCTCTACACGGCGTCCCGGATGGCCTTCTCGCTGGGGCAGCGCGGCGACGCGCCGAAAGCCTTCGCCACGGTCAACAAGGGCGGTGTGCCGGCCGTCGCGATCTGGGCGTCGGTCGCCTTCGGTTTCGTGGCGGTCTTCTTCAACTACATCGCCAAGGACACGGTCTTCCAGTTCCTGCTGAACTCCTCGGGCGCGGTCGCGCTCTTCGTCTGGCTGGTGATCTGCTTCTCGCAGTTGCGGATGCGCCGGAAGATCGAGCGGGAGGCGCCCGAACGGCTGACCGTGCGGATGTGGCTGTATCCGTATCTGACCTGGGCGACGATCACGCTGATCCTCTTCGTCGTCGGATACATGCTGTACGACGCCGACGGGCGCAAGCAGATGCTGCTTTCGGTCCTGGTAGCGGTACTGGTGCTGGTGGTCGCGCTGGTACGGCAGCGCGGCAGGACAGCGACAGGGCGGGCGGTGACCGCTCCGGCGGCGGCGGCTGCGTCCGGGACCGACGCCGTCGAGACGGGTCCCTGACCGCCGGCTCCGGCTCGGCGACGTACGAAGGGGCCCGCACCCGGTGACAACCGGATGCGGGCCCCTCGCGTGCGCGGCCCCGGGATGGGTCCGTACCCGGCCGGCCCTCGGTCAGCCGCGGCGCCCTGCCAGCTTCCAGGCGCTCGGCAGCGCGCCCATGGCCAGCGCCGCCTTGACCGCGTCGCCGATCAGGAACGGGGTGAGCCCCGCGGCGATGGCCGCGGTCGCCGACATCCCGGTGGCCAGCGCCAGGTACGGCACGCCGATCGCGTAGATGATCGCGGAACCCAGCACCATCGTGCCCGCGGTGCGCAGCACCGACCGGTCGCCGCCCCGGCGGGCCAGGCCGCCGACCACGGCGGAGGCGAGCACCATGCCCAGCACGTAGCCGAAGGAGACGCTACCGGCGCCGGAAGCGCCGTCGGCGAACCACGGCATCCCGGCGACACCCAGCACCGCGTACAGCGCGAGGGAGAGGAAACCGCGGCGGGCGCCGAGCGAGGTGCCCACCAGCAGCGCGGCGAAGGTCTGACCGGTGACCGGAACGGGCGAGCCGGGGATCGGCACCGCCAGCTGCGCGGCGACGCCGGTGAGCGCGGCGCCGCCGAGCACCAGCGCGATGTCCCGGGTACGGGTGGCCGGCAGCAGATCGGCGAGGACCGTTCCGGGTCGGGTGGTGACGGCAGCAGTGCTCATCTGGACTCCGCGGGTGAGGGCAGGGCGGGCGAGGGCAGGTGGAACAGAGTGACGTTAGCCCGGCGGACGGTGCCGGATCACCATCAGCGGCCCACAAAGCGGGGGTTGACGGCTTGGTTGGTTTCATACAAAGGCAGGGGTTCAACCACCTGGCGGCGTGATGCTCGTCACTGGAGGTACGGGGCTCACGGTCAGCATTGCGCATCTGATATCCGCCCGGACAGACTGTGGGCTTCCCCCAAACGTCACAAGCATCGCGAGCGTCGAGCACCATGTCCGATTCACCCCCCGCAGGACTCCCCGCAGAGCCCCTCTCCCACGGGCTGAAGCAACGCCACTTGACCATGCTGGGGCTGGGCGGGGTGATCGGCGCCGGACTCTTCGTCGGCTCGGGCGCCGGGATCGCGGTCGCCGGCCCCGGCATCGTCGTCTCGTATCTGATCGCGGGCGCGCTCGCGATGCTGGTGATGCGGATGCTCGGTGAGATGTCGTCGGCGCTGCCCGCGTCCGGTTCGTTCTCGGTGCACGCCGAGCGGGCGCTCGGGCGGTGGGCCGGGTTCACCGTGGGCTGGCTGTACTGGTTCCTGCTGGTGGTCGTGCTGGCGGTGGAGGCGACGGCCGCGGCGGGGATCGCCCATGGCTGGGTGCCCGGTATCGCGCAGTGGACCTGGGTGCTGGTCTTCATGGTGGTCTTCACCGTCGCCAACCTGGCGGCGGTGCGGAACTTCGGTGAATTCGAGTTCTGGTTCGCCACGTTGAAGGTCGGCGCGATCGTCCTCTTCCTGGTGCTCGGGCTGCTCGCGGTCTTCGGCGTGCTCCCGGACACCGATCCCGTCGGTCTCTCCCACCTCACCGGTGACGGCGGTTTCCTGCCGAGCGGCTGGCACGGCGTCATATCCGGTGTGCTGACGGTAGTCTTCGCCTTCGGTGGCCTCGAGGTGGTGACGATCGCGGCCGCCGAGACCGACGACCCGGCGCGCGCCGTCGGGCGCGCGGTGCGCAGCGCGATGTTCCGCATCCTCTTCTTCTATGTCGGGTCGATGCTGGTCATCGTGACCGTGCTGCCCTGGACGGCGCAGCAGGCGGGGCTTTCGCCCTATGTCACCGTGCTTGACGCGATCGGCGTGCCGTCGGCGGGGACCATCATGAACATCGTCGTCTTCGTGGCGATGCTGTCCGCGCTGAACGCCAATCTGTACGGATCGTCCCGGATGATCTTCTCGCTGGCGGAACGGCGGGAGGCGCCGCGCGGACTGCTCGAGGTCACCCGCGGTGTGCCGCGCCGGGCGGTGCTCGCGTCCGTCCTCTTCGGGTTCATCTCCGTACTGCTCAATCTCGAGTGGCCGGACACCGTCTTCCTCTACATGCTCAATGCGGTCGGCGCGGTGCTGCTGTTCGTCTGGGCGCTCATCGCGGCCTCGCAACTGCGGCTGCGCCGGAAGATCGAACGGGACACGCCGGAGCTGCTGCAGCTGCGGATGTGGGCGTTCCCCTGGCTGACCTGGGCCACCCTGGCCGGGCTCGCGGCCGTCCTCGTCCTGATGCTGACCGACGACACGGCGCGTCCGCAGCTGCTCTGGTCGCTCGGTGCGACCGCGGTGGTGCTGGTGGTCGCGGGCGTACGCGAGGTGCTCGGGCGACGGACCGAGGGAGTGTCCGGGCAACCCGCCCCCTGAGCCATCAGCCCTCACGAGCACTCCTGCCGCGGCCCCCGCGAGGATGTGACTCGCGGGGCCGGCTGCCTGCGTACCGGGCGCGGGTGGGGACTGCGGGTCAGTCGAAGATGGGGCCCTGGGTACGGGTGCGCTTGATCTCGTAGAAGCCGGGGATCGAGGCGACCATCAGGGTGCCGTCCCAGAGCTTGGCCGCCTCCTCGCCCTTGGGGGCGGGGGTGACCACCGGACCGAAGAAGGCGATCTGCTCGCCGTCAGCACCGGGGACGGCGATGACCGGGGTACCGACCTCCTGGCCGACCTTGTCGATGCCCTCCTTGTGGGAGGCGCGCAGCTCGGCCTCGAACTCGAAGGGGTCCTGGTCGGCGTAGTCGAGCAGTTCGGCGGGCAGGCCCACGTCCTTCAGCGCCGCGGCGATCGCCTCCCGGGTCGGGCCCTGGCCCTCGTTGTGGAAGCGGGTACCGAGCGCGGTGTAGAGCTTGCCGACGATCTCGTCGCCGTGCTTCTGCTGAGCGGCGACGACGACCCGCACCGGGGCCCAGGCCTTGACCGTGAGCAGCTCACGGTAGTCCTCGGGCAGCTGGTCGAGCTTGTCCTCGTTGAGGACGCCCAGGCTCATCACGTGCCAGCGGACCTCGATGTCCCGGAGCTTCTCGACCTCGAGCACCCAGCGGGAGGTCATCCATGCCCACGGGCACAGCGGATCGAACCAGAAGTCGACGGGGGTCTTCTCTGACATGTCTCTCCTCGGAAGGGCTTCGGTCTCTCTCCCGGCAACGTCCGCCGGTGCTTCGGCCATTCCCGGATGCCGCCGCCGAGCGGCCCGTGGGAGGATTCGGACCACGGATCGTATACACGAAGGAGTGTCCCGTGCCCGGTGAGAACCTGTCCCGCGACGAAGCCCGGAGGCGGGCGGAGCTGCTCTCAGTCGACGGGTACGCCGTCGCCCTCGATCTCCGCTCGGCGATCGGGGACGGCCCGGACGGCGAGCCGCGGACGTTCCGCTCGGTGACCACGATCCGGTTCCGGTCGCGGCAGGCGGGCGCGTCGGTCTTCGCCGATCTGGTGGCGCCCTCGGTCAACGCGGTGACGCTGAACGGGCGGGCGCTGGACCCGGCGGTGGTGTTCGACGGGGCCCGGATCACGCTGGACGACCTGGCCGCCGAGAACGTGCTGATGGTGGACGCGCAGTGCGCGTACAGCAGGACCGGCGAGGGCATGCACCGCTTCGTCGACCCGGAGGACGGCGAGGTCTACCTCTACACGCAGTACGAGCCGGCCGACGCCCGCCGGGTCTTCGCCAACTTCGAGCAGCCGGACCTGAAGGCGCCCTACCTCTTCGAGGTGACCGCGCCGGAGGGCTGGACGGCGTGGAGCAACGGCGTCGGCGAACTCGTCGACGGGACGTGGAGCTTCGCGGAGACCGAGCCGATCTCGACGTACATCACCGCGGTCGTCGCCGGTCCGTACCACCGGGTGACGGACGTCTACCGGCGGACCTTCGCCGACGGTACGGAGCTGGAGATCCCGCTCGGTGCCCTCTGCCGCAAGGGTCTCGCCAAGCACTTCGACTCCGACGACGTCTTCCTGGTGACCAAGCAGGGGCTCGACTTCTTCCACGACCACTTCGACTACCCGTACCCGTTCGGCAAGTACGACCAGGCGTTCGTTCCGGAGTACAACCTGGGGGCCATGGAGAACCCGGGCCTGGTGACCTTCCGCGAGGAGTACATCTACCGCGGGAAGGTCACGCAGGCGGCGTACGAGCGCCGGGCCAACGTCATCCTGCACGAGATGGCGCACATGTGGTTCGGCGATCTGGTGACCATGGTGTGGTGGGACGATCTGTGGCTGAAGGAGTCGTTCGCCGACTTCATGGGGGCCTTCTCGATGGTGAACGCCACCCGCTTCACCGACGGCTGGATCACCTTCGCCAACAACCGCAAGTCCTGGGCGTACCGCGCCGATCAGCTGCCGTCCACCCATCCGGTCACGGCCGACATCCGTGACCTGGAGGACGCCAAGCTCAACTTCGACGGCATCACCTACGCCAAGGGCGCCTCGGTGCTGAAGCAGCTCGTCGCGTACGTCGGGCAGGACGCCTTCCTGGAGGGCGCCCGCCGCTACTTCAAGCGGCACGCGTACGGGAACACCCGGCTCGGCGACCTGCTGTCGGTGCTCGAGGAGACCAGTGGGCGGGAGCTGGCGTCGTGGTCCCGGTCCTGGCTGCAGACGGCCGGGGTCAACTCGCTGACCCCCGCGGTCATCTACGACGCCGGCGGCCGGATCACCGAGCTCGCGGTCCTCCAGGACGCCGCCGAGAGCCACCCGGAGCTGCGCCCGCACCGGGTCGCCGTCGGCCTCTACCGGCACGAGTCGGGCGCGCTGGTGCGCTATGCGCGCGCCGAGGTCGACGTGTCGGGGCCGCGCACCGTGGTCGGGGAACTGACCGGCGCCGAGCGGCCCGATCTGGTGCTGGTCAATGACGACGACCTGACCTACTGCAAGGTCCGCTTCGACGCGGGGTCGCTGGACACCCTGCGGGCGCATCTCGGCGACATCACCGATCCGCTGGCCCGCGCGCTGTGCTGGTCCGCACTGTGGAACCTGACCCGGGACGCGCTGATGCCGGCCCGGGACTTCATCACGCTGGTGCTGCGGTTCGCCGGGCGCGAGAGCGACATCGGCGTGCTGCAGATGCTGCACGCCTGGGCGCAGAGCGCGCTCATCCACTACGCGGCGCCCGACTGGCGCGAGGAGGGTGGCCGGCTGCTCGCTGCGGGCGCGCTGAAGGAGCTGCGGGCGGCCGGGCCCGGTGGCCAGCATCAGCTGGCCTGGGCCCGGTTCTTCGCGGACACGGCGGCCACCGACTCCGATTTCCAGCTGCTCGAAGGGCTGCTGGACGGTACCGCGCAGATCGACGGGCTCGAGGTGGACCAGGAGCTGCGCTGGTCGCTGCTCTCACCGCTCGCCGCGCACGGCATCGCGGACGAGAAGATGATCGACGCCGAGCTGGCTCGGGACGACACCGCGTCCGGCAAACGGCACCAGGTACGCTGCCTGGCCTCGCGGCCGACGGCTGAGGTCAAGGCCCAGGCATGGGCGGCGCTCGTCGAGTCCGACGCGCTCTCGAACGCGCTGGTGGAGGCCACCATCGCCGGATTCGGGCGGCCCTCGCAGCGTGAGTTGACCGCGCCGTTCACGCCGAAGTACTTCGAGGCGATCGAGCGGGTCTGGTCGACGCGTTCGATTCAGATCGGGGTGCTGGTGGTACGGGGCCTCTTCCCGGGGCTGCAGGACGACCGGGCCACGCTGGACGCGACCGACGGCTGGCTGGACGGGCACCCGGACGCGGCGCCCGCGCTGCGGCGGCTGGTACTGGAGGCCCGGGACGACCTGGCGCGCTCGCTGCGCGGTCAGGCGTGCGACGCGGCTGCGAGCCCGGCGGTTTCCTGAGCCGTGCGCCATCCGAGGGTCGTCGCCTGGGCCATCCGGGCGACGGCCTGATCGGCAGTCGAACGTCCGTACTTTAGAGCGGTGTTGTCCGGTTTTGTCGACGGTCCTGTAACACCGGTTATCCGGCGGCTCCGACGCGGGAATCTGCGGGGCATGGATCGCAATTCCCCCCTCTGCGGCGGCGAGACCTCGTCCTCGTTCTCCCCCCGCCCCCTCATCCACCTGTCCGTCCAGCACCGGGTGCTCTCCGCTGCCCAGCTGCGTGAACACGGCGTGACCGCTGCCCGTACCACCGACCGGTGCCGCCCCGGAGGCCCCTGGCAGCAGCTGCTGCCAGGGGTCTTCCTGCTGCATCCGGGGCCGCCCACCGGCGAGGAGCGGCTGCACGGCGCCCTGCTCTACGCCGGGCGGTCCCCCGCGGAACACACCGTCCGGGTGCCGGTCCAGCCGGGGCCCGCATCGGCCGGGAACGCAGCCGCCGAGAATGCGTCGGCCGCCCCGTCCGCGTACGGCAGTGCCATGGTCACCGGCCTCGCCGCGCTCGCGCTGCACGGCTTCTCGGCCGCTCCCCCGCTCATCGCGCTCGATCGGATCGATGTACTGGTGGAGCGCACCCGCCGGCTCCGCTCCACGGGCTGCGCCCGGCTGATCCGTGTCCGGGCGCTGCCACGGCCGCAGCTAATCGCCGATGTGCCGGTGGCGCCGGTGGCGCGCGCCCTGGCCGACGCGGTCGCGCACCTCTCGGATCCGGAGGTGGTACGCCGGCTGCTCACCGAGGCCGTGCGCGGCGGACACTGCGAACCGGCAGCGGTAGTACGGGAGTTGACCGGTTGCCAGCTGCTCACCCTGCCGCACGTGGCGGACGCGGTGGACTCGCTGGTGGCGGAGGGCCGGGCCATCGCCGAGGACCGGCTCTATGCGATGGTGCGCAGCCACGCGCTGCCCGACCCGCTGTGGAACGTGGATCTGAGGCTGCCGGGCGGCCCGCAGTTGGGCGGCGTCGACGCGTACTGGCCCGAGGAGGCCGTGGCGGTGGAACTGGAGACCTCGTCCGCGACACCGTACGCCCGCAAGCGCGAACACCTGGAAAGGCTGGGCGTCACGGTCGTGCACATCCCGCCGAGGAAACTGCGCGCCGCCCCCACGGACCAGGCCGTGGTGGTGCGCACGGCGCTGATGGCCGCGGCCGACCGGGAGCCCGCCGCCTATCTGGTGGTGCTGCCGCGGGGGTGAGGCCACCGCCGGGCCGTTCACGGTATGCGGGGCGCCCGCCGGGGCGCGCGGCGTTCACCGCACGGGGTGGTCTACCCGCCCCAGCGGTGGCCGCTCCCGCCACAGGCCGATGCCGACGTCGACGAGCTCGACCCGGTTCAGGGCGTCAACCGCGTGCAGCGGATGCCAGGCGGCCAGGTCGGTGGAGCCGTTGGTCTCGGCGCGCAGTTCGCCGCCGGTGATCCGGCCCTCGTACACGATGCGCAGCCCGTGGAAGTCCGCGAACATGCCGAGCTTGCGCGGGTAGACGCGGTTGATCGAGTCGAGGCCGAGCAGCCGGACCGGTTCGCACCGATACCCGGTCTCCTCGTCGACCTCGCGGACGACCGTGTCGAGAGGATCCTCGCCGTGGTCCATCCCGCCGCCGGGCAGCGTCCAGCGTTTGGCTCCGTCGCGCGCCACCCAGCGGGCCAGCAGGACCTGTTCGTCGCGTACGCAGATGGCGTACGCGGCCACCCTGAGCTCCTTGTTCATTCAGTGAGGTTACGACCTGGTCGACGACGGGCAGCCGGACGCGGGCCGCTGTCACCTTTCGTCCCGCTGTGTCCGCCGTGGCGTATGGCGGAAGTCCGCCATGAACTCATCACGTCAAGACCATCTCTCCCCAAAGACCTGTCCTTTACGTAAAGATTACCGGTCATCAGGCACCGAATTTCGGACCCTCTTTGACATACAGGGATGCAGATGACCCTCGAATTCCCCCGTTCCATACCCGGCTCCGTGTCACGGGCGAGACGCACGGCCCGTATCGCGGCAGCGGCCGGCGTCGTACTCGCGCTGGCCGCCTCCGGGGTGGCTCCCGCGCTCGCCGCGACCGGTTCGGACGATCCCGGCCCGGGTGACGTGAAATCCGCCAAGTCCCCTGCGGACAAGCTCGGCGCGTCCGACGCGCAACTGCTGGACCAGGCCGAGGCGAAGGGCACCAGGACCGTCACGGTCATGGTCGCCACCGCGCCCGGCGCCACCGAGCAGGTGCGCAAGCAGTTCGGCGCGGTGTCCGGCGCCATCGTCGGCAAGACCGACGACAAGCTCGGCTATGTGCGGGCCACGCTGCCCACCCCCAGGGCGGGTTCGGCGATCAAGGCCGCCGAGAAGCTCTCCTCGGTCCACGGCATCGATCTCAAGCAGGAGATCAAGCTCGACGACCCGACGCCCGCCGCCGACACGGTGAAGAGCGCCAGGACGCAGGCGTCCTCGGGCTCCTACGGCGCACCGGGGAAGAACACCCCGGCGAAGAACCCGTACAACCCGTCGTTCGAGACGGGCGCGGTGGACTTCGTGAAGCAGCACCCGAAGGCGGACGGCCGGGGGGTGACGATCGGCATCCTGGACGCCGGTGTCGACCTGAGCCATCCCGCGCTGAAGAAGACCTCCACCGGTGAACGCAAGATCGTCGACTGGGTGACGTCCACCGACCCGGTTTCCGACGGCGACGGCACCTGGCTGCGGATGAACACCGCGGTGACCGGTCCGTCCTTCACCGCGGGCGGCCGCACCTGGAAGGCCCCGGCCGGTTCGTACCGGCTGCAGACCTTCGCCGAGAAGGTCACCACGGGTGGTGACGAGGCGGGCGACCTCAACCGGGACGGCGACACCACCGATGTCTGGGGCGTGCTGTACGACCCGGTCGCCGGAACCGTGCGGGTGGACCTCAACAACAACGGTGACTTCACCGACGACGCCGCCATGAAGCCGTACAAGGACAAGTTCCAGATCGGCTACTTCGGTCAGGACGACCCGAGGACCCAGGTCGCCGAGCGCGTCCCCTTCGTCGTCGAAATCCGCAAGAACGTCGTCTACGACGGCGCCGGCGACGCCTCCGACTACGTCAACATCGGCGTCATCGAGAGCGAGCACGGCACCCATGTCGCGGGCATCACCGCGGCCAACGGCCTGTTCGGCGGCAAGATGAACGGCGCGGCGCCCGGCGCGAAGATCGTCTCGTCCCGGGCCTGCACCTGGAGCGGCGGCTGCACCAACGTCGCACTCACCGAGGGCATGATGGACCTGGTCGTGAACCGCGGCGTGGACATCGTGAACATGTCGATCGGCGGTCTGCCGCCGCTCAACGACGGCAACAACGCCCGGGACGAGCTCTACAAGCGGCTCATCGACACCTACGGCGTTCAGCTGGTCATCTCGGCGGGCAACGACGGCCCCGGTGTCAACACCATCGGTGACCCGGGCCTCGCCGACCACGTCATCTCGGTCGGCGCGACCATCTCCAAGGAGACCTGGGCGTCGAACTACGGCTCCGCGGTGCGCAAGAAGTACGACATGCTGCCGTTCTCCTCGCGCGGCCCGCGTGAGGACGGCGGTTTCGCTCCGACGCTCTCCGCGCCCGGCGCCGCCATCAACTCCACCCAGACCTGGCTGCCCGGCTCCCCGGTGAAGGAGGCGGGCTACTCGCTGCCCGCCGGCTACTCGATGCTGCAGGGCACATCGATGGCGTCGCCGCAGGCGGCAGGCGCGAGCGCGCTGCTCCTCTCGGCTGCCAAGCAGCAGCACATCGAGCTGCCGCCCGCCGATCTGCGCACCGCGCTGACCAGCACGGCCACCCACATCAAGGGGATCCCGGCGCATGCCGAGGGCGCGGGCCTGATCAACATCATCGGCGCCTGGAAACTGATCGAGAAGGGCGCGAAGGGCCACCGGGCGCCGGCTCACGAGTACACGGTGAAGGCCCCGGTCGACACGGCGATCTCCTACGCGCTGAAGACGCCCGGCTTCGGCACCGGCATCTATGACCGCGAGGGCGGCCTGAAGACCGGCCAGAAGAAGACCTACAAGGTCACGGTCACCCGCACCACGGGGCCGGACAGGGCGTTGTCGCACCGGCTGTCCCTCAAGAACGACGACGGCACCTTCAAGATCGTCGGACCGAGCCGGGTGGACCTTCCGCTGGGCGAGCCGGTGACCGTGCAGGTGCAGGCGAAGGCCAGGACGGCCGGTACGCACAGTGCCGTCCTGCAGGTGGACGACGCCCGCACGGTGGGTGTGGACCAGCAGATCCTGGCCACCGTGATGGTGTCGACGCCGCTGGCGAAGCCCTCGTACACCTTCACGGCCTCGGATTCGGTGGAGCGTGACAGCACCAGGTCGTACTTCGTGACGGTGCCGGAGGGCGCGAAGGCGCTCGAGGTGGGCATGAGCGCGCTCCGCTCGGGCAGCCAGACCCGGTTCATCTCGATCCACCCCTACGGCGTGCCGGTCGACGACACGGGGACGCCGAGCTGCTACCCGAACTACGACAACCCGGCCAACACCTGCCGCCCCGATCTGCGTGCGTACGCGGACCCGGCGCCGGGCGTCTGGGAGATCGAGGTCGAGGCCCGCCGTACGTCGCCGTACCTCGACAACCCGTACAAGCTGAACGTCGCCCTGCTCGGCGCCGCCTTCGACCCGGCCGTGCAGACCCTCCCCGAGGCCAAGGTCGGCACCCCGGCCCCGGTCGACTGGAAGGTCACCAATGGCTTCGCCGCCATCGACGGCAAGCTGAAGGGCGGCTCGCTCGGCTCCGCGCAGGACGCGACGCCGACCATCGCCGCCGGTGAGAGCCGGACCACCACGGTCACCATCGCGGCGGGCGTCGAGCGTCTGGACGTGGCCATCGGCGGTACGTCGGACACCGGCGCGGACCTGGATCTGTACGTCTACAAGGGCGCCACCCAGGTCGGCTACTCCGCGGACGGCGACTCCGAGGAGTCGGTCAGCCTGACCAAGCCGGCCGCCGGTACGTACACCATCGAGGTCGACGCCTACGCGGTTCCTTCGGGGTCGACGACCTACGACTACCGCGATGTGTACTTCGCGCCGTCGCTCGGCTCGGTCAAGGTGGACGAGAACACGGTCGTGAAGCTGGCCAACGGGGCCTCCACCCAGGTCGGCGCCAAGATCGTCGCCGCCGGAGCGGCCCCGGAGGGGCGCAGCTTCTTCGGCGAGGTGCAGCTGGTCACCACCGGCGGCACGGTCGCCGGGGTCGGCAGTGTGCAGATAGCCAAAGTCACACCGTGACCGGGTGACGCACCTGACGTAGAAGGTGTGAGACCAAGGGCAGTGGGGCAGGCACCAGGACCGGTGCCTGCCCCACTGCCCGTTCGCTGTCCGTACCCCGGACAATGGATTGGACAAGGTGCCGTCGGACATACGCATCATGGTGTGACCACCAGGGCAGCAGTTACGCGCAGTAGGTGCGCACACGTACGGAGGAGTCAGCGTGAGGGTCGGAATCGTCGGAGCCACCGGTCAGGTCGGCACAGTCATGCGCAAGATCCTCGCCGAGCGGAAGTTCCCGGTCGACGAGCTGCGGCTGTTCGCCTCCGCCCGTTCCGCAGGCACCACGCTCGCCTGGCAGAGCAAGGGCATCACCGTCGAGGACGCGTCGACCGCGGACTACTCCGGTCTGGACATCGTGATCTTCTCGGCCGGTGGCGCCACGTCCAAGGCGCTCGCCGAGAAGGTCGCCGCCCAGGGGCCCGTCGTGATCGACAACTCGTCCGCCTGGCGCCGTGACCCCGACGTCCCGCTGGTGGTCTCCGAGGTCAACCCGCACGCGATCGCGAACCGCCCCAAGGGGATCATCGCCAATCCGAACTGCACCACGATGGCTGCGATGCCCGTGCTGCGGCCGCTGCACGACGAGGCCGGGCTCGCCGCGCTGATCGTCGCCACCTACCAGGCCGTATCCGGTTCGGGGCTGGCCGGTGTCGCCGAGCTGCACGGCCAGGCGTCGAAGGTGGCGGCCGACGCGGACAAGCTGACCCACGACGGCGCGGCGGTGGACTTCCCCGAGCCCGGTGTGTACAAGCGCCCGATCGCCTTCAACGTGCTCCCGCTGGCCGGTTCGATCGTCGACGACGGCTCGTTCGAGACCGACGAGGAGCAGAAGCTCCGCAACGAGTCCCGCAAGATCCTGGAGATCCCGGAACTCAAGGTCTCCGGCACCTGCGTCCGCGTCCCGGTCTTCTCCGGCCACTCCCTGCAGATCAACGCGCGGTTCACGCGTCCGATCACCGTCGAGCGGGCCTACGAGCTGCTGAAGGACGCGCCGGGCGTGGAGCTCTCCGAGATCCCCACCCCCCTCCAGGCGGCCGGCCAGGACCCGTCGTACGTGGGCCGGATCCGCAACGACGAGACCGTCGAGAACGGTCTCGCCCTCTTCGTCTCCAACGACAATCTCCGCAAGGGCGCCGCGCTGAACGCCGTCCAGATCGCGGAGCTGGTGGCGGCCGAGCTCACCGGCTGATCGGGGCGGCCCGGATATCCTCTGCTGTGCACGGGTGCGACGTGGAAGGATGACTCCCTAAACGTCGCATACCGAGGAGATTTCCTGGTGCCTGGCACGAATCTGACCCGCGAAGAGGCGCAGCAGCGGGCGCGCCTGCTCACCGTGGACGCGTACGAAATCGACCTCGACCTGAGCGGGGCCCAGGCCGGGGGCACCTACCGGTCGGTGACGACCCTGCGCTTCGACTCGGCCGAGGCCGGGGCCGAGACCTTCATCGACCTGATCGCGCCCACCGTGCACGAGGTGGTGCTCAACGGCGCCGCGCTGGACGCCGCCGGAGTCTTCAAGGACTCCCGGATCGCCCTGGCAGGACTGCTCGCCGGGCCGAACGAGCTGCGGGTCGTCGCCGACTGCGCGTACACCAACACCGGAGAAGGCCTGCACCGTTTCGTCGACCCGGTGGACGACCAGGCGTACCTCTACACCCAGTTCGAGGTTCCGGACGCCCGCCGGGTCTTCGCCAGCTTCGAGCAGCCCGACCTGAAGGCGACCTTCGCGTTCACCGTGAAGGCCCCCGAGGGCTGGACCGTCATCTCGAACTCGCCGCTGCAGGGTCCTGCGGATGCGACCCCCGCGGACCAGGTCTGGCGCTTCGAACCGACGCCGCGGATCTCGACGTACATCACGGCGCTGATCGCCGGCCCGTACCACTCGGTGCACAGCAGTTACGAGAAGGACGGCAGGACGGTGCCGCTCGGGATCTACTGCCGGCCCTCGCTGGCCGAGTTCCTCGACGCGGACGCCATCTTCGACGTCACCCGGCAGGGCTTCGACTGGTTCCAGGAGAAGTTCGACTACGACTACCCGTTCGCCAAGTACGACCAGCTCTTCGTACCGGAGTTCAACGCCGGGGCGATGGAGAACGCCGGGGCGGTGACCTTCCGCGACCAGTACGTGTTCCGGTCCAAGGTCACCGACGCCGCCTACGAGGCGCGCGCCGAGACGATCCTGCACGAACTGGCGCACATGTGGTTCGGCGACCTGGTCACCATGGAGTGGTGGAACGACCTGTGGCTGAACGAGTCGTTCGCCACCTACACCTCGGTCGCCTGCCTGGCGCACGCGCCGAACTCGAAGTGGCCGGGCTCCTGGACGACGTTCGCCAACTCCGAGAAGACCTGGGCGTACCGCCAGGACCAGCTGCCGTCCACCCACCCGATCATGGCCGAGATCAACGATCTCGACGACGTCCTGGTCAACTTCGACGGCATCACCTACGCCAAGGGCGCCTCGGTACTGAAGCAGCTGGTCGCCTATGTCGGCACGGACGAGTTCTTCCGGGGCGTGCAGGCGTACTTCAAGCGGCACGCCTTCGGCAACACCCGCCTCCCGGACCTGCTCGGCGCGCTGGAGGAGACCTCCGGGCGTGACCTCAAGGCCTGGTCGAAGGCGTGGCTGGAGACCGCGGGCATCAACATCCTGCGCCCGGAGGTCGAGGTCGACGGCGCCGGCCATGTCACCTCCTTCGCCGTGACGCAGGAGGCCCCGGCGCTGCCGGCCGGTGCGAAGGGGGAGCCGACGCTGCGCCCGCACCGCATCGCGATCGGCTGCTACGACCTGAACGAGGACGGCAAGCTGGTCCGCACCAGCCGGATCGAGCTGGACGTGGACGGCGAGCGGACCGAGGTGCCGTTCCCGGAGAACACCGCGCGTCCCGCGGTGATTCTGCTGAACGACGACGATCTTTCGTACGCCAAGGTGCGACTCGACGAGGAGTCGCTGCGGGTCGTCACCGAGCACCTGGGCGACTTCACCGAGTCGCTGCCGCGTGCCCTGTCCTGGGCCTCCGCCTGGGACATGACCCGGGACGGCGAGCTCGCCACCCGCGACTACCTGGCACTGGTACTGTCCGGCATCGCCAAGGAGTCGGACATCGGTGTCGTCCAGTCGCTGCACCGGCAGGTGAAGCTGGCACTCGACCTGTACGCGGACCCGGCGTGGCGGGAGAGCGGTCTGACCCGGTGGACGGACGCGGCGCTGGCTCACCTGCGGTCCGCCGAGCCGGGCAGCGACCACCAGCTGGCGTGGGCCCGGGCCTTCGCGGCGACGGCGCGTACCCCGATCCAGCTCGACCTGCTGTACGGCCTGCTCGAGGGTGAGCAGACCATCGAGGGTCTGGCCGTCGACACCGAGCTGCGCTGGGCGTTCGTACACCGGCTCGCCGCGGTCGGCCGCTTCGACACCGAGGAGATCACCAGCGAGCTGCAGCGCGACCCCACCTCGGCCGGTGAGCGGCACGCGGCGAGCGCCCGGGCCGCCCGGCCCACCGAGAGCGCGAAGGCGGAGGCCTGGGAGTCGGTCGTCGAGTCGGACAAGCTGCCCAACGCCGTGCAGGAAGCGGTCATCGGCGGCTTCGTCCAGACCGACCAGACCGACCTGCTCGCCCCGTACACGGAGAAGTACTTCGCCACGGTGAAGGACGTCTGGGAATCCCGCAGCCACGAGATGGCCCAGCAGGTGGCGATCGGGCTCTATCCGGCGCTGCAGGTGTCGCAGCACACGCTGGACGCGACGGACGCCTGGCTGGCGTCGGCGGAGCCGAGCGCGGCGCTGCGGCGGCTGATGTCGGAGTCGCGAGCGGGCGTGGAGCGGGCACTGCGGGCGCAGGCCGCGGATGCGGCGGCTGCCCGCCTGTAGTGACGGTGCGGCGGGCGGGGTGGCCTTGCCGGCCGGCCCCGCCCGCCTGCTGCTGCTTGCACCGTGCGGGTCCGCTGCTGCGCGGCTCCGCCCCGGGCCCCGGTCCTCAAACTCCCCCAGCTACCGCTGGGAGGGGCCCCCAGGACGGGCTTGTTTTTCCGGACGGGGCCGGGGTTTCGGGTGGAGGGGCCGGATCAGGCGGTCAGTTCCCGGTAGCGGGCGCGCAGGTCGGCGGTGCCGGCCTCGGTGAAGGTGCCGTGCAGCCGCATGCGGGCCACGCCGCCGTCCGGGAAGGTGTCCAGGCGTACATGGGTGACGGTCGCCGTACCGGCGAGCTTGAAGCGGTGCAGAGTGTCGGGCTGCAGGGCGGTGCGGGGCAGGATCTCGAACCAGTCGCCGGTCTCGCCGTCGCGTCCGCTCAGCGCGATCCAGCCGGCCGCATTGCCCTTCAGATAGGCCGTGTCGATCTCGACGGCGCGTACGGCGCCCTGCGCGGCGAGCCGGAAGCGGACCCAGTCGTTGGTGTCGCGGACCCGGCGGCGGCGGTTCTCCCAGCCGTCGTCCATCTTGCGGGAGGTGCCCGGCAGGATGATCTGGGTCGGTGACGAGTAGAACTTGTCCGAGGCGTCCTCGTAGGTGCCGCCGTTGAGTACGGAGAGCAGGTCGACGGTGGAGAGCAGCTCCAGCCAGGCCGGGTCGGGGACGACCTCGCCGTGCACGCGCAGCCGGGCCACGCCTCCGTCGGGGTGCTGGCAGAGCCGGATGTGGGTGTAACGGCGGCCGGTGGTGATCTCGAAGCCGTTGGCCGCGTGGCCGAGCACGGGGGTCGGCGGGACGATCTCGTCCCACTTCACGTCACCGGCGAGCAGCTGCTCGGGGCTCGGCGAGCCCTCGACCGAGGTGGCCTGGACCGAGACGCGCTGCGGGTAGTTGCCGCGGAAGTGCGCAGTGTCGACGATGATCCCGCGGATCACGCCGGGGGCTCCCAGCCGTATCAGCGCCCAGTCGTGCTCGTCGGGGGCGGGGAACGGCGCGTCCGACGTTCCCCGGCGGCGGCGGGTCTCCCAACCGTCCATGATCTTGCCCTTGTGACCGAAGCGCTCGGGGTCGAAAACGGCCCGCTCCCTGACCAGCAGGTTCTCCCGCTCGGCGAAGAACTCGTCATTGGCGGCGACGACGCCCGCACCGAGCCTGCGGTCGGCGAGGTCCACCAGTTCGGTGAACGGGAAGTCCCCGGTGCGGTAGTCGGCGTACGGGTCGCCGCCGCCGTAGGGGGCTGCGTCGTTGGCGTGCGGGTCCTGGAAGTCCGGTGCATCAGTCGAAGTCATGACTCGACTTTGCCTCGGCCGAACCGGTCATGTCCACCGAAAGTTTCCGGACAATCCTTTCAGTAATCCTGAACGTTCTCCTGGTGGCCGCGAGCCGCCGCCGCGTCGCGCAGCGCCGCGAGCACCCGGGCCACCGCCGGACCGTCCTGCGCACCGCGGCGCACCGCGGCGATCACCTGGCGCCGCGGCTGATCGGCGCTCAGCACGCGGGTCACCACACCGGTACGGCGCTCCGCGGCGGCCATCCTGGGGACCAGCGCGATGCCCATCCCCGCCTCCACCATGGCCAGGATCGCCGTCCAGCCCGCCGCACTGTGCGCCTGTTCGGGGACGAATCCGGCAGCTTCGCAGGCGACGGTGGTGATCTCCGACCAGGGGCCGCTGCCCCCGAAGATCCACGCCTCGGCGGAGAGGTCGGCGAGCCGCAACCCCTCGGCGGTGGCCAGCCGATGCCCGGCAGGCAGTGCGACGTCGAGCGGGTCGGCCAGCAGGGACACCCGGGTGAAGCGCGGGTCGCCCGCCGTCGGCGCATGGGCGGCGAGCGAGAGGGCCAGATCGACATCGCCGCCGGAGAGCAGCTCGTACGCCTCGGCCGCCTCCGCCTCCCTGACCCGGACACCGACACCCGGACTGGTCGCCCGCAGCGCAGCCACGGCGGGCACCACCAGGGCCGGCA
Source organism: Streptomyces sp. NPDC051320 (assembly GCF_040682175.1). Lineage (NCBI taxonomy): Bacteria > Bacillati > Actinomycetota > Actinomycetes > Kitasatosporales > Streptomycetaceae > Streptomyces > Streptomyces sp. NPDC051320. The sequence goes on from NZ_JBFBAL010000002.1 coordinate 260,078, forward strand.
CCGCGGTGGAGAAGGCCCCGACCCGGACCTCGCCGGCCTCGCCGTGGAGATAACCGGCCAACTCGGCGTCGGCGCGCTCCAGCTGGGCGAACACCGCCTCCGCGTGGCGGAGTACGAGATGGGCCGCGTCGGTGAGCCTGACCCGCCTGCCCTGGGCCACCAGCAGCGGGACACCGAGCTGCTTCGAGAGATTGGTGAGCTGCTGGGAGACGGCCGACGGGGTCATCAGCAGCGCCTCGGCGGTGGCCGTCACGGTCCCGCGCTCGCTCAGGGTGCGCAGGATCCGGAGCTTCTTGATGTCCCACTCGGTCATGCCCCGCAACCTATCCCGCGCACAGAGGCGCTGCGGAGTCGCGTGGGCAACTCCGCAGCGCCTCGGAAAAGCATGTCGGACCGTGGTGCGGCCGGTACGCCGGCGGTGGTGCTAGGCCTTCTTGTGGGACTTGTCGAGCACCATCACCAGTCCGGCGATGATCGCGAACAGCGCCAGTGGGATGAGCACGTAGAGGCCGATCGTCTGGATCACGCTCAGGCCGGGACCGGGGTCGTCGCCGTTGTCGCGGGTCACCGCGAGCGCAGGGGACGACATGAGCAGCATCATCAGCGTCGTACCGGCTGCTACGGCGCCGGCGCGCAGGGCGTTCTTCTTGTCCACGGACCCAACGTAGCGAACGCCTGAGCGCGAGGAGCGCCCGGGGGTGTCCTACGCGCCGGGAACTCACTCATCAGCCGGTGCAGACGGGGTGATGCGGTCAACTCCTCGAGGGCGACGGGGTGGCCCTGCGCATCGGCGATCGGCAGCCGCCAGTTCGGGTACTGGTCCCAGGTGCCGGGCAGATTCTGCGGCCTGCGGTCGCCCACCGCGTCCGGCAGCCAGACGCCGGTCATCAGCGCGGGGGTGCGGAGCAGGAAGCGGTAGACGGCGCGGACCTCGCCCTCCTCGCAGCCGGGGCCCTCCGGCAGCAGTCCGCTGCGGGAGAAGAGGCCGAGCCATTCGGAGACCTCCGCGCGGTCCTCGGCCTCCTCCTGCCGGAGGGGACGTGTGAGCAGGCCCAGGCGGTGCCTCAGTTCGACGTGTTCACCGGTCAACCGAGCGGTGGTGGACGGCAGGTCGTGGGTGGTGGCGGTCGCCACGCAGCCCTCCCGCCACGTGTCGGGTGGCAAGGGCCGCCCCGTATCGCTCCAGTCGCGCTCGAACCAGAGCACGGAGGTGCCGAGTACGCCGGAGCTCGACAGGGCCTCCCGCACACCGGGCTCGACGGTGCCGAGGTCCTCGCCGATGACCGCGGCACCGGCCCGGTGGGCCTCCAGCGCCAGGATGGCGAGCATGGCCTCGGCGTCGTAGCGGACGTAGGTGCCCTCGGTGGGGTCGACGCCGTCCGGCACCCACCAGAGTCTGAAGAGACCCATCACATGGTCGATGCGCAGTGCCCCGGCGTTGCGCAGGATGCCGCGCAGCAGCCCCCGGAAGGGCGCATAACCCGAAGCGGCGAGTGCGTCGGGGCGCCAGGGCGGCAGGCCCCAGTCCTGCCCCCGGGCGTTGAAGGCGTCCGGCGGGGCGCCCACCGACATGCCGGCGGCGAAGGCGTCCTGCTGCGCCCAGGCGTCGGCGCCGCCCGGGTGCACACCGACGGCCAGGTCGTGGACGACGCCGATCTCCATTCCCGCGTCGACGGCGGCGCGCTGCGCGGCGGCGAGCTGGGTGTCGGTCAGCCAGGCCAGCCACATGTGGAAGTCCACCCGGTCCTGCAGCTCCACGCGGGCCCGGGCCGTCTCGGCCGAGCGGGGGTCGCGCAGTCCCGGGGGCCAGCCGTGCCAGTCGGAGCCGTGCACTTCGGCCAGTGCGCACCAGGTGGCGTGGTCGTCGAGGGCCTGGCCCTGCGCGGCGAGGAAGTCCGCGTAGGCGGCGCGCCGCCCGGGGGCGAGCGGGATGCGCGCCACCAGCTCCAGGGCTTCCTTCTTCAGCGCCCACACCGCGTCGCGATCGATCAGTCCGCCCTCCCGCAGAACGGCGTCGCGCAGTGCTGCGGCCTGCTTCAGCCGTCCCTGGTCCTCGACGTACGCGTACTCGGGAACCGCCTCCACCCGCAGATGGACGGGGTCGGGAAAGCGGCGGGACGACGGCCGGTAGGGCGAGGGGTCGGTGGGCGTGCCCGACACCGCCGCGTGCAACGGGTTGACCTGTACGAACCCGGCACCGAGCACCCGACCCGACCAGGCGGCGAGGTCCGCGAGGTCGCCGAGGTCGCCCATCCCCCAGGAGCGGGCGGACAGCAGCGAGTAGAGCTGGACCAGAAAGCCGTGCGTGCGCCCGGGTGGCTGCGGCACCCGCTCGGGCGCCACCACGAGTGTGGCCTGCCCGCTCCGCCCGTCGGGCGCCTCGGCATGCAGCCGGTGCACCCCTAACGGCAGCTGATGCCAGGCGTCGAGGGTCGTGCCCTGCTCGGTCTCGATACGCAGCGTGGTCCCGTCCGGAAGGTCACGGACCGCCTGCGGCCGCACATCGCCCCGGGCCACCACGGTCCCCGGCAGCAGCCGGCTCCCTGCGGCCGCCGCCTGCCGGTCGAGCTCCTCGCGCACCGCCTCCGGCGTCGACGCGTCGACGCCGAGCGCCGCGAGCACGGCGATCACGGTGGCGTCGCGGATCGGAACGGTGACGTCTGCTGAGGGCGCGTACGAGGTGGCGACTCCGTGCAGCGCGGCGAGCCTGGCAAGACTCATGCGGACTCCCCGTTCGGGCTCGGGCGGCCGGCTTCGGACTGCGGATCCTGCTGCGGCTTCCGTTTTCCGGCGGCGGGCTGCGGGCTGCGGCGTCAGATTCCGGCGGCTGTTCCGTATGCGGTCGGTTCGCTGGTCAGCGGCGTGGCATCGGCGAGCGGCGGCTCGCTGGTGAGGGGCGAGACATCGGCGAGCGGCGGTTCGCTCGTCAGCGGCAGTTCCATGGAGCTGGTGCTGGCATCGGGGTCGGTCATCAGGACGGGCATGAGCTCGGGCACCCGTTTGGACAGGGCCGGGGGCAGAAGCTGGACTGAAGCGGCCACAGAGGCCTCCGTAAGGTCGGCTACAAGGTCGGACACAGCCCTACCCACTGGGCGCGGCCCCATCCGTATACATTCAGCCAACGTGTTCCGGATCACTTTCTGTTCCCTGCGGGGCCAGTCCACACTTCCTCTCCGCAGACAATTCAGACACACCGGCGCCACGCGTTGACACCTTCGCCACGGAGGTGGTGCGCTCACCACCCGAACAGCACAACGTGAGACCTGCCGCCGACGCCCCGGACCCCTCAGGCGGAGATGCCGTCGATCCGAGCCAGCGCGTCGTCCGCACCGAAGGGTTGCAGGTACGGCAGCCAGCGCGGGTCGCGATGCCCGGTGCCGATGATGCGCCAGGCCAGTCCGTTCGGCGGGGCGGGCTGCTGGTGCAGCCGCCAGCCCAGTTCCAGCAGGTGTCGGTCGGCTTTGACGTGGTTGCAGCGGCGGCACGCGGCCACCACGTTGTCCCAGCGGTGCTGTCCGCCGCGGCTGCGCGGAATGACATGGTCGACGCTGGTTGCGACGCCACCGCAGTACATGCAGCGCCCGCCGTCCCGCGCGAAGAGCGCGCGGCGGGTGAGGGGGACGGGCCCCCGGTAGGGGACTCGGACGAACCGCTTCAGTCGTACGACGCTGGGCGCGGGGACGATGCGGGTGGCACTGTGCATGAAGGCGCCGGACTCTTCCAGGGAGACTGCCTTGTTCTCCAGGACGAGGACGAGTGCGCGACGGAGCGGTACGACGCCGAGCGGCTCGTACGACGCGTTGAGGACCAGGACATGCGGCACGACGGATGCCTCCTTGTACGCCGGCGGCGCGTGGCTCGCGCCGGGACGATCTGCTCTCAGTCTCTACTCCTGCCTGGTCGAAGCGCTACCAACGTCAGGTAACGGGCTCGGAGTGTTTTCGCCCACACTCCGCTCCATCGCAGGTGAGAGACGTCTCGTCGGCGCGGAGGGGCGCGGAGAAGGACCGCTGCGCCGTTAGTGTGGAACGTCCGCCCGTGCTTCTGGAGGTTCCCGTCGTGACTGCTGTGACCTGGTTCGCTGCGGCGGGCGACGGCGCCGGGGCCGGGTCGGCCGGCAGCCTCGACGGGGCACAGCGGTCGGCCGACAGCGCCGCCGCCTGGGTGGAGCAGAACTGGGCCACCTGGCTGTCGGTCGGTCTGCGGATCGCGCTGATCCTGGTCATCGCGGTGGTGTTGCGCTCCATCATCCGGCGCTCGCTCACCCGGCTGATAGACCGGATGAACCGCCATGCCACCGCCGTTCAGGGCACCGCGCTCGGCGGCCTGCTGGTGAACGCCGAGCGGCGCCGCCAGCGCTCCGAGGCGATCGGCTCGGTGCTGCGCTCGGTGGCGTCGTTCGTGATTCTCGGCACCGCCGCGCTGATGGTCCTCTCCACGCTGAAGATCGATCTCGCGCCGCTCCTCGCATCGGCGGGTGTCGCGGGTGTCGCGATCGGCTTCGGTGCCCGCAATCTGGTCACCGACTTCCTGTCCGGCGTCTTCATGATCATGGAGGACCAGTACGGGGTCGGGGACACCATCGACGCGGGCGTCGCCTCCGGCGAGGTCATCGAGGTCGGCCTGCGGGTGACCAAGCTGCGCGGTGACAAGGGCGAGATCTGGTACGTCCGCAACGGCGAGATCAAGCGGATCGGCAACCTCAGCCAGGGCTGGGCGACGGCGGCGGTGGACGTTCAGGTGAAACCGACCGAGGACCTGGAGCGGTTGCGCGAGGTCATCGGCACGGTGGCCGAGGACCTGGCGAAGTCCGAGCCGTGGAACGAGCGCCTCTGGGGCCCGGTCGAGGTGCTGGGCCTGGACTCGGTGCTGCTCGACTCGATGGTGCTGCGGGTCTCGGCCAAGACGATGCCGGGCAAGGCACTGGGCGTGGAGCGGGAGCTGCGCTGGCGGCTCAAGCGAGCGCTGGACGAGGCAGGCATCCGTATCGTGGGCGGGCCGGTCACGGTGGATACCGAGGAGCCGCCGGTCGACGCTTCGGTCGCGGGGGCGGCGCCCTCGGCGCTGGCCAGCCCGACCTCTCCGCAGTCCATCGCGGCATCACCGATCCCCTCACAGGATCTCTCGAAGTAACACCTGAAGTAACAGCAGCTCTCCTTCTCCACCAGGGCGTCCCCGGGTACTCCGCGGGGGCGCCCTGCGTCGTGTCCGGGTAACGCTTTGGTCGCCGGAGCGGGGCTGCCCATTGACGGCCGGCTGACCTGCGGCCTACGTTCCTCCTCAGGGATTGGAAACTTTCCTAACAGTGATTCCCGCAGTGGTCGCTGACAGCGCGGCTGATAGGGATTCCCTGACAGTGACTTCCTGACACGGGCAGGTGCGTGCGACATGGCCGGTGGAGCCACCCCGGGTACACCCCGGGTGCTACGAGCGATGAACGACCGGGCCGCGCTCGATCTGCTGCTGGAGCACGGGCCGCTGTCCCGCACCAGGATCGGCAAGCTCACCGGCCTTTCCAAGCCGACCGCCTCCCAGCTGCTGGCGCGTCTCGAAGCGGCCGGACTCGTGCTGGCCACCGGCACCAGCGAGGGCCGCCCCGGACCCAGCGCGCAGTTGTACGCGGTCAACGCGCAGGCCGCCTACGCGGCCGGGATCGATGTGAACCCGCAGCGCATCCGGGCCGCCGTGGCCGACATCACCGGGCGGACCGTCGGGGAGTTCCGGCTGGCGACCCCGGGGCGGCGCGGCACCGGTGTCGTGCGGCAGGTGACGGACGCCCTCGACGGTGCGGTGAAGGCCGCAGGTCTGGTGCGAGCCGATGTGCGGCGGGTGGTGATGGGCACGCCGGGCGCCTTCGACCCGAACACCGGGCGGCTCCGCTACGCCTCGCACCTGCCCGGATGGCACTCCCCCACGCTGCTCGACGCACTGGCCGGCGCCCTGCCGATGCCGGTCGAGTACGAGAACGACGTCAATCTGGTCGCCGTCGCCGAGCAGCGGCTCGGCGCTGCCCGCGGGCACGACGACTTCGTACTGCTCTGGAACGAGGAGGGCATCGGCTCCGCCGTCGTCCTCGGCGGCCGGCTGCACCGCGGCTTCACCGGCGGCGCCGGTGAGGTCGGGTTCATGCCGGTGCCCGGTGCGCCACTGGTACGCCAGGTCACCAAGGCCAACGCCGGCGGCTTCCAGGAACTCGCCGGGTCCCAGGCGCTGGCCCGGCTGGCCCGCGAGGCCGGTATCGAGGACATCGGGCACGGTTCTCACGCCGAGGTGGCGAGCGCGCTGATCGCCGAGGCCGCGCGGGCCGGCTCCGGGCCGTACCGGCGGCTGCTCGAGGTGTTCGCCACCGGGATCGCCACCGGTCTGGCCTCGCTGGTCGCGGTGCTCGATCCCGAACTGCTCGTGCTGTCCGGGGACCTGATCGTGGCCGGCGGGGAACCGCTGCGTGAACTCGTCCAGGGGGAGCTCGCCGAGCTGGCCGCCGCCCGGCCGCGGCTGGTGCTCGGCACCGTGCAGGAACATCCCGTACTGCGCGGCGCGCTGGAGAGCGCCCTCGCCACCACCCGCGACGAGGTCTTCGACACCTCGTCCCACTGACCTCGCGCACGAGCCGCTCCCGCACCACTCGCTCCGACCCCGCACCGCCCCGTACAGCCCCGGATCCGCCAGAGGGAGATTCCGTCATGCCCAGAAACCGCCGAGCTGCCGCGGCCGCCGTCGCCGCTGCCTCCATGTTGCTGCTCGCCGCCGCCTGTACCGGCCAGAGCTCCGGTGGGGCGACCGACGACCCGAACGCGAAGACCACCCTCACCTTCTGGCACGGGTGGAGCGCCCCCAGCGAGGTGAAGGCGATCCATGCGGACGTCGACCGTTTCGAGAAGGCGCACCCGAACATCACGGTCAAGACCGTCGGCAATATGACCGATGACAAGATCAACCAGGCGCTGCGGGCCGGGGGTTCGAACGCCCCCGACGTGGTCTCGTCGTTCACCACCGACAACGTCGGGAAGTTCTGCTCGTCCGGTGCCTTCGCCGATCTCAAGCCGTTCCTCGACAAGTCGAAGATCGACCTCGACACGACGTTCACCAAGCCGCTGCAGGCGTACACCCAGTTCGACGGCAAGCGCTGCACCCTGCCGCTGCTCAGTGACGCGTACGCGCTCTACTACAACAAGGACGCGTTCAAAGCGGCCGGGATCACCTCCCCGCCGAGGACCTGGACCGAGTTCGACCAGGACGCGGTCAAGCTCACCGAGCCGCAGGGCGACTCGTATCAGCAGCTGGGCTTCATGCCGACGTTCCACGGTTACGAGTCCACCCCCGGGCACCTGGTCGCCCAGTGGAGCCCGACGTACTTCGACCGGAACGGCAAGTCCGACGTCGCCAAGGACCCCGCCTTCGCGAAGATGTTCACCTGGCAGCAGGGCCTGGTGAAGAAACTCGGCGGCTTGACCAAGCTGGAGAAGTTCCGGTCCGGTTTCGGCGACGAGTGGGGCGCCAAGCACCCCTTCCAGACCGGCCAGGTCGCGATGCAGGTCGATGGTGAGTGGCGGCTCGGCATGGCTGAGGACGCCAAGTCGAAGGTGGACATCGGTGTCGCGCCGCTGCCGGTGCCCGCGGACCAGGCCGACAGCTACGGCAAAGGCTATATCACCGGCACCGTCGTCGGCATCGCGTCGACCAGCAAGAAGCAGAACGCCGCCTGGGAGTTCGTCAAGTACATCACCACCGACACGGACGCCGTGGTCGGCTTCGCCAACGACATCCACAACGTCCCCTCCACGCTGGCCGCGCTCAAGTCGCCGAAGCTGACGTTCGACCCGCGCCTGCAGACCTTCCTGGACATCGCGCAGAACCCGAAGTCCAACACCACCCCGGCCTCCGTCAACGGCGGCACCTACCAGGTGACCCTGCAGGACTTCGGTTACGACTTCGAGTCCGGCAAGGCGAAGGATCTGCAGGCGGGTCTGCAGAAGACCGCGGACCAGATCGACACGGACATCGAGAAGGCGAAGTAGCCCCACCATGGCCACCTACACCCTGAGTTCGAAGCGCCGGAGATCGGCGATGCGGACGGCGGCCTTCATGTCGCCGTGGCTCATCGGGTTCAGTGTCTTCTTCGTCTACCCGCTGGTCTCGACCGTCTACTTCTCGTTCACCGAGTACGACGGCTTCAAGGCCCCGGTCTTCAACGGCCTGAAGAACTGGACGTACGTCTTCGCGAACTACCCGGACTTCTGGCCGGCGATGCGCAATACCCTCTGGCTGGTGATCGTGATGGTCGCCTGCCGGGTGGTCTTCGGTCTCGGCATCGGGCTGCTGATCACCAGGATCAAGACCGGTGCCGGGGTCTTCCGGACCCTGTTCTACCTGCCCTATCTGGCGCCCCCGGTCGCGGCCACCCTCGCCTTCGTCTTTCTGCTCAACCCCGGTACCGGTCCGGTCAATTCGATCATCGGCGACATCGGCCTGCCGACGCCCGGCTGGTTCACCGACGCGAGCTGGTCCAAGCCGGCACTGACCATGCTCGCGGTCTGGGGCATCGGTGACCTGATGGTGATCTTCATGGCCGCGCTGCTGGACGTACCGAAGGAGCAGTACGAGGCGGCCGAACTGGACGGGGCGTCCGCGGTGCAGCGCTTCCGGTTCGTGACGCTGCCGAACATCTCACCGATCGTGATGTTCGCGGTGGTCACCGGGATCATTCAGGCGATGCAGTACTACACCCAGCCGCTGGTGGCCGGGAAGGTCGCATCGGGCATCATCGGTGGCAGCGGCCAGCAGTTCCAGCCCGGCTTCCCCGACAAGTCCACGCTGACCCTGCCGCAGCTCGTCTACACGCTCGGCTTCCAGCGCTTCGACTACGGGTCCGCCTGCGTGGTCGCGCTGGTCCTCTTCGCCCTCGCCATGGCCTTCACCGCCCTCCTGATGCGGCGTCGCAGCGGACTCGTACAGGCAGGTGACTGACGTCATGACCCAGCTCACCCGGACCGTCGACCGGCCCTCGCCGCGACCGGACGACGTGACCGAAGCCCGGCGGACGGCGCGCCGCAGCGCCCTGCTGCACTGGATCGCGGTGCACGCCCTGGGGGTGGCCGCCGCGCTCTTCTTCGTGCTGCCGTTCGTGTTCGTGGTCCTCACCTCACTGATGAGCGACCAGCAGACCCTCACCCGGGATCTGTGGCCGCACACCTTCGAGTGGTCCAACTACCGCAAGGTCTTCGACACCCCCGGGTTCCTCACCTGGTGGCGCAACACCCTGCTGTACGCCGGTCTCGGCACCGTACTGACCGTGGTGTCCTCCCTACCGGTGGCCTACGCGCTCGCCAAGTTCCGCTTCCGCGGCCGGCATCTGTCGCTGATGCTCGTCATCTCGATGATGATGCTGCCGCCGCAGGTCGTGATCATCCCGATGTATCTCTTCTGGGCGAAGCAGCTGGACCTCTCCGGCACGCTCTGGCCGCTGATCATCCCGATGGCCTTCGGCGACGCGTTCTCCATCTTCCTGCTGCGGCAGTTCCTGCTGACCATCCCCAACGAGTACATCGACTCCGCCCGGGTCGACGGCTGCGGCGAATTCCGCACGCTGATCAGGGTCATCGTCCCGATGGCCAAACCGGGCATCGCGGCCGTCGCGCTCTTCCAGTTCTTCTACGCCTGGAACGACTACTTCGGACCGCAGATCTACACCTCGGAGAACCCGGCGGCCTGGACACTCTCCTACGGCCTGGAGTCCTTCAAGGGTGCGCACCACACCGACTGGAACCTGACCATGGCCGCGACCGTACTGGTCATGGCCCCTGTGATCCTCGTCTTCTTCTTCGCGCAGAAGGCCTTTGTCGAGGGCGTCACACTGACCGGAGTGAAGGGGTAGCTGACATGAAGCTCGCAGTAGTGGGGGGCGGGTCCACCTACACGCCCGAACTCATCGACGGCTTCGCCCGGTTGCGGGACACGCTGCCGATCAGCGAACTGGTACTCGTCGACCCCGCGGCCGACCGTCTCGGGCTGGTGGGCGGCCTGGCCCGGCGGATCTTCGCCAAGCAGGGCCACCCGGGCGTCATCACCACGACCTCGGACCTGGACGCGGGCATCGCCGACGCCGACGCCGTACTGCTCCAGCTGCGGGTCGGCGGACAGGCGGCCCGGCTGCAGGACGAGACCTGGCCGCTGGAGTGCGGCTGCGTCGGACAGGAGACGACGGGGGCCGGCGGCCTCGCCAAGGCGCTGCGTACGGTGCCGGTGGTGCTGGACATCGCCGAACGGGTCCGGCGCACCAACCCGAACGCCTGGATCATCGACTTCACCAACCCCGTCGGCATCGTCACCCGGGCGCTGCTGCAGGCCGGGCACAAGGCCGTCGGGCTGTGCAACGTCGCCATCGGCTTCCAGCGGAAGTTCGCCGCGCGCCTCGATGTCGCGCCGTCCGACGTGTTCCTCGACCACGTGGGCCTCAACCACCTCAGCTGGGAGCTGGGCGTGCGCATCGGTGGCCCCGAGAGCACGGACATGCTGCCGAAGCTGCTCGCCGAGCACGGTGACGCCATCGCGGACGATCTGCACCTGCCGCGCTCGGTCCTGGACCGTCTTGGTGTGGTGCCCTCGTACTACCTGCGGTACTTCTACGCGCACGACGAGGTCGTGCGGGAGCTGGGCGGCAAGCCGTCGCGGGCGGCCGAGGTCGCCGCGATGGAGAAGGAACTACTGGCGATGTACGGGGACCCGAAGCTGGACGAGAAGCCCGCGCTGCTCGCCCAGCGGGGCGGGGCCTTCTACTCGGAGGCGGCGGTGGACCTGGCGTCGTCGCTGCTCGGAGGAGGCAGGGGCGGCCCCGAAGGGCCCTCGGGCAAGGGTGGCGGGGGGAGACGGGCGGGAGGTTCTCGCTACCAGGTGGTGAACGCCTACAACAACGGCACGCTGCCGTTCCTCCCCGACGACGCGGTGATCGAGGTCCAGGCCACCGTGGACGGCAGCGGCGCGACTCCGCTCGCGGTGCCGGCCATCGACCCGCTCTACGCCGGGCTGATCGCCAACGTCACGGCGTACGAGGACCTGGCCCTGGAAGCAGCGCTGCGCGGTGGCCGCGACCGGGTCTTCCGGGCGTTGCTCGCCCACCCACTGATCGGGCAGTACGCATACGCCGATGAGCTGACGGACAAGCTCCTCGCGCACAACCGGGAGCACCTGGCGTGGGCGTGACGGCAAGTGTGCTGGCGATCGACGCCGGCAACAGCAAGACGGACGTGGCCGTCATCGCGGCGGACGGCACCGTCCTGGGAAGGGGCCGGGCCGGCGGCTTCCAGCCGCCGGTGGTGGGGGTCGACGCCGCGGTGGACGTGCTGGCCGTGGCGGTCGACCAGGCGGCGCGGGCGGCGGGCCGCGCAGCGGACGAGCCGTTCGCCGGCTTCGTGTCCGCCTGCCTGGCCAACGCCGATCTGCCCGTCGAGGAGCAGGAGTTGGCCGTCGCGATACGGGCCCGTCACTGGGGCCGTTCGGTCGAGGTGCGCAACGACACCTTCGCGATTCTGCGGGCGGGGGTGGACGAGCCGCGCGGGGTGGCCGTGGTGTGCGGCGCCGGCATCAACTGTGTCGGCATGACACCTGACGGGCGCACCGCCCGCTTCCCGGCGATCGGCCGGATCTCGGGTGATTGGGGCGGTGGCGGGGGGCTGGCCGAGGAGGCGTTGTGGCATGCGGCGCGGGCCGAGGACGGGCGGGGCGGCCCGACCGCGCTGGCACGGACGCTGCCCGCGCATTTCGGGCTGCCGACGATGTACGCCCTGATCGAGGCGCTGCACCTGGGCCGGCTGCCGGCCCGGCGCAAGCACGAACTGGCACCGGTGCTGTTCGCCACCGCGGCGGCCGGTGACGCGACGGCGCGCTCGCTGGTCGAGCGGCAGGCCGAGGAGGTCGTCTCGCTGGCCACGGTGGCGCTCGGGCGGCTCGGTCTGCTGGGTGAGGAGACACCCGTACTGCTGGGCGGCAGCGTACTGGCCGCCCGTCACCCCCAGTTGGACGACCACATCGGCCGGCTGCTGGCCGAGCGCGCGCCGAAGGCGGTGCCACGGGTGGTGACCGAGTCGCCGGTGCTCGGCGCCGCCCTGCTGGGGCTCGACCGGGTGGGGGCGCCCGCGGAGGCGCGGGCCCGGGTTCGGTCGCAGTATGCCTGACGGCGCGACCCGTGCCTGACGCCCGACGTAGGCCTGACGCCCGTCGCAGGCCTGACGGCGCGACAAGCCGTTGCCCCTGCGGGTGAACCGGAGATCGGTACGGCCGGAATGGGAACCGAAATGATCGCGATCACGTATTCATGGTGGGGACACAGCGGGGAGGCGGGCGACGGGTTGATCAGGATCCAGCCAATCCCGGTGTGAAGGCAGCTCCCTGCGGCCATACTGCTGGCCGGGCACTCGTCCCCCGACGCCGCGGGAGACGGGACACCGTCCGTGACCACGGGTCCGCGACCGAGGGGGAGGTCAAGTGGTACAGCCGTCGATCGGGGGCACGACGCAGGCTCCACCGCCTGCGCAGCCCCCTGCGCCCGCGCCGTCGCCGTCCGCGCACCCGCCGGCGCCCGGCAGCGGCCGGCCCCCGTCCCGGAAGCGGCTCCGCGCCGCGGCGAGGACCGAGCCGGGCCGGCTGTGGGTCATCGGTTCGCTGGTGGCCGCGCTGGTGGTGACCTTCGGAGCGGTGACGGCACTCGAGATCTCCAACCGTGCGGCGGCTGCCGATGATGTGGTGAACCACAGCCAGCCGCTCAGCGCGGACGCGGCGAACATCTACCGCTCGCTGGCCGACGCGGACACGGCGGCGGCCGGCGGCTTCCTCGCCGGGACCCAGGAGCCCGCCGATGTGCGTGCCCGGTACGACGAAGACATCGCCACGGCGTCCCGGCTGCTGGTGAAAGCCGCAGCCAACACGGACAGTTCGACCGACTCCGGTCGGCAGATATCTCAGATCAACGAGCAGCTCCCCCGCTACACCGGCCTGATCGAGCGCGCCCGGGCCACCAACCGGCAGGGACTGCCGCTCGGCGGCGCCTATCTCCGGTATGCCAACCAGCAGATGAACACGGAGCTGCTGCCGGCCGCCGAAAAGCTCTACGAGGCGGAGACCGGCCGGCTGTACGACGACTACGACTCCGCCGCCGCCTGGCCCTACTTCGGGACCGCGGCGGGTGTGCTGGCGCTGGCGGGGCTGATCTACCTGCAGCGGCGGAACTTCCTGCGCACCAACCGGGTGTTCAACCACGGCCTGCTGGCTGCCTCGGTCGCCTCCGCCGTGGTGCTGTTGTGGATGGTCACCGGGCATCTGGTCGCGGGCGCCGACCTGCACACCTCCAGGGCACACGGCCAGGAATCACTCAAGGTGCTCAACGACGCCCGGATCAGCTCGCTCAAGGCCCGTTCCGACGAGAACCTCACCCTGGTCGCACGCGGCGCCGTGCTGACCAAGGACGGCAAGCACGACCAGTACGAGTTCGCCTACTCACAGGAGATGGCGTCCCTGGTCAGCGGACTCGACAAGGCGGTGAGCCTTGCCGATGACAAGGCGGGCAGCAAGCCGGTGCGGGCCGCGGTCACGGACGTCAAGGTCTGGAAGGGCCGGCACGCCACCGCCCGGCGCACCGATGACAGCGGAGACTACGAGGACGCGCTGAAACAGGTCATCGGCAGGACGGACTCCACCGGCCAGTGCTTCGATCAGGTGGACAAGGCGCTGGAGCAGGCACTCGCCCATGAACAGATCGAGTTCACCAGCGCCGCATCGGACGGGCGCGGCGCGCTGGCCGGACTGCCGGTGGGCGCCGCGGTGCTGGCGGTGCTGGGTGCCGCGGCCGCCGGGCTGGGTGTGAGCCGCAGGCTTTCGGAGTACCGATGAGGAGGCGTCACCGTATGCAGGGGCGCCGGGTGAGGAGGCGCAGCGTGCCGCGTGGCTGGGGCGGTGTCACCGGGATGGCAGCGGCCTGCGTGCTGACGGCGACGGCGACGCTGGTCCCGCTCTCCCTGGGCGCGGCCGGCCCGGAGGACTTCGGGCAGCCGACCGGCCAGGGGGTGGTGACGGCGTCGCCCGTGAAGGCCGACACCTGCAAGGACCCGGAAGCGAGTCTGCAGCCGTCCAGTGCCGGCGGTCCGACCATCGACAGGATCAAGAAGGCCGGCCGCCTCGTCGTCGGTGTCGACCAGAACAGTTACCGCTGGGGCTACCGCGATCCGGCGAGCGGCACGCTGGAGGGCTTCGACATTGACCTGGTGCGTGCCATAGCGAAGAACATCCTGGGCGATCCCGACAAGGTCACCTACCGTGCCATCCCGACCAATCAGCGGATCGAAGCACTGCAGAACGACAAGGTCGACATCGTGGTGCGGACCATGACGATCAACTGTGCGCGGATCAGTCAGGTGGCCTTCTCCACCGCCTACTTCCAGGCGGGACAGCAGGTGCTGGCACCGAAGGACTCCACGATCACCGGGTACAACGACACGCTCAGGGGCAAGCGGGTCTGCACGGCCACCGGCTCCACGGCGTACGACGCGCTGAAGCAGAAGTCGTTCGGCGCGATCTTCGCCGACACGCCGACCGAGCAGCGCACGGTGCCCAACCAGCTGGACTGCCTGGTGCGGATCCAGCTGGGCCTGGTCGACGCGGTGGTGACGGACAACGCACTGGCCGCGGGCCAGGCGGCGCAGGACCCGGCAGTCGCCCTCAAGGGCGAGCCGTTCACCACCGAGTACTACGGCGTCGCGACCAAGCTGGGCCACGACGATCTGGTGCGCCGGATCAACCAGGTGCTCGTCGACTACCGCAGGGGCGGCGCCGACAGCCCCTGGATGCAGGCGTACAACGAGTGGCTGGCAGCCGACATGAAGGGGATATCGGGTCCGCCCCCGCCCAAGTACCGCTAGGCGGGGTGTTCAGAGCAGGGTCGAACAGGGCAGGGCCCGGAGGGGCAAGGCAGGATCCGAGCGGAGAGGTGATCGATGGGCGTCGCGGGTTCCGTGCCCGGTCCGGAGGGGCCCGACAGGTCCCCCGGACCGGCGATGGACCGGGACGAGGTGGACCGGGCACTGGCGCGGCTCGGCGCGGAGCACGAGGCGATCGAGACCTCGCTCCTCGCCCTGCAGGACCACGCCGGCCGAAGGCTCCTCGAGGGCGCCGAGCTGACCGGTCTCACCAAGGACCGCTGGGCGGCCACCGAGCAGCGCATCACCGTGCTCTGGGCGTACTTCGACGCCTACACGGCGGCGTTGCACGAGGCCCGCGAGTTGCGGGCGCGCAGGCGCTGGCCCAGCCGGGAGGACCTGGCCGAGCTCACCGACGTACTGCGCGACCGGGGCGTCACCCTTGCCGGTGCCGCCACCCACTCCGCACCCACCGGGCCCGCGTCCTCGGTCACCGGACCGGCCAGGCTCGCCGAGCATGTCTCGCTCGGTGAGCTGGTGACCCGGATAAACGAGCTGTACGCGCAGTCCCTGGACATGATCGTCGCCTCCGACTCGGTGTGGTCCGCGCTCCCCGCCCGGATAGACCTGCTCGCCGCCGAGTTGGCCCGCACCCGCTCACTGGCGCACTCCGTCGGCGTACGGCCGGGCGAGCACCCGGCGGGTGACGAGCTCGCGGAGATCACCGACGAGCTGACGGCGCTGCGCGCGGAGGTGATATCCGACCCGTTGGCCTACTGGCGCCCCGCACAGGGCAGTTCGGCTCCCGGGGGCGGCCGCGCCGACACCGAGCGCTACGACCGGGCGGCCCGCGCTCTCGACGACATCAGGCGCGAGATCGAAGCGGTGCTCACGGTGCGGCAGGACGCCGAGCAGCGGCTGCTGCGGCTGCGGGACGTGCTGTCGCGCGCCGACCGCACGCTCACCGAGGCCAGATCGGCGCGCGGCGAGGTCCTCGCGAAGATCGCCGCATCGGAGGTGCCCGCGGTGAGCGGCCCCTCGACGGTGCTGCGGGAGCAGTTACGCGCGGCAGCCGAATACCGCAGGCATGCACAGTGGCACCGGCTGTCTCCGCTCCTGGAGTCGTTGGAGCGGGAGGCGGACGACGAACTGCTGCGCGCCCGCGAGTCGTTGTCGGCGGTCACCGCACCGCTCGCGGTCCGCGCGGAACTGCGCGGCAGGCTGGACGCGTACAAGGCGAAGGTCGCCCGGCACGGGATGGCCGAGGATCCGCTGCTGATCGAGCGGTACGACGCGGCCCGCAGAATGCTGTGGAGCGCACCGTGCGATCTGCGCGTCGCCGAACAGGCGGTGCTGCGCTACCAGCGGGCGGCGGCGGAGGTCCTGGCCCCGAGGCAGTCCGGGCCGGCCGACCACAGGGGGAACGCGTGAGGGAAGCAGTATGAGCGACCAGCAGAAGTGCCAGCGGCCCGGCTGCGAGGGCAGCTACGAGGACATGGGCGGCGGCGAGCTCTACTGCGGTGTCTGCGGCCTGGCGCCGGTGGTGTCCTCCACGAGCATGCTGGGTTCGCCGCCGACCGGGCTCACCCGGGCGGGCCGCGGCGGTGACAGTTCCTCCGCGCGCAGTAGCCCGGGCTCGTCGTCCCGCGCCTCCGGGCGCTCCTCGTCCCGGTCGTCGACCTCGCGCCGCTCGGTGTCCGGGCGGCTGTCGCGTGCGCTGTCCGGCGGGGCCTCCGCCCGTTCCGTGTCGGTGCGCAGCTCCGGGGCTCCGGCGAGTTCTTCGGCCCGCAGCCGGCTCGGCGCCGGCCTGGTCACCGTCCCTGATGTGCCGCGCCCCGATCCGCGCTCCGCGGTGATGGAGCATCCGGAGGTGCCGGAGCGGAAGCGGTTCTGTTCCCGCTCCGACTGCGGCGCCCAGGTGGGCCGCTCACGGGGCGACAGGCCGGGCAGGACGGAAGGATTCTGCACCAAGTGCGGCCACCCGTACTCCTTCGTGCCGAAGCTGGGCACCGGCGACATCGTGCACGGCCAGTACGAGGTGATGGGCTGCCTGGCGCACGGCGGCCTCGGCTGGGTCTATCTGGCCGTCGACCGCGCCGTCTCGGACCGCTGGGTGGTGCTCAAGGGCCTGCTGGACACCGGTGATCAGGACGCGATGGCCGCCGCGATCTCGGAGCGGCGTTTCCTCGCCGAGATCGAGCACGCGAACATCGTGCGGATCTACAACTTCGTCGAGCACCTCGACCAGCGCACCGGTTCCATGGACGGCTACATCGTCATGGAGTACGTCGGGGGAAAGTCGCTCAAGGAGATCGCCAACGAACGGCGCGGCAGGGGCGGGAAGCGCGATCCGCTGCCGGTCGAGCAGGCCTGTGCGTACGGGATCGAGGCCCTGGAGGCGCTCGGCCACCTGCACAGCCGCAACGTGCTGTACTGCGACTTCAAGGTCGACAACGCGATCCAGCAGCAGGACCAGCTGAAGCTGATCGACATGGGCGCGGTGCGCAGGATGGACGACGACGAGTCGGCCATCTACGGCACGGTCGGCTACCAGGCGCCCGAGGTCGCCGAGGTGGGCCCGTCGATCGCCTCCGACCTCTACACGGTGGCACGCACCCTGGCGGTGCTGACCTTCGACTTCCAGGGCTACACGAACGTGTTCGTGGACAGCCTTCCCGACCCGGACCACATCGAGGTCTTCCGGACGTACGAGTCCTTCTACCGGCTGCTGGTCAGGGCGACCGACCCGGACCCCGCACGCAGGTTCGCCTCGGCCGCGGAGATGGCCGAGCAGCTCACCGGCGTACTGCGGGAGGCCGTGTCGCTGCAGACGGGGCGGCCGCGGCCCGCGCTCTCGACGCTGTTCGGGCCCGAGGTGCGGGTCACCGACACCGAGCTGTTCGCCGAACCGGTGGGCGATGTGTCGGTGCTCGGGATGCGCGCGCTGCCGTCGCGGCGCCGCGCCACCGTACCCGGAATTCCGGCGCAGCGGCCGCCGGTGCCCACGGCGCCGCCGGCCGCACCGCAGACCGCGCCGCACCGGCCGTTCCTGGCAGGTCTCGACGCATCCGCCACCGCACTGGCGCTCCCCGTGCCGCTGGTCGATCCGAACGACCCCGACGCCGGTTTCCTGGCCGGGCTGCTGGTGTCGGCGCCGAGCGAAGTGATCGCCGCGCTGGAGGCCGCCCCCGGCGATTCGCTGGAGCGCAGGCTGCGTCAGGTACGGGCCCGGCTGGACAACCAGGACGCGTACACCGCGGTGGAGCTGATCCAGGCCCTGGAGGCGCGCCACCCGGACGACTGGCGGGTCGTCTGGTACCGCGGTCTGGCGGCGCTGGTCACCGGTGACCGCGAGACGGCCGCGCTCTCCTTCGACGCGATCTACGACGCGTTTCCCGGCGAGCCCGCACCCAAGCTGGCGCTCGGCGTCTGCGCCGAGGTGCTCGGCCAGTTGGACAACGCGGCCGCCTACTACCACCTGGTGTGGGCCACGGACCCGAGCTTCGTCAGCGCCGCGTTCGGCCTGGCGCGGGTGCAGCTGGCGGCGGGTGATCGCAGCGGCGCCGTCCGTACGCTGGAGTCGGTGCCCGAGGCGTCGATCCACTACACGGCGGCCCGGGTGGCCACCGTACGGGCAAGGCTGCGTCGGCGTGTCGCAACCGATGCCCTGCTGGACGACCTGGTGGCGGCGGCGAACCAGGTGACGGCGCTCCAGGGGTTCGGTCTCGATGCCGTACGCCGGGAGCAGCTCGTCACCGAAGTGCTGGGCACGGCTCTCGACTGGATACTCTCCGGGGGCCGGGGCGGCCAGGTGGTGGAGTCCACCACCCTGCTCGGCAGTCCACTCGACGAGCGGGGCCTGCGCTTCGGCCTGGAACGCTCTTTCCGGGTACTTGCCCGGCTCGCCCAGCGTGGCGAGGAGAGGATCGAACTGGTGGAGCGGGCCAACCGTCTCCGCCCCCGGACGTGGGTGTGAGTTGATGTCCCAGATGAACCAGTGGGCTGCCTGCCCCAGCTGCGAGGAGCCGCTGGAACCCGGCGACTTGTTCTGCGGCGCGTGCGGGTACGACCTGTCGGCCGTGCCCGGCCCGCCGGACACCCGGCCCACCACCGTCGCGCAGGCGGAGGCGGAGGCGAGCGCCGTCGAGGCGGGCGCCGGCCGACCGGGCGCGGCCGAGGCGGGGAAGGGAACGGCCGGGTGGCCTGCCGCCCCCACCAAGGACAGCGCCGGCAACCCGGCACCCGTACAGTCCGCGGCCGATGTGCCGGGCACCGCATCGGACGGCGGCGAACTGCCGCCGCAGGTCCGGCGCGACGACCCGCCCGCGCCGGACGACTATCCGCTGCCCGCCCCCGACCCGCGTACCCCGGCGGTCCCCGCCACCGCTGCGGCGGAGGGCGAAAAGGTTTGTGTGGCCTGCCGTACCGGCCGTATCGACGACGACGGTTACTGCGAGAACTGCGGGCACGCCCAGCCGCGCGAGCGCGACCACATGGAGCAGCAGCTGGACGCGGTGGCCGCGGTCAGCGACCGGGGGCTGCGCCACCACCGCAATGAGGACGCCTTCGCGGTCTCCTCGGTTGCCCTGCCCGACGGTTCACCCGCCGTGGTCGCCGTGGTCTGTGACGGTGTGTCATCGGCGACCCGCCCCGACGAGGCATCGGCGGCGGCTGCGAGCGCCGCCAATACGGCGCTGCAGGTCTCGCTCCCCCGGGGCACCCACCCGCAGCAGGCGCTGCACGACGCGATCGTCGCCGCGTCGGAGGCGGTCAACGTCCTTGCCGCGGAGCCCCCGCCTGCCGTGGAGCACGAGCCGCACCGGCATCAGAACGCCCCCGCCTGCACCCTGGTCGCCTCCATCGTGACAGGGGGTCTCCTGATCGTCGGCTGGGTCGGCGACAGCCGTGTCTACTGGGTGCCCGACGACCGCAGCGCGCAGCCCTCACGGCTCACCGAGGACGACTCCTGGGCCGCGCAGATGGTCGCGACCGGCCTGCTGAGCGAGGCGCAGGCGTACGCGGACGAGCGCGCCCATGCCATCACCGGGTGGCTCGGCGCCGACGCGTACGAACTGGAGCCGCACACCGCATCGTTCAAACCGGACCGCCCCGGCGTGGTGGTG
Organism: Streptomyces sp. NPDC051320; assembly: GCF_040682175.1. Lineage (NCBI taxonomy): Bacteria > Bacillati > Actinomycetota > Actinomycetes > Kitasatosporales > Streptomycetaceae > Streptomyces > Streptomyces sp. NPDC051320. The sequence continues at coordinate 280,104 of NZ_JBFBAL010000002.1, forward strand.
GTCTGCTCGGACGGGCTGTGGAACTACGCGGAATCGGCCGAGGAGATGGCCCGGGTCGTCACCACCGACGCGGGCGCCCGACCGCTGCACTGCGCGCAGGTGCTCGTCGGTCATGCGCTCGACGGCGGGGGCCACGACAACGTAACAGTGGCCGTTCTGCCGTTCCTGGTGCCGCGACAAGGGGCAGGATCCGGCTACAAGGAGGCGTGAAGCCCGCTATATCCGTATCCGCGGATCCCGGATCCACAGATTCGGCATCCGCAGATCCCTGTCCGCAGATCCCTGTCCGCAGGCCGGTTCCGTGTACCCGTAGCCGTGCCCTCAAGGAGCCGCCCCGATGGCCAACTTCTCCAAATCGGCCGTGCCGCAATTCTCCGTCGACGTCTATCAGAACGAGTTCCTGCCGGAGGGCGGGCGCGAGGTCAACGCCATCGTGACGGTCACCTCGACCGGCGGCGGCACCAGCGGGGGCACGCTCACCGAGCTGACCACGCCGCCCGCCACCCGCGGGACGGCCGGTGCCGCCGTGGTGCTCATGGTGGACTGTTCCGGCTCGATGGACTATCCGCCGACGAAGATGCGCAACGCACGCGACGCGACGGCCGCGGCCATCGACGCCCTGCGGGACGGCACCGCCTTCTCGGTGGTCGCGGGTACCCATGTGGCGAAGGACGTCTACCCGGGCAACGGCGGCCTGGCCATCGCCGATCCGCAGACCCGCGACCGGGCCAAGGAGGCGCTGCGCAGGCTGAGCGCGGGCGGTGGTACCGCGATCGGCACCTGGCTCCGGCTCACCGACCGGCTGCTGAACACGGTCGGCAGCCCCCTCGGCGAGCAGGTGATACGGCACGGGATCCTGCTCACCGACGGCCGCAACGAACACGAGTCGCCGGAGGACCTGCGGGCCGCCATCGATGCCGCTGCCGGCCGGTTCACCTGTGATGCCCGCGGCGTCGGCACCGACTGGGAGGTCAAGGAGGTCACCGGCATCGCCTCGGCGCTGCTGGGCACGGCCGACATCGTGGCCGATCCGGCGGGCCTGGCCGCCGACTTCACGCGGATGATGGAGCACGCGATGGGCAAGGAGGTCGCGGACGTCTCGCTGCGACTGTGGACGCCGGTCGGCGTACAGATCAAGTTCGTCAAGCAAGTGGCGCCCCGGGTCGAGCAGTTGACGGACCGGCGCACCGAAGCCGGGCCGCGGGCCGGGGACTACCCGACCGGCTCGTGGGGTGACGAGTCCCGCGACTACCACATCTGCGTGCAGGTGCCGGAGGCCGGCATCGGTCAGGAGATGCTCGCCGCCCGGGTCTCGCTGGTCCTCCCCCAGCCGTCCGGGACCGATCCGTCCGGGGGTACCCCGCAGACGTTGTCGCAGGGGCTGGTGCGTGCGGTGTGGACGGACGACATGGTGGCGTCCACCTCCATCAATCCGCAGGTCGCGCACTACACCGGACAGGCCGAACTGGCGCAAGCCATCCAACAAGGATTGGATGCCCGCAAGTCGGGCAATCTGGATGGTGCGACCGCGAAGCTCGGCCGTGCGGTACAGCTGGCGGCGGCCTCCGGGAACGAGGACACTGCGAAGCTGCTGGCAAAGGTGGTGGACGTCGTCGACGAGGTGGCAGGTACTGTGCGACTGAAGGCAAAGGTCGCGGAGGCGGACGAGATGACCCTCGAAACGCGCTCCACGAAGACAGTTCGTGTCAAGAAGTAACCAAAAGCAACAGAAGTAACGTTTTGCGGCCTTCGGGCCGGATGAGGAGAGGGGGAAGCGACTCCATGCCGACCTGCCCGAACGGACACCAGTCGGGTTCCGACGACTGGTGCGAGGTCTGCGGCCATCGCATGGGCGCCGTGCCGCCGCCTCCCCCACCGCCCCCGGCGTACACCGGTGGCGGAGCCCCCCAGCAGCAGCCCCCACCGCAGCAGCCCCAGGCCCCGGCCCAGCAGAATCTTCATCCTGCCGCCGGTTACGGTTACCCGCCGGAGCCCACCGCCCAGGCGGAGCTCTGCCCGCAGTGCCGCACCCCCCGGGAGGCCGGAGCGCCGTTCTGCGAGGAGTGCCGCTGGAACTTCCTCACCAACACCGCGACGTCGTACACGCCGGTGGCCCCCCACCTGCCGCCGGACTTCCAGTCCCAGCAGCCGCGGCCGCCGGACTCGTTCGACTACCAGAGCTCTCGGCCCTCGCAGATGAACCGTCCTGCCGAACCGCTGACGAACGACCCGTCGAGTCGACAGGGCCCGCCCCCGCCGTCGCCGTATCAGCAGCAGTCCGGGCCTCCGCCGCCGTCGTTCGCCCAGCCGCCGTCCTTCGCCCAGCCCCCGTCGTTCGCACAGCCACCGCGTGCACCGCAGGCTCCCCAGCAGCCTCAGCCGCCACAGCCGGGCCCCGACGACTGGCTGCTGCCCCCACCGTCGCAGGGCGGGCAACAGCCCCAGCAGCAGGCACCGCAGCAAGCTCCGCAGCCTCCTCAGCAACAGCGGCCGCCCGTGCCGCAGCAGTCCCAGGGGCCCGGGAACTGGTCGCTCACCGTCGGCCCCGACCGTGAGTACTTCATGGCCATGATGCAGCGCAGCGGGCCCGAGGCCACCGGCCTGAACCTGCCCGCCTACTCCCCCGAGCAGCAGCTTCCGCTCACCGGGAACCAGATCACCATCGGGCGCCGCCGGCATTCCACCGGCGAGTCCCCCGACATCGATCTGTCGGTGCCGCCCGAGGACCCGGGCGTCTCGCATCAGCATGCGGTGCTGGTCCAGCAGCCCGACGGTTCCTGGGCCGTGGTGGACCAGAACTCGACCAACGGCACCACGGTCAACGGTGCCGAGGACCCGATCCAGCCCTACGTGCCGGTTCAGCTCGAACCGGGCGACCGGGTCCACGTCGGCGCCTGGACCACCATCAGGATCCACCGGGACTAAGACCCGCTCTGTGGTCCCAGCGGCCAGCCCCACGGCCCGTCGGGGTCGTCCAGCCAGGCCCACTCGCGCCCGTCGCTCAGCGTGATGCCGTATCTCTCCCTCTGCGGTCGCCCCGCGCGCTCCCAGAGGGAGAGTGCGTCCGCCGGCTGCAGGCTGCCCCCGGTCAGGGTGAGCAGAAAGCGGAAGAGGTCGTCCTCGCCCGCACTGCCGGGCAGCCCTTCGGCCTGCGGGGTGGCCTCCTGTGCCGACCCCCCTCGCAGCGGCACGAAGTAGGCGGGCGTGCGCAGAAACCGCCCCTCGGCGTGCTCCGCGTCCCGCACCCGGAGCAGGATCAGCCCGGTCGACAGGGGCGCCAGAATGCGGGCCCCCGGCCGGCACTGCGCGAGCCAGGCCCGCGGTACGGAGGGCAGCTCGCAGGTCGCGATGATCGCGTCGAACGGGCCGCGCCCCGGGCAGCCCCCGGCGCCGTCCCCGGTGACCACCGCGGGCGCGTACCCGGCGGCCCGCAGGTGCCGGCGGGCCGACTCGGTGATCTCGGGGTCGAGGTCGACGGTGGTGACCCGGGCGTCTCCGAGCCGATGGGCCAGCAGTGCCGCGTTGTAGCCGCTGCCCGTGCCGATCTCCAGCACGGCGTCCCCGTCCCGCACATCGAGTCTGTGCAGCATCCGCGCCATCAGCGACGGCTGGCTGCTGGACGAGATCAGTTCACCGTCCCGCATCCGGGTGGCCAGTGCCTCATCGGTGTACACACGTTTCAGCCAGCGCGCGCGCCGCTCCGGGTCCGAATCCTCGCCCCACAGCCGCTCGGGTTCGGGGAAGCCGCCGGCAAAGAAGTACGGCACGAAGAGATGCCGCGGCACCTCGGCGAACGCCGCTCGCCAGGCCGGGTCCGCCAGGGCGCCGCTCTCCGCGATCTCCCGCACCAGCGCGGCCCGCAATTCCTGCTCTGCGCCCATGTCCGCGCCGTGTTCTGCGCCCATATCCCCACTGTGCGGCGTGCCCGCTCGAGAGGCGAGCGATGCTCGGGCAAGCAGATCAGCCGGGGCCCCGGTTCTGTGGCGTGACGTCTGAGACCATGGACGAGTGACAGAGATTCCGCGCGGCACGCTTCAGGAGCAGACCTTCTACGAGCAGGTCGGCGGCGAGGAGACCTTCCGGCGCCTGGTCCACCACTTCTACCAGGGCGTCGCCGGGGATCCCGAGCTGCGGCCGATGTACCCGGAGGAGGATCTCGGCCCTGCCGAGGAGCGGCTCACGCTGTTCCTGATCCAGTACTGGGGCGGCCCCCGCACCTACAGCGACAACCGCGGCCATCCCCGCCTGCGGATGCGGCACGCGCCGTTCCAGGTGAACCGTGCCGCCCATGACGCCTGGCTGCAGCACATGCGGGCCGCCCTGGACGAAATAGGGCTCGCCGAGGAACACGAGCGGGAGCTCTGGAAGTACCTCACCTACGCCGCGGCTTCCATGGTGAACACCGAAGGCTGAGCGACCGGGCCCGCCCTCTCTGCGGAATCCGGTACTCCGTCCCCGTATTCCGGTCACAATCCAGTGAAGGTGCCCGGGCGAACCGTTTCAGAAACCACCATCCTCTGCCAGCATCCGGAAAGACGTTCGGGGGCGTGGGTCGGGGGGATGAGTGACGGGGTTCGTTTTTCTGCGGGTGCGGGCGCATCGGCTGCTGCTCACCGCGGCGCTGCTGGCCGTGCTGCTGACCACCTCGGTCCTCGCCACTCTCACCGCGTTCTCAGGTTCCATCGGCGACGCCGGGCTGCGCCGCACCCTGGCCGCCCAGAGCTCCGCATCCGCGGCGATGGTCGTCCACGCACAGTTGCAGCCGGGCAGGGCCGAGGCGGCGGACCCCGTCGTGCGCGAGCATGCGCGGCAGACTTTCGACGGCTTGCCGGTCACCGTGCGGCGGCTGTCCTCTTCGGGGCCCTACGCACTGCCGCGCAGCCTCCAGACGTCCGCAGCCCGGGCCGGAGACCCGGACCTCACCCTGTTCGCCGCGATCGACCGTTCGCGGGTACGGCTCTCCTCGGGAAGCTGGCCGCACGCCTCCGCCGGCGGCGGTCCGGTGGAGGTCGCACTGCCCGAAACCGCCGCGAAACAACTGAAACTGAGGACCAGCCGGAAACTCACGCTGGGCGACCGGCTGCACACCTCCGAGCGGGTGACCGTCCTGATCACCGGCGTGTACCGCCCCGCCGACCGCACCGATCCGTATTGGCAACTGGACCAGGTGGGCGGTCGCGGGGTGCGGACGGTCAACTTCACCACCTACGGTCCGCTGCTCACCGATCCGGCCGTACTCGCCGCCGGGCACGTCACCCCCGGCGATACGGCCTGGCTGGCGTCCGCCGACTACCGCGGCATCACCACCGACCGGATCGGTGCCCTGCGCTCGGCGGCGAAGAGCGGCCCGGCGAAGCTGATGAAGGAACCGGTGCTCAGCGGTCAAGGCACCGCCGCCACCTCGCTGCCCGCCGTCCTCGACCGGGCCGACCGCGCCCTCCTGGTGGCCCGCTCCTCGCTGTTGATCGTCGCTCTGCAACTGGTGCTGCTCGCCGGTTACGCGCTGCTGCTGGTGGCCGGGCTGCTCAGCTCCGAGCGGTCCGGCGAGACGGAGCTGCTGCGGGCCCGGGGCGGGTCCCGGCTGCGGATCGCCGCACTCGCCGCGCTGGAGGCGCTGCTGCTCGCGGTGCCCGCCGCGGTGTGCGGACCGCTGCTCGCCGGTCCGCTGACCCGGCTGCTGTCCGGGCAGGGCGCCCTGGCCCGGATCGGGCTGCATCTCGACACGGGCGCCAGCCGGACGGTCTGGCTGGTGTCGGCCGCCATGGCACTGGGATGCGCGGCCGCTGTGATCGTTCCGGCGCTCGCACCGTCCCGCGCGTCCGGCCTGCCCCGGCGGAACCGGCCCAGGGCGCTGCCCGCGCCGGTACGGGCCGGTGCCGATGTCGGCCTCCTGGTCATCGCCGGGGTCGCCTACTGGCAGCTGGACCGGCAGACCTCGGGCAGCGGAGCACTCGGCAGCGACACGCACGGCAAACTCGGAATCGACCCGCTGCTGGTGGCGGCGCCGGCGCTGGCTTTGCTCGCCGGCACGGTGCTGACGCTGCGGCTGCTGCCGCCCGTGGCGAAGCTGGCCGAGCGCCGCGCGGCCGGCGGCCGCGGGCTGTCAACGGCCCTTGCGGGCTGGCAGTTCAGCCGCCGTCCCACCCGCAACGCGGGGCCGGTGCTGCTGCTCGTCCTCGCCGTGTCGATGGGCATCCTGGCGGTGGGCCAGAGCGCGTCGTGGGACCGGTCGCAGGCGGACCGGGCGGACTTCCGGTCGGGGGCCCCGATCCGGATACTCGGATCCCGTACCAGCGTATTCGGCCAAGCAGGCGCCTACAGCGGGCTGTCCGGGGTGCGCGATGTCGCCCCCGCCGCCCGCTCCGCCATGACGCTGTCCGGTAACCGGGAAGCGACGGTGCTCGCACTGGACAGCCGCCATGTCCCCGACCACCTGCAGCTCAGGGACGATCTCGCCGACACGTCACCGGCCGCGCTGCTCGAGAGCATCGCACCCGCCGACACCAGGAGGACCGGCGTCCTGCTGCCCGCCGGCACCGGGCAGCTGAGACTCCGGCTGCGGCTCACATCGGAGGGCGCCCCGCACGGCGCCTCGCCCGCCGCTGTGAGCAGCGCGGTGACCGCCCTGGTCGAGGACCGCTATGGGATCCCGTACCAGTTCCGGATCGGCGATCTGCCGGCCGACGGCCGCCCCCACACCCTCACACTGGACCTGCGGAAGGAGGCCGACGCACCGAATGGCACACCGGCCGGTCCGGTGGCGCTGACCGGTGTGGAGACCGATCTGACCCAGCCGTTCACCGCGGAGACCCACCGGCTCTCCCTCGAAGGGCTGCGTGCCGCGCACCCGGACGGCAGGGAACAGCCGGTCGCACTGCCGGAAAGCAGCCACTGGTCGGGGCTGCGGACCGTCGCGGGGCTCGCGTTGCCGGAACCCTCACTCAGACTCGCGGCCGCCGGCTCCGCGGGAGGCCCGGTCTCCGTCACCTATCCGACGGGGGCCATCGCCGACCCGGACGACCTTTACGGGCAGGTCCCCGTGGTCACCGTGCGGCTCACCGCACTCAGCAGCCACCCCGCCGCGCTCCGTGCCGTCGCGACGGACCAGTTCCTGCGGGCAGCCTCAGCGCGGGTCGGGGACACGGTGGACGTGCCGCTGGGCGGCCGGACGGTCAAGACGAGAATCGTCGGAGCGGTACGCGAACTGCCGACGACCGGTCCGGGCGCAGACTCCGGCTCCGACGACACCGGCTCCGGCGACAGCGGCTCCGGCGATGCGGGCTCCGACGACAACTGGGGCGGCGCGCTGCTGATCGATCTGCGGGCGGCGAACCAACTGCTCACCGCCGCTCCCGACAACGTCATCAGCCCTGTCTCGCCCGCTGAGTGGTGGCTGTCCACCGAGCCGGGCAAGCAGAAGCAAGTCGCGGCCGCCCTACGGGACCGGCCCGACCTCGACGCCGATCAGATCGTGGCCCGCGAGGACATCGCCGGCCAGCTGGTGAACGATCCGCTGGGAGCAGGTCCGCAGGCAGCGCTCGCGGCGGCAGCGGTGGCCGCCGCCGCCCTCGCGGCAGTCGGCTTCGCCGTGGGTGCGGCGGGTTCGCTGCGGGAGCGCTCGGAGGAGTTCGCGGTCCTGCGCGCACTGGGCGCTCCGCGCCGCCGGCTGGCCCGGCTGATCGCTACGGAGCAGAGCGTCCTGATCGCCGTCGCCCTACTGGTGGGCGCGGTGTTCGGCGTGCTGCTGACCAGGGCGGTGGTGCCGCTGATCGTGCTGACCGGGCAGGCGGCGCAGCCGGTTCCGCGGGTCCTGGTGGAGCTGCCGGCCGGCCGGATCGCTCTGTTGCTCGCCGGTATCGCGGCCGTGCCCCTGCTGATCGTCGCCGCCATCGCACTGCGCCGCGCCGACCACGTATCGACACTGCGCCACCAGGGAGGCAACTGAGATGCGTACCCCGGCTGTTGCCCCATGGGTCCGTACCCGGCTGCGCACCACGCCCGGCGCGGCCGCCGCGCTCGCCGTGCTGGTGCTGTTCACCGCCGCTCTGGCGGCCGCCTTCCCACGCGGTGTGGACACCTACGAGGACCAAGGGCTGCGCTATGCGGTGGCCTCGGCCCGCCCCGACCGCAGCGCGGTGCAGGTGACCACCCGGCCGTCGAGGGAGCTCGGCCCCACCGACCAGGACAAGGCGTTGCGCCCCGCCCAGCTCAGCGTGGTCACCCGGTTGGTGCTGGCACAGATACCGCGAGAACTGACCTTCGACCGCCCACAGTCGTCGTACGGAGTCCGCACCGCCAAGGCGGTGACGACCCTGGACGACTGGCTTCCGCGTCCCGAAGGGCTGGCCGCGAAGGTCTCCGTCTCCAGCCAGTCCGCCCTCGCCTCGCACGCCAGGGTGGTCCATGGACGGCTGCCGTCGTCGGAGGGCCAGGTGTCCAGGACCACCCAGGACGTGGAAGCAGCCGTCACGCCGGAGACGGCCGAGAAGCTGCACATCAAGGTCGGTTCGGTGGTGCACGTCAAGGGTGTGCAGCGCGGTTCGGTCGGCTTCCTGATCACCGGCATCGTCGAACCGCTGCGACCGACGGGAAGTTACTGGTCGGTGGACTCCGTGCTGCGCACCCCGCAGCTGGCCCGGGTGCCGTCCAAGGTGCCGAACCCGCCCCACTACTGGCTCGGCGGTCTGCTGCTCGCTCCGCAGGCGGCGCCCGTCCTGCAGATGACCGAGGGGAATCCGGAGGTCTACTGGCACCTGGCCCCCGCCTCCACTCGTCTCACCACGCCCCGGCTGCCCGCGGCCCTTTCCGCGGTCGGCTCCATCGAGGGTGGCCCCGGACTGGTGCGGCTGCGCACGGTCATCGGCCAGGAGGGGGTGGTCGTCACCGATCTCGACGAGATTTTCCATGACTACACGGTGACGCGCGACGCCATCAGCCCGGTGGTGGTGGTGGCTGCCTTCGGCACGGCGACCGTGGCCGCCGTGGTGCTGCTGATGGCGGGCGGGCTGGCCACCGCGCGCCGGCGGGCCGAACTGTCACTGCTGCGTTCCCGCGGCGGTTCGCTGCGCGGCATCGGTGGCCGGCTGCTCGCCGAGACCGTGGTGGTGGCGCTGCCCTCGGCCGCGCTCGGCCTGGGTCTGGCGGTCGTGACGGTGCCGCACGGCCGGTGGTGGCCCGGGCTGTGGGGCGCGCTGGCGGTGGCCGTGGTCGCCTGCCTGGCGCTGCCGGTCCGCGCCGTGGCCACGCACCGCAGACTTCGGATGAACGGCGCGCGCGAGGACATCGTCCGCAGCCGCCCGTCCGGACGGCGTACGGTCGCCGAACTCACCGTGCTGGTGCTTGCGGTGAGCGCGGTGGTGGCGCTGCGCCGACGCGGCACAGCGGGTGGCGGCGAGCTGGTGAGCGCGGCCCCGGTACTGCTCGGGGTCATCGCGGCGCTGGTACTCGTGCGTCTCTACCCGTTCCCCTTGCGCCTGCTGGCCGGGCCTGCGAGCCGGCTGCGCGGCACCGTCGGCTTTCTGTGGCTGGCCCGCGCGGGCCGCTCGTCCGCGGGCGGCGTGCTACCGCTGCTCGCCCTGCTGACCGCGCTGAGCACCGCGGCCTTCGGTGGCTCGGTGCTGGCCGGGATCGCTCATGCCCGCGACCGGGCGGCCCTGTTGTCGACCGGCGGGGACTTTCGGGTGACGGGAGCGGGCGCGCTGCCCGCCGGCCTGGCGAAGAAGGCCGCGGCCGTGCCCGGGGTGCGGTCGGTGGCGCCGGTCCGTATCGAGGACGACGTGGTGATGCCGGACTCCGGGCAAGCCGTGCCGGTGCTGGGCGTCGACCCGGATTCGTATGCGGAACTCGCCCGCAGCACCGGACTCGGGGCGTTCCCGGCCGACCGGTTGAAACGGCCGGCCCACTCGGACCCGCTGCCCGCGATCGTCTCGCCGGATGTCGCCGACCGGCTCGGCACCGGGTCCCGGACGCTCAAGATCGCCGGATACGACATCCCGCTGCGGATCGCCTCGGTGGACCGCCTCACGCCGGTGCTGCCCGGCTCCGACTTCATCGTGGTGAACGCGGCGGGGCTCGGCAGGACGGACCCCACCACGCTGATGATCACCGGTCCCCCGTCCGACGCCGGAGCGCTGCGGGCGTTGGTGCGCGGCGCCGACGCCGGCCTGCTGGCGCGCGGTGAGGAGCGAGCGAAGTACGCCGACTCGCCCATGCAGCGGGGCGCCGGGCGGATCTACCGGGTGGGGGTCATGGCAGGGGCCGGGTACGCGCTGCTGGCGCTGCTGCTTTCCCTGTTGCGGACGGCTCCGGAGCGGACGGCCCTGCTGGCCAGGTTGCGCACCATGGGGCTCGCCCGCGGACAGGGCCGCAGACTGCTTGTCCTTGAGGCACTGCCCCAAGCGGTGCTCGCGGCAGCCGGCGGCGCGCTCACCGGCTGGGTGGCGGTACGCCTGCTGGCCCCCGGAATCGACCTGACCGGCCTCGCGCTGGCCACCACCAGCACGCTGGCCCCCGGCGGCGAAGCCCAACTGCGGGCGGATCCGTGGTCCCTGGCGCTGCCCACCCTGGGCGTCGTGCTGCTCGCCGCCGGGGTCGCCGCGGTACAGGCCTGGTGGTCCGGGCGCAGGGGATCGATCACCGAACTCAGGGCAGGAGACGCGCGATGACAGGAACCACCTCCGACACACCGTCCACCGGAACCACTCCCGGTACGACGCTCGCCGAGCTGGAACGCCGGGCGACGGCACGTCGCGGCAGGCCGCAGTACGGCCATGACGCGCTGATCGCCTGCGACCGATTGGTACGGATCTTCAGCACCGACGGGGTCGAGGTGCAGGCCCTCCAGGGGCTCGATCTGCTGGTCGCCGATGGCGAGTTGATGGCTCTGGTCGGCGCTTCCGGCAGTGGCAAGTCGACGCTGATGAACATCCTGGCGGGGCTGGACGTCCCGACGGCGGGCGCCGCGTCCGTCGCCGGCCGCGATCTGCTCACCATGGACGCCGGAGCGCGGCTGCGCTACCGGCGTGATGTGGTCGGCTTCGTCTGGCAGCAGACGGCGCGCAACCTGCTGCCGTATCTCACCGCCGTACAGAACGTGGCGCTGCCGATGCAACTGCGCGGCCGGTCCCGCAAGAAGGCCGAGCGGGCGGAGCGGCTGCTGACCCTGCTCGGTGTGGCACACTGCCGCGACCGCAGGCCCCGGCAGATGTCCGGCGGCGAGCAGCAGCGGGTGGCGATCGCGGTCGCCCTCGCCAACGAACCGTCGGTGCTGCTGGCGGACGAACCGACGGGCGAACTCGACTCGCACACCGCCGAGCAGATCTTCGGCGCCTTCCGCACCGCCAACGAGGAACTGGGCACCACCATCGTGATCGTCACCCATGACCAGGCCGTCGCGAGCGAGGTACGGCGGACGGTGGCGATCCGCGACGGGCGCACCTCGACGGAGGTACTGCGGCGCACCCAGGTGGACGCGGCGACCGGTGAGGAGTCGGTGGTGGCCCGCGAGTACGCGATGCTCGACCGCGCGGGGCGGCTGCAGCTTCCCACCGAGTACACGGAGGCGTTGCAGATGCGGGACCGGGTGGCGCTCGAGCTGGAACAGGACCACATCGGGGTGTGGCCCGACACATCGGCGCAGGCCGCGCCCGAGGCCTGACCGGTCGGCGTAGACCGCGTCCGAGGCCTGACCGGTCGGCGTAGACCGCGTCCGAGGCCTGGCGCGCGCCGCCCGGCCGCCGCAGGACCCGTACTACGCCGGGGTGACGCTCAGCCCGCCGAGACCGATCGACTCCGTCGCCCTGCGCACCGCCACCGAGCCGTACGGGGTGCGCAGCCGCAGCCAGGAACCGGCGGCGAGCAGCGCCAACGGCTCGCCGGGCCCGCCCGCCGTACCGAAGTCCGGCACCGCGACCCGTACCGGCCGCAGGAAACCCAGCGACTGGGCGGCGTGCGCGGCCCGTACCGGGAGTTCGGTGTCGCCGACCGGCCGCGACCAGATCTCCCGGCCGATCCGGTCGAACTCCGCCCGGGTTCGCCGGTCGGCGGCCAATCCCTCGGTACGCGCCCGGAACTCGGCGACGACGGCCGCGACGGCGGACCGTATCGCCTCGGGCGCCGGCAGGCCCTGGACCTGCCGCCAGCCGCTGCGGGGCGGCAGCAGACCGGCCCAGGGCGGCCCGGTGACCGCGGCGGGGACGGCGGCCGTGCCGGTGGTCTCGTCGACCGACTCGAGGAGCTCCCCCGCGGACACCGTGACGTCCAGCGCGGCGGGCGTCGCCAGACGGGCCGTGCGGATCGCCAGCACCTCGAAGGAGGGCGGGCGCCCGAAGACCGCGAGGCTGTGCGCGCCACCGGGCCCGGCGCCGCCACCGGCCGCGCCCGCCTGCAGCCGCACCGCGGCCGCCCGGTCGTAGTGGATCAGCCGGGACAGGAAAGCGGCGAGATCGGCCGCTTCCCCCGCGTCGGCGAACGCCAGGCGTGCCGTCATGCGACGAGCGCTCCCGGCGCGTCCAGGTACTCCTGGAGGTAGGCCTTCTCCTCGGCGGTGATCCGCCGCGGCCGCTGGGCCCGGAGGTCGTAGGGGACGACGATCGTCGACGCCCGTACGTACACCTGCTCGGCGTCCTTGACCTCGTAGGCGATGGTCAGCGAAGCCGCGCCGATCTTGGTGACCCAGGACTCGACGGTCACCGGCTCGTGCCGGTGGACCAGCGGGCGGACGTAGTCGATCTCGTGCCGGGCCACCACCGACCCGCCGGAGAACGACGGCGAACCGTCCCCCGGCGCGAGCCGGAACATGAAGTCGATCCGTGCCTCTTCCAGGTACCGCAGGAAGACCACGTTGTTGACGTGCCCGAAGGCGTCCATGTCCGACCAGCGCAGGGGGCAGGAGTAGATGTGCCGCACGGTCAGCCTCGCGTCAGCTTCTTGTACGTGGCACGGTGCGGGCGGACCGCGTCCGCGCCGAGGCGCTCGATCTTGTTCTTCTCGTACGACTCGAAGTTGCCCTCGAACCAGTACCACTTGGAGTCACCCTCGTACGCCAGGATGTGCGTGGCGACCCGGTCCAGGAACCAGCGGTCGTGGGAGATGACCACGGCCGCACCGGGGAATTCGAGCAGCGCGTTCTCCAGCGAGGAGAGCGTCTCCACGTCGAGGTCGTTGGTGGGCTCGTCGAGGAGCAGCAGGTTGCCGCCCTCCTTGAGGGTCAGCGCCAGGTTGAGGCGGTTGCGCTCACCACCGGAGAGCACCCCGGCCATCTTCTGCTGGTCCGGCCCCTTGAAGCCGAACGCCGAGACGTACGCCCGCGAGGGCATCTCGACCTGGCCGACGTTGATGTAGTCCAGCTCGTCCGAGACGACCGCCCAGAGCGACTTCTTCGGGTCGATGTTGCCCCGGGTCTGGTCGACGTACGAGATCTTGACCGTGTCGCCGACCTTGATGGAACCGGTGTCCGGTGTCTCCAGACCCTGGATCATCTTGAACAGCGTGGTCTTGCCCGCGCCGTTCGGACCGATGACGCCGACGATGCCGTTGCGCGGCAGGGTGAAGGACAGGTCCTCGATGAGCACCTTGTCGCCGAAGGCCTTCGAGAGCTTCTCGACCTCGACCACGATGGAACCCAGCCGCGGGCCCGGCGGGATCTGGATCTCCTCGAAGTCCAGCTTCCGCATCTTGTCCGCCTCGGCGGCCATCTCCTCGTAGCGGGCGAGGCGCGCCTTGGACTTCGTCTGCCGGCCCTTGGCGTTGGAGCGCACCCACTCCAGCTCCTCCTTGAGCCGCTTGGCGCGCTTCTCGTCCTTGCGGCCCTCGACCTTGAGGCGGGCCGCCTTCTTGTCGAGGTAGGTGGAGTAGTTGCCCTCGTAGGGCAGCGCGCGGCCGCGGTCGAGCTCGAGGATCCACTCGGCGACGTTGTTCAGGAAGTACCGGTCGTGGGTCACGGCCACCACGGCACCGGGGTACTTCGACAGGTGCTGCTCCAGCCAGTTCACCGACTCGGCGTCCAGGTGGTTGGTGGGCTCGTCGAGCAGTAGCAGGTCCGGCGCCTCGATCAGCAGCTTGCAGAGCGCGACGCGGCGCTTCTCACCACCGGAGAGGTTCACCACGGGCCAGTCACCGGGCGGGCAGCCCAGGGCGTCCATGGCCTGCTCGAGCTGCGCGTCCAGGTCCCAGGCGTTGGCATGGTCCAGGTCCTCCTGGAGCTTGCCCATCTCCTCCATCAGAGCGTCCGAGTAGTCGGTCGCCATCAGCTCGGCGACCTCGTTGAACCGCTGCAGCTTGCCCATGAGCTCGGCGGCGCCGTCCTGGACGTTCTGCAGCACGGTCTTCGACTCGTCGAGCTGCGGCTCCTGCATCAGGATGCCGACGCTGTAACCGGGCGAGATGTACGCCTCGCCGTTGGAGGGCTGCTCGAGCCCCGCCATGATCTTCAGCACCGTGGACTTACCGGCACCGTTGGGGCCCACGACACCGATCTTCGCGCCGGGCAGGAAGTTCAGGGTGACGTCGTCGAGAATCACCTTGTCGCCGTGCGCCTTGCGCGTCTTGCGCATGGTGTAGATGAACTCAGCCAAGAGAAACCGTCCGGCAATAGATGTGTGGGCAGATACACCCCATCTTGCCTGACGTCCATCCCCGGATGGAAACCCGTATGGACGAGGGGCCGTGACCTGGCCTTTCGCCTGTCCCGCCGGTAACTGGCCTGTCACTGCCCGTCGCTGTCGGTCACGGCCGAGCGACCGCGCGCGGCCCAGGGACGGCCCGACGCCGTCCTTGATCAAAGTCGATGGCCTGTTGCGCTTACTCGTAGATCCGGGCAGCGGTCAGGGCCCGAGCGAAGAACGCGCAGTCACCATCGGGGGGCAGCTCGTGCTCGGAGTTCCGGTACCAGGCCGGAGCCCCGGCGACCCAGGCTTCCAGGGACTCCAGGAACCTGTCGAGCGTCGGGTTCTCCCAGTGCTGGCCGTTCTCCGCGTGGTCGGGGGAATATCTGCCGCTCCGCCCCCGCTCGCCGGACAGGCAGCCGGTCGAGACGACTCACCCTCACGGACAGATCAACTGGCCGGCCTGGACCGGCTCGCGAGGGTCTGCCGCGTCCGGTGGGCGTCGGGCCGACAAACCCGCCGGAGGCCTGGCTTTCGTGAGCCGGGCCTCCGGCCAGGGTGCGGAGACGTGCGCAGTCAGCCGTGCGAGACGGCGAGCCCGTAGAAGCCGACGCGGGCGCCCTTGGTGGTGCTGCTGGAGGACGACTGGTTGTACGAGCCCGCCTTGAAGTACTGCTTGTACGCGTTGAAGGATGACGGGATGGCGTAGTGCGTGGTGCTGCCGTTGACCGTCAGGTCGATGGTGTGGCCGCCCGAGACGGCGATCGTGTAGCTCCATGTCTTGCCGACCGAAACGTGGCCCACCGTATGGGTCGTCTGGCCGCCCGAAGGCGAGTCCTCCGTACCGACGACGATGTCGCCGTTCGACCGGTAGTACAGCTCCACCAGCGGCTTGGTGGACGAACCGCCCGTGCCGAGGTGGATCTGCCCGACGCAGACGTTCGATGTCACCGACACCACCCGCAGTGTCGCGCTCAGGCGGTGGCTGCCGCCGAGCGACCAGTTCGCGGCGCTGCCGTCGCGGTTCATCTCGCGCAGTTCGGAACGGGCGTAGTGGGAATTCGGGGTGGTGACGCCCTTCTCAGGCGCCCAGAACGTCATCGCGCCGTCGCGAGTGTCGGTGTAGAAGTACGAGTCCTGGAACCCGTCCGCCCCTTGGAGCCGGGACGACGAGATCGTGGTCGGGTGCCCCGCCGAGCCCACCGGCTCCTGGAGCTGCCACACCGACAGATCGAAGTTGCCCCCGGGTGCGACCGACGGGTCCGCGAGGACCCGGGCGCCGCCGTGGGACCCGTCCTGCACAGCGGGCGCGGGGCGCGGAGCGCTCGGTGCGCCCGACGCGACGGGGGCCACGAGGGCCAAGCCGCCGAAGGCGGCGGTCACAGCGGCCAGGGAGATGAACAGCGTGCGGGTACGCATGGGGGGTGCCTTCCCGTCGACTCAGTGGTCTCGGTCAGGGGCGCGGAAACTCTCCGCACCTCCGCGTTCACGCACATGAACAGTGAGTGTGTTCATGAACACGGAAAAGGTAAGCCCATGACGTGAGCGCGTCAACGGCCGCGCTACTGCGGAAGTGCCGGCTGAGAGCGGCACACGTCCGCGGCTGTTACAGCTCGATCCGCTCCCCGGGCTTCGGCAGCCGCAACCGATCGGCCAGACCGGCCTTCCCGAACGCCTCGGTCAGCGTCTCGGCGCCCTGGGTGAAGTGCCCCCAGTGCTCGAAGTGCAGCGGTACGACCCACCGGGCGCCGAGGAGCGCGGCCGCCTCTGCGGCCTGATCACTGGCAAGGGTGAGATATGCGTCGCCGACCAGGGGGGTCCGGGCGCCACCTGCGAACAACAGCGCCACGTCGAACGGCCCGAACCGCTGAGCGATGGCACGGACCACGTCCAGTGACGCGTTGTCGCCGCTGACGTAGACCGTCGGCAGGTCATCGCCGGACAGCACGAAGCCGGCGACCTCTCCGACCAGGTGCTCGCTGCCGTCAGGTCCGTGCTGGGCGGGTACTCCGGTGACACGCAGCGTTCCGCCGTCCGGGCGCCTCAACTCGACCAGCTCGCCGTCGGCCAACGCCCGCACGTTTCCGCCGAGTCGCTCGCGCGCGGAAGCGGTCGACAGGGTCAGGGCGGCTTCGGCAACGTATGCGCGGCCAGAGCGATCGAGATTGTCCGGGTGCTGGTCGTGGGAAAGCAGCACCGCGTCGACCCTGCCGATCTCGACCGGACCGAGCGCCGGGCCCACACTCTTGACGAGCTTCCGGTCGCCGAGGGGGTAGTCCCCCGGCGCGTCGAAAGTGGGATCGGTCAGCAGCCGCAGACCCGCGAACTCGAGGACCGCGGTGGGCCCGCCGACATAGCGAACGCTCAGTCCAACGGCCGGATTCGATGCGCTCATGACTGCCCTTCACCTTCTCCGAGTCGACGGGACGCCCGTCGCATGATCAGCAACGCGTGCACGCCGACAGGCATTCCGCGTCCGGCAACCCGGTGGGGGCGCCGCGACGGAAACGGCCCCGGTACGCCGAGGCGTACCGGGGCCGCAGCAGCCATCACACGTTCACGCCGTGCTGACCGACTGCTTACGCTGCGGGGCTTACTGACCCGAAGCGTTCTTCCTGCGGAGCATGAAGACCGCGCCGCCACCGATGACCACGAGGACGACCGCGATGCCCGCGATCATCGGGGTGGAGCTGGAGCTACCGGTCTCGGCGAGGTCGCCACCGTTGCTGCCCGAGGAGCTGCCGCCGGCCGAGGCCGGGCTGGGCTGCGACGACGGGGTGGCGCTGGGGGCGGGGGTGCCGGCCGTCTTGCAGTCGAGGACGCCCTGGAAGCGCTTCTCGAAGCCGTTCGGGCCCTTGATGGTGAAGTCGTAGGCCTGGTCCTCGGCGACCGGGATGGTCACCGTCTGGGACTTGCCCGCTTCGATGGTGTGCTTCTGGCCGCCCAGCTCGAAGGTGAACGGCTGGTCACCTTTGTTGCTGGCGGTGATGTCGACGCCGCCCTTGGCGCAGTCCTTCATGGCGGAGACCGCCGGGATGGCGCCCTTGCTGGCCCAGTTGGCCGTGGCGACCGCCGCGACCGACGCGGTGCTGGTGCCGGCCAGGATCTGGGTCTGGCTCTTGGACTCGCTGACGAAGGCACGGCCGATCGGCACCGTGGTCTGCGCGCTGACGGTCAGCTTGGCCGAGCCGGGCTGCGTGCCGGCGGGCACCTTGAAGAACAGCTGCGCGCCGTCGGTGGCCTGGGTGACGGGCTTGCCGTCCTTCCCCACGACGGTGACGCCCTGCGGCGCGCCGGGGGCGAGCGCGACCTCGGCGCTGGAGGCGTTGGTGTGCACGGTCACCGGACCGAGCGACTCGCCCGGGTGGCCGGCCACCTCCGCGGAACCGAGCGACAGCGACGCACCGGGCTCGCCGACGTTCTGCGCTTCGTGCTCCAGCGCGTCAGTCAGCTTCTGGACGTCCGGGTTCTTCGACGTGGCGTCGACGTTGTCCGAGAAGTGCCAGATGGCGGCCTGGGTGGCGGCGGCCGCCTGGCCCTCCTTCAGCGTGACGCCGAACGTCTTGCCGAGTGCGTCGGGCGACACCTGCGGGTAGGAGTGCTCCAGAATCCAGCGAATCTTGCCCGCATTGTCGTTGTGCACGAGCGACGACTCGGCCCAGGTGACCTCCTTGTAGGAGGTCATCGGCTGGGTGTAGTGGTGCAGGTCGATGCAGTAGGTCTTGATCGACCCGCCGCCGTCCACCTTCAACTCGAAGAGGCCGGCGCCCTCATCCTTACCGTCGATCTGTACCGTGTCGCCGACCGCGACGGTCGCCTTGTCGAGCGTCGCGGTGACGCCGGAGGAGCTGGTCGGCGAGTCGTCAGCAAACGCAGGGCCGGCAACGGCAAGCGTGCCGCCGGCAACCAGTCCTGCGGCCACAGCCGCAGCGGCAAGGCGGGACGTGGCCCGTCGCCGTATGGAAGAACCAGAAAACACAGAATTCCCTTCGGGCAAGGACCTTTCGCGCGAAGCGCGGCGCGGGTGCGCGTGGGGAGGTTCCTCGCTGGACTCAAATGCCCCGTGAGTATCCACGGATCCTAGAGACGCAGAGGCAACAGAGTCTCCACACATGCCGTCAGATAACCATTCTGAATCAAAATCGTTATCACACCCCCGTCCCACCTGGGCATATCGACAAATCTCTACGGTCAGGGGCAGTTGGCGCGTTTTCGCCTCGGCAACGCCGCGGCCGGCCGTCCGCGCGGGATCAGGGCACCGGCTCCTTCGTGCGTTCGACGAGGGCCGGGTCGGCCTTGACCACCCGCTTGAACGCCGATGTTCCGCGCGTCAGGTCATGGCCCACGGCGACCGCTTCGAGGTCCGCCGAGAACCTGCGCTGTCCGTCGCGGTCCTCCTCCCGCACCCGCAACCTGCCGTGCACCACGAGGGGTTCACCCACCGAGACCGAACCCGCCAGATTCGCCGCCAGCGTCCGCCATGCCCAGACGGTGTAGAAGCTCGTTGGTCCGTCCGACCAGGTCTGCTGCCCGCGGTCCCAACGCCGCGCAGTGACCGCGAACCTGAATCGAACCATTCCTCCGGTCACCGAATCGCGGAATTCCGGCTGGGTCGCCACATTTCCTACCAGCGTCACCAAAGTGTCGTTCATATCCCTGGCCCTTCCTGTTCCGGACCATGCTGGCCGGAGAAGGGCGATCCCGCTCAAGCCTGTGGATTACTTGTCGGTTGTGGACAAACCGTCCACCGTCACATACTGCTCGCGCACCTCCCGGTACCGCAGCAGCTCCCCCGCGACCGGGTCGAGCACCTTGGCCCGCCCGCAGGCTCCGGCGGCCTCCCGCAGCCGCCGCTCGACGTCCTGGCCGTGCCGGCGCGCCGGGCCCCGTACGGCCATCGCGCAGAGCCACTCCACGAGCGGGCCACCGGCGGTTCCGGCCACGATGACCAGCACCGGGGTCAGCGGCCCCGCGTGCAGAACGCCCGCCGCCTCGGCCAGCAGCCAGAGCACGCCGAGGACCTGGTGCACCGTCATCAGGATCTGAGTCAGTACGGCGGCCCGCCACCAGGCCGGCCGGGACGAGCTGCCGTCGGTGGCCTGCTCGACCGCCTTCTCCGCCAGCTCGTCCAGTGCCTCGGGCAGGCACTCCGCGCCGCGTACGGCCGCTTCGCGCACCGCCAAGGCCCATGGCGTCGGCAGCCCGTCCGTCGTTTCGTCGGCGACCGTGCGCACCGCCTGTTCCACCTCGTGCCGGGAGGTGGCCTCCGGCTCCGTCTTCGTCCCCGCCGATTCCGATTCGGCTTCCTGCACGGTCGGTTCGAGCCCGCCGGGGGCCCGGGTGGACTCGTACCAGCGCCAGAGCCGCAGCCACGGTGTCCCGCAGGCCTTCATGGCGTTCAGGCTCCACTCGCGCTCCGCGCTCTCGCCCACGGCCGCCGCGCCCACCGCGTCGCCGAGCCGCTCACCGAACTCCTCGCGGGTCAGTTCGTCGAGCCCGGGGTGCCGGTCGGCGATGTACGCCGGACGGAGCCCGTTCGCCGCCGCGTCGACATCCGCGGACAGCCGCCGTGCCGCGGCGCCACGCTCCTGGACGAACCGCCCCAGCAGCTCCCGCAGTTCGCCCACCCCGTCACCGGTGAGCGCCGAAAGCGCCAGCACGGTGGCGCCCGGCTCACCGTGCTCGCCGAGTGCCATGCCGTCGTCGTCGAGCAGGCGGCGCAGATCGTCGAGCACCTGGTCGGTGGCGTCCCCCGGCAGCCGGTCCACCTGGTTGAGCACCACGAAGGTGACCTCGGCATGGCCGGCGAGCGGCTTCAGATAGCGGTCGTGCAGGGCCGCGTCCGCGTATTTCTCCGGATCGACGACCCAAATCACCGCGTCGACCAGCTCCATCACCCGGTCCACCTGGTCGCGATGGGCGGTCACAGCCGAGTCGTGGTCCGGCAGATCGATGAGGACGAGCCCGTGCAGTGCCTCGCCCGGTCCGGCGCTCATCCAAGGCCTGCGGCGCAGCCGCCCCGGAATCGACAGCCGGTCGAGCAGTCCCGCGGCGCCGTCCGTCCAACTGCAGGCTAGCGGCGCGGACGTGGTGGGCCGGCGCAGCCCGGTCTCGGAGATCGCCACCCCGGCCAGGGCGTTGAAAAGCGTCGACTTGCCGCTGCCGGTCGCGCCCGCGATGGCGACGACGGTGTGCTGCGAGGAGAGCCGCTGCCTGGCCGACGCCTCATCGAGCACCCGGCCGGCCTCGCCGAGTGTCGGCTCCGCGAGCCGGGTGCGGGAGAGTCCGACGAGCTCGCGCAGCGCGCCCAGCCGGGTGCGGAGTTCGGTGCCGAATGCGACGGTGCGGGGGAAGTCCTCGTAAGGCTCGAGCAGCCTGCGCAGGTCGAAGTCGGGTGAGTCGCCGGTTTCGTCGTCCCGCGCCGTCGCGCGCCGGGCGATGAAGCCGTCGTCCCACTGGTAACTGGAAGGCTCGGCAGCGTCTGCCGTATCCGGGGTATCAGCGGCGCCGAGCCTGTCACCCAGGTCCTGGAATCCCGCGGCCGTGGCTCTCCCGGGTGCCTCGTCGGCCCCGGCGGCGGCGCTGTGCTCGGCGGCTCCGGCGGTGCCGGAGCGACCGTCGGTGCCGGCGGCGTCTTCCGTATCGCGTGCGTCGGCGACTCCGGTCGCACCGTTCACCGCGGCTTCACCCCTCACCTCACGCCTGCCGAACACCTCGCCGTCCTCACGGGAATCCTCTGCATCGGCCCGATCCACCGCATCGCCGGCATCACGAGCCCCACTGCCACGGGCCTCGATCGCCCCAAAGGTTCCGGTCATCGCAGGTACCTCTCCTTCTGCAGTACGGACAACGCGGCGATCAGTGCGGCCTGCGGCTCGGGCCCCACATCGAGTGCGTCGAGCGGTGCGAGTCTGCGGTCACGTTCGGCGTGCAGTACCCGGTCGATATAGCTGCTGAGCAGGTCGCCGCCCTTGTCCCGTAGCCGCAGCACCCCCTGTGCGCCGATCCACTCGGCCAGCCGCTCCCCCGCCCGGCGTGTCCGGCGCCCGCCGAGCAGCGCGGCGGCGAGAAGCGCCGCGACCGCCTCGGGGTCCGGCGCGGACTGCCGGTCGAGATGCTGCACCTCTTCCTCGGCCAGTTCCTCGAGCACCCGGCGCCAGCGCCGCACCGCGACGCCGACACGCTCACCGGTGTCCATCACCTCCGTCCGCAGCTCGGCCGCCGCGGACTCCTGGCGCCAGGTGTCGCGCACCCGCTCGTCGGCGGCGGCCACCGCGCACTCCAGCAGGACCGTCAAACTCTCCACCAGCGCGTCCAGCAACTCCCCGGATGAGCTGACCAGCGGATAACCGCGCCATCTGGCCCGCGCGTCGCCGGCCAGCGCCGCCCCGGCCCGCAGCCGCGCCCGCACCCGCGCGCCTTCCCTCGCGTACGCCTCCTCGACGGTGCCGGTGAGCCGTACGGCGGCCGCGTACTGCACGGCAACGGCCGCGGCCAGCTCGGGGAGCCGTGAGCCGAGCGAATCGATCACCCCGTTGGCGGTGCGGTCCACCGACTGCTGCCGGGCGGCCGGGTCCTGCACCCGGTGGGTGAGCCAGGCGCGCAGCGGCGCCACCGCTGTGGTCGGCAGCAGCCCGCTGCCGCCGCCGGCGGACTCGGGGAG
Source organism: Streptomyces sp. NPDC051320 (assembly GCF_040682175.1). Classification (NCBI taxonomy): domain Bacteria; kingdom Bacillati; phylum Actinomycetota; class Actinomycetes; order Kitasatosporales; family Streptomycetaceae; genus Streptomyces; species Streptomyces sp. NPDC051320. The sequence goes on from NZ_JBFBAL010000002.1 coordinate 302,370, forward strand.
CTCGGGGATGGTGAACCGCGGCGCGTCGCCGAGGCCGGCCCGGGTGAGCAGCGCGCCGTACTGCCGCGACACCTCTCCGACGATCTGGTGCGGCACCCGGTCGAGCACGGTGACGAGCGTCGCGTTGTACTCCTTCGCGGTACGCAGCAGATGCCAGGGCACGGCGTCCGCGTAGCGCGAGGCCGTGGTAACCATGACCCACACGTCGGCGGCGCAGATCAGCTCGGCTGCCAGGGCGCGGTTGCCCGCGACGAGCGAGTCGATGTCCGGCGCGTCGAGCAGAGCGAGCCCGCGCGGCAGGCTCTCCGCCACTTCGACCCGGAGCGTGCTGCAGGTTCCCTGCGCGGACTCGTGCGATCCGGCGTCGTCCCCGGTGTCGTCCTGCTCCGGCAGCCATACCCGGGTGAGTTGGGGCAGCACCCGCTGTCCCGCGAACCAGTGCTGATCGTCGGGATGGCAGACCAGCACGGGGGTCCTGGTCGTCGGTCTGAGCACCCCGGCCTCACTGACCCGCCGACCCACCAGGGAATTGACCAGGGTGGATTTCCCGGCCCCGGTCGAACCACCGATCACGGCGAGCAGGGGCGCCTCCGGGTATCTGAGCCGGGGTACCAGATAGTCGTCGAGCTGTGCGAGCAGCTCGGTCCGTGTCCGGCGCGCACGCGGCGCCCCGGGGAGGGGGAGCGGAAGGCGCACGGCGGCGACTCGGTCACGCAGGGCGGAGAGTGCGTCAATCAGCTGAGGCCGTACATCCAAGGTCACCACATGGGAAGAATGCCCAATTTGGTTCGCTTTTTGAAGCGTATAGCCACTTCTGCGCGCCGATCGGGGGTGATCAGGGCCGTTCGGACACGAGGGACACTCGGGACGAGTGGGACGCAGGCATAACGAGTGCACAACACCCGGGCCGCGAGGCGCCAAAATCCGTGCGAGATTCGTACCCGCCTGCGATTATCGGTTCGCTTCACCGAACCTCCACATCGTGTCATGGAGGTGGAGCATCGGGGTGCAGGCGAACGGAGCCCTATCCTGTTCCCCGGCAAGGTCACGCACCCGTCCGACCCGGGGCTCCAGGCCACCGAGGCCACATGTCCGGCCCCCGTAGCTCAGTGGATAGAGCAGGCGCCTTCTAAGCGCTTGGCCGCAGGTTCGAGTCCTGCCGGGGGCACACCGCCCGCACGGCGTCAGGCCCTCCCTCCGGGAGGGCCTTTTTGCTGGTGCGCAGCACCGTAGCGGGCGCTCCGTAGCGAACGCATAAGCGACGGACTTCCCTGCTTGTCACTGACACTCGCCCCTGGGCCCGCTTTGACGCGCACGGCTTCGATCCCTTGCCTTTGCTCAGGTCCTTGTACGAGGTTGACGCCCGCGCCAAGGTCATCGGTCAGGTAGCCGGCATCCTGCACGGTTCTCCTGAGTTGACCGGGGACCTCTACCTGCTGTGGGACGGCGACCCAGTTCAGGCGCAGCGCCTGACCGTCGCCGCCCCGGGCGGCTTCGATGTCGACTACGTCCGGCGCGATGATCTGTTCCGCATGCGCCGAGCGGTCGGCAGCCCGAAGGACCTGCGCCGTGCGGAGGAACTCGAACGCCTCTGATCCGGTCCGGCTCAGGGAGGCATCCGGCGGCGAGCGATCGTCGCTGCCGCCCCACGCCCAGGAGACCGTCACGGCTTACCCCCGTCCGTAGCGGACCGGACGCGGCGCTCCCGAGCAGGGGCCCTTCGCCGATACCGGGGAGATTTTGATCAGGGTGCGGGCTCGCGGCCGGGATTGGCGAGTCCGGTGCGGATCCGGTCGATGGCCCAGTCGGGGTGAACCTTCCCGGCGGGCGGGGCGACGTGCGGCTCCTAGGGGGCGGGCAGCCGGATCCCGGAATCCCCGGAGCCGACATTTCATGTCACGCTTCCGCTGAGCCGCCGGGCCCGGACAGGCGTCGGGAACCGACGCTGAGCTGATGCCTGAGCTGATGAGGCCGCGGTCCTACCGACCGGGGCCTCATCAGCGTTCCTGGCACTATGCCCCCTGGCGGCGACGACTGTGTCGGTTACCGCCGGCCTTCGAAGTGGCGCTTGCGACGAGTACGACCGCGATCGCTCCCACGACGAGGAGGACGAACCCGGCCGTGGGCAGGGTGGCCAGCGTGCCGAGTGCCGCAACGCCGAGCGCCGAGCCCGCCTGCCGAATGCCGTTGAGCGCGCCCTGGCTGGTGGCGGCGTACTCGGGTGGCGCGGACAGGGCCATCGCGGCGGCCGCACCGGGGATGGAGAGAGTGCCCGAGGCGGCGAGTGCGAGCTCGGCCGCGATGACCAGGACGATCGACGGGTGATGCCCCGTCGTGAAGATCAGCAGTACACCGGACAGCACGGAGGCGGACATACCCGACAGCAGTACCGGTCGCGGTCCGTATCTGGCCACCAGCCGGCCGGTGAAGAAGGGCATCACGCAGACCGGAAAGGCGATGGGCAACGAGGCCAGACCGGCCTTGAACGGGGAGAGCTGGTAGGTGTGCTGCAGCCAGACGGCGAGCATGTACATACCGCCGAAGTAGGCGAAGCAGGACACCGCTGCGGCCACCATGGCGGCGCGTACCTTCGGGAGGGCGAGCAGCGCGGGCGGCAGCACCGGGGAGACGACGCGGCGCTCCACGGCGGTCAGTGCGGCGAAGGCGAGCACCGCGATACCGATCGGGAACAGTGCGTAGGGCGAGCTCCAGCTCTTGATGCCCGCCTCCACCAGTCCGAAGGTGAGCGCGCCGAGTCCTGTGGTGGACAGCAGCAGTCCGGCGCGGTCGAGGGCGCGCGCTGCCCGGACGGGCGAAGACGGGAGACGCCGGGCGAGCAGCAGGGCGGCGAGCGCGATGGGCGGGTTCGCCAGGAACACCAGCCGCCAGCCGCCGAGTTCGACCAGACCCCCACCGAGCACCGGTCCGGCAGCGGCGCCCAAGCCGCTCAACGCGGCCCAGGAACCGATGGCACGGGTACGGCGGGCAGGGTCCGGGCTGATGTGGATGAGCAGTGCCAGCGAGGCGGGCACAAGTCCGGCTCCGGCGGCGCCGAGCAGGGCGCGACCGCCGATGAGGGAACCGACGTCGGGCGCGAGGGCACACAGTACGGAGAGCACAGCGAAGGCGCCGAGCGCGTAACCGTAGACCCGGCGCGCACCCCACCTGTCGGCGAACACCCCGCCGGCCAGCAGCAGTCCGGCGAAGACGACGGTGTACGCGTCGACGGCCCAGGGCAGTGCGGCCGCAGCCGGGTGGAGGGAGCTCTGCATGTCGGGAACAGCGACATTGAGGATGGAGGTGTCGAGGGGGACGAGCAGATTTCCCGTCGCGATTCCGGCAAAGGTGAGGCGGCGCCAGGCGGCTGAGGGGGGAACCGCCACGGCAGGCGGCGCGGTGGGTGAGGTGGTCCGGGTGGCGGGGGCCACGCTGTCGGTCGTCATGGAGGAAGCGTGGCCCGGCATGCCTCCGGTAGGCGACGGCGTAACTTCGATGACCCCATCGGGATGTCCGATGGACGCCGGTACGCTGGCCGAGTGGACACTCGCTATTTGCGCGCCTTCGTCACTGTCGCAGACCACGGTGGGATCTCCGCTGCCGCCCAGCAGTTGGGGTACGCGCAGTCGAGCGTGAGCGCCCAGCTCAAGCGCCTCGAAGCGGACCTGGGCACGACCGTGCTGGTGCGTGCGGGGACGGGTGCGACCCTCACCGAGGCCGGGCAGCGGCTGCTGCCGCACGCCCGCGAGGCGCTGGAACTGGAGGAGCGGATGCGCCGGGCCACGCTCGGCGGCAGGCCCAGACTGCGGATCGGCGCTCAGGAGTCGCTGGCGCATGTGTGGATGCCGGAGGTGCTGACGGCGCTGGAGTACGGCGCGAGCGGCCCCGGACCGGGCGTCGACGTCGAGCTCACGGTCGCGTCCCGGAGCCGGCTGGAACGCGCCTTCGCTGCCGGTGAACTGGACCTGGTTTTCCAGTACGACAACGGGGCACGGGCGCTCGGTCCGCACAGGGTGGTCGGACACGACCGCGCGGTGCTCGTGGCGGGGCCTGCCCACCCGCTGGCGCGAGCGGAGTCAGTGACACCGGAACAGACGCTGGCATACGACTTCCTGGTGTCCGAGCCGGGCTGCACCGCGGAGATGCTGGTGGACCGCTTCGGGCGCGACCTGCTCGCGGGGGCCGAGACCGCGGTGATCACGGGCTCGCTGTCCGCACTGCTGCGGCTGACCGCGCATGGTCGCGGTCTCGCACTGCTGCCGGAGCTCACGGTTCAGCGGGAGCTGACGGAGGGCGAGCTGGTCGAGCTGCCGCTCGCCGGGCAGATTCGCCCGGTCAGCATCGTCGCCCAGTGGCAGCCCCGTCTGGGCCTATCCGAACGGCCACTGCTGGCGCTCCTGGACGTGGCCCACCGCGCCGATCCGCTGCCCGGGGTCTCCTCCCGGGCGCACGCGTCCTGAACCGTTCCTGGACTTCCTCAGTGCCACGGGCGCCGAGCTCGGAGCCGACGCGTACGACCTGGCCGGAGACGACGACTCCGGGCGAGCACGTGACCTCCTCCTCACCTGGGCGCATGAGTGGTACTCCGACGGCTTGACCACAGCGCGAGGAAGCCGGTTCCCCGCATTGAACTGCCGGGTGCAGCCGTCCTTGCCGCCGTGCACGGCGGAGGGGACTGAGCGGCTATGACTACCGAGGCCGCCAGGCGCGTACGAGATCCTCCCGCCCCCAAGTGCGCGGCCGAGGCAGATCACCGGCCACCCCACAACGGGAGGCCGCGACCCCTCCAGCTGCTGCCTCGCCGTCAGCGCGTCGGCCCACGCTTCGAAACCCGGCGGAGTGCTGGCCCGGCCCCGGGGGTGGCTTTACGACACCCGGACCCCCAGCCGGCCGGCCACCCCTCGGGGCGCCGATGCCCCACCACGGGCTCCCACCACCCCCACATGGTTGACAATTGGTCTAGTCCAAATCGCCCAGCGTCAGGACCATGACAACGCCAGTCACGCCGAAATTGGTCTAGTCCTCAATTAGTCCAGACTATTGACGCGCCCCTCCGGACCTCGGTATCCCATTGGCATCCGCGCTGCGAATGACGGTGTGCCACATCCCCCATCTGGAGGTTCGCGTGAGGTCCAGAAAGAGAACGCTCGTGGCGGCCGCCACGAGCGCGGCGCTGGCCGCCGGAGTGCTCACCGCACTCGCCGCCGGTGTCAACAGCGCCCAGGCGGATACCGCGTCCGCCGCCGAACCGGCGGCCGCCGCCGCGAGCAGCGGCGGCGTCAAGATCGCGTACTACGACCAGTGGAGCGTGTACGGCAACGCGTTCTACCCGAAGAACCTCGACACCGAGGGGATCGCCGGCAAGCTGGATGTCCTCAACTACTCGTTCGAGAACATCGACCCGACGACCCACACCTGCTTCGAGGCGAACAAGGCGTCCGACTCGACGAACGAGAGCGACCCCAATGCCGGTGACGGCGCGGGCGACGCCTTCGCGGACTACCAGAAGTCGTTCGGCGCCGACATCAGCGTGGACGGGGTCGGCGACACCTGGAACCAGCCGATCGTCGGCAACTTCAACCAGTTGAAGAAGCTGAAGGCGAAGTACCCCAAGCTGAAGATCGTCGCGTCGATCGGCGGCTGGACGTACTCCAAGTTCTTCTCCGACGCGGCCGCGACCGACGCCAGCCGCAAGAAGCTCGTCAGCTCCTGCATCGACATGTTCATCAAGGGCAACCTGCCGGTCCAGGGCGGTTACGGCGGCGCCGGCACCGCGGCCGGCATCTTCGACGGCTTCGACATCGACTGGGAGTACCCCGGTTCCCCCAACGGACATACGGGCAACCACTACAGCGCCGACGACAAGGCCAACTACACCAAGCTGATGGCCGAGTTCCGCACCGAGCTGGACGCCTACGGCGCGGCCAACGGCGGCAGGAAGATGCTGCTCACCGCGGCCCTGCCGGCCGGCCAGGACAAGATCGCGCACCTCGAGACCGACAAGCTCGGCCAGTACCTCGACTACGCGAACATCATGACGTACGACATGCACGGCGCCTGGGACGCGACCGGTCCGACCAACCACCAGGACCCGACGTACGTGTCGCCCGACGACCCGTCGACGCCGATAACACCGGGAACCGAGAAGTACTCCACCGACAACGCCATCAAGGCGTGGACCACCGGTGACCCGGCCTACGGCATACCCGGCGGCTTCCCAGCCAACAAGATCACCATGGGCTACCCCCTGTACTACCGCGGCTGGACCGGGGTTTCGGCGGGCAGCAGCCACGGCCTGTACCGGTCGGCCACCGGACCGGCGCAGGCGCGCGGCATCAGTCAGGTCGCGGGCACCGCGTACTACAAGGAACTGACCGGCATCGTCGCCAACCCGTCCACCACGTTCTACGACGCGGCCACCCAGTCCAACTACTTCTACAACGGTACGGAGTTCTGGACCGGCCTCGGCGACAAGGGCATCCAGGCCAAGGCGGACTACGCGCACTGCCACGGTCTGGCCGGCTCGATGATGTACTCGCTGCTCGACCTCGACCCCGCCGCCACCCTCTTCAACAAGATCGTGTCCGCGACGAACGGTTCCGCGTCCTCCTGCTCGGCGCCTCCGACCACGCCGCCCACCACCCCGCCGCCCACCACGCCGCCCCCGACGACACCGCCGCCCACCACGCCACCGCCGACCACCCCGCCGCCCGGCGCCTGCACCCTGCCGTCCTGGAGCGCGTCCGCGACCTACGTCGGCGGCAACCAGGTCTCCTGGAAGGGCCACAGCTGGAAGGCCAAGTGGTGGACCACCAACGAGGAGCCCGGCACCACGGGTGAATGGGGGGTCTGGCAGGACCTCGGCGCCTGCTGATCACTCCGTAACTCCCGCGATGCCCGGCCGGGGACCATCCATCCCCGCCGTCCCACCCCGGCCGGGCGTCGCGGGCCCCCACCCCCCTCTGGTCTTCTCTTCTCTGGAGATTGCATGAGACCGATCCGTTCTCTTCTCACCGCCTTCGTCACGGCCGCCGCCGCGGCCGGGCTCGTCACCGTCGGCGGTGGCGCCGCCCAGGCGGCGGCGCCGATGCCGGCGCACGTGTACGCCCCGTACTTCGAAGCCTGGACCGGGGACAGCCCGGCTGCCCTGGCCCAGCAGTCCGGCAACAAGTACCTGACGATGGCGTTCATCCAGGCGGCGACCAAGGGTTCCTGCACGCCGTACTGGAACGGCGACAGCAGCATGCCCATCTCGGCCGCCAGTTTCGGCAGCGACATCACCACCATCAAGGCGGGCGGCGGTGACGTCATCGCCTCGTTCGGCGGCTACACCGCCGACAACACCGGCACCGAGATAGCCGACAGCTGCACCGACGTCAGCCGGATAGCCGCCGCGTACGAGAGCGTCATCAGCACCTACGACATCACCCGGATCGACCTCGACACCGAGGACAACTCCCTCACCAACTCCGCGGGCATCGACCGGCGCAACAAGGCCGTCAAGCAGGTCCAGGACTGGGCAGCCGCGAACGGGCGCACCGTCCAGTTCTCCTACACGCTGCCCACCACCACGCACGGACTGGCCGCCAGCGGTCTGGCCGTACTGAAGAACGCGGTCTCCAACGGCGCCAGGATCGACGTCGCGAACCTCATGACGTTCGACTACTACGACAACGCCGCGCACAACATGGCCAACGACACCCAGACCGCCGCGCAGGGCCTGCACGACCAGTTGGCGGCGCTGTACCCGTCGAAGACGGACGCGCAACTGTGGGGCATGATCGGCGTCACCGAGATGCCGGGTATCGATGACTTCGGTGCTGCCGAGACCTTCACCACCGACAACGCCACCGCCGTCTACAACTGGGCTGTCAACAAGGGCATCAACACCCTGTCCATCTGGGCGCTGCAGCGGGACAACGGCAGCTGCCCCGGCCAGGGAGCCTCGGATTCCTGCTCCGGGATCAACCAGAGCACCTGGCAGTTCAGCCACACCTTCGAGCCGTTCACCAGCGGCACCACCACCCCGCCGCCACCCACCAACGACTTCTCGGTGTCGCTGTCCCCCGCCTCGGCCACCGTCGCGGCCGGCAGCTCCGCCACCTCATCGGTGCACACCGCCGTCACCGCGGGATCGGCCCAGTCGGTCGGCCTGGCGGTGAGCGGCGCCCCCGCCGGTGTCACCGCCTCGGTGAGCCCCGGATCGGTCAGCGCCGGCGGCAACGCGACCCTGTCGGTCTCCACCACCTCGTCCGCCGTCTCCGGCACGTACACCCTGCGGGTGACCGGCACGGCGGGCTCCACCAGCCACGCGGCCACCTACACGCTGACCGTGACCGGCGGCGCCACCGCCTGCACCGCGGCGCAGTGGAACAAGTCGGCGGTCTACGTGGGCGGCAACACCGTCTCGTACGGCGGCCACACCTGGAAGGCCAAGTGGTGGACGACCGGGGAGACCCCGGGCACCACCGGTGAGTGGGGTGTCTGGCAGGACCTCGGCGCCTGCTGATCTCCCGTCCGATCTGTGCTCACGGTGTCCGGCAGGGTGATCGACCCTGCCGGACACCGGCGCGTCGCGGGCCGTTCCGGCGGCGCGCATCCCCAGGCGTCACGTCCGCTGAGCCGTGAGACGAACGGGGGCGTTCTGGGCGCCGTAGCCGTCGTAGCCGTTGAGGCGTTCGACGAGTTCGAAGAAGAGACGGCCGATCGTCTCGGTGTAGCAGTGCCGGAACTCCCCCTTCTCGTCGCGGTCGTAGAGGATGCCGAGCTCGCGGTACGTCTCCAGCTCGCCCGGGGCGAACGCGTGGCGTGCCGCCAGGTCGTCGTAGTAGTTCGCAGGGACCTGCAGCATCGGCAGGCCCGCGGCGCGGGCGCGGCGGGCCGCGGTGACGACGTCGTCGGTCGCGAAGGCCAGGTGCTGGGGGCGGGCGGGATCGTCCGTGGGGGACGGGCCCACGCCGAGTGCGATACGGACGGTGCCTTCGGGGTTGCTGGCGGCGCGGCTGCGCAGCAGGCCGTACGGGTCGGCCAGGTCGACGCTGGCGTGCGGCTGGAGGCCGAGCACGCTGCGGTGGAAGAGGGCCGCCTCGTCGAAGTGGTGCCAGGGCTGGGTCAGCGCCACGTGATCGATGCGCCGGATGCCGATGCCGTCGCCGCCCGGCCGGTGCGGGGCGGGCGGGAAGTCGCCGGTCCAGCTCGGGTGGCCGGGGCGGTCGGTGGCGCAGAAGAAGAACTCCGTGCCGTCGGGTGCGGCCACCGCGTCCAAGGGCGCGTCCCCGGGTGCGCGCCGCCTGGGCAGCACCGGGGCGAGCAGGGCTTCGGCGCGGGACGCGGCTGCCGCCGGGTCGGGGCTCTCCAGACCGATGGCGGTGAGCCAGGGGTCGGGGCGGTGGCCGTCCGTGTCGGTGTTGAGCAGGATGCGGGCCTCCCCCTGTTCCCAGAGGTCCACCGGTTTTCCCGGGTGCCGGGCCGTACGGGAGAAGCCGAGCGCGGTGAGCAGCGGGGCGACCCGCTCGGTGTCCGCGGTCGCGATCTCGGCGAACGCGAACCCGGTGGGCAGTACCGGCGCCGGGGGCGTGGTCAGACCTGCGGACTCCTGGAGTACGGCGAGGGAGCGCTGGGCGTCGGTGGCGGTGCGCCCGGCGTCGGCCTGGCGGAAGACGTCGTTGAAGACCTCCAGTGAGAGCGGGCCGCGGTAGCCGGCCCGCACCACCGCGCGGACCAGCGCGGTCACGTCGAGGTCGCCCTGGCCCGGGAAGCACCGGTAGTGGCGGCTCCACTGCAGTACGTCCAGGGCCATCAGCGGGGCGTCGGCGAGCTGTACGAAGAAGATCTTGTCGCCGGGGATCGCCGCGATGCCGGCGGGGTCGGAACCCCGGGCCAGGATGTGGAAGCTGTCCAGGCAGACCCCGAGAGCCGGGTGGTCCGCCGCTTCGACGATGCGCCACGCGTGGTCGTAGGTACTGACGTGACGCCCCCAGGCGAGCGCCTCGTAGGCGACCCGGATGCCGAAGCCCTGGGCGAGTCCGGCGAGTTGGCGCAGCTGTGCGGCGGCCAGCGCGTCATCGTCCACGGCGTGCGGCGAGACGCTCGAGCAGACCAGCACGGTGTCGGCGCCGAGCCGCCGCATCAGCCGGAACTTGTGTTCGGCGCGCCGCAGGTTGCCGGCGAACTCGTCCGGCGACACGGCCTCGATGTCGCGCATCGGCTGATACAGGTCGATCGTCAGGCCGAGGTCGGCCGTTCGGTCCCGTATCTCCTCGGGGCCGAGCGGGCAGCCGATGAGGTCGTTCTCGAAGATCTCGACGCCGTCGAAGCCGGCCCGCGCCGCCGCGGTGAGCTTCTCGGTGAGCGGTCCACTGAGCGAGACGGTGGCGATGGAGGTGCGCATTTCGGTTCTCCTGACGGCTTGGCCGGCTCCGGCTTTCTCAGAAGCAACAGCTTTCTCAGAAGCAACAGCCTTCTCAGTGGGTTGCCGTGAGATCGGCGATGTCGGCGAGCATGTGCGCGGTGTCGGGTTCCCTGCCGGTGAACAGTCGGAACGCCTCGGCCGCCTGGAAGACGGCCATGCCTCCGCCGTCCAGGGTGGCGCAGCCCAGCACGCGGGCGGTGCGCACCAGCTCGGTTTCCAGCGGTCGGTAGACCACCTCGGCGACCCACAGCCGCGGGTGCAGCAGATCGGCGGGCAGCGGCAGTCCGGGGTGGGCGGCCATTCCGACGGGGGTGGCATGGACGAGGCCGTCGGCGCGGGCCAGCTCCGCGGCGAGCGCGGGAACACCGGCCGCGACGGCGCGTCCGGCGCCGAAGTGCCGGTTCAGGGAGTCCGCGAGCGCCACCGCGCGGGCCGGCTCGGCATCGACCAGGGTCAGGCAGCCGGCTCCGAGCGTGAGCAGTGCGTGGGCGACGGCGGTTCCGGCCCCGCCCGCGCCGATCTGCAGGACCCTGTCGAGCGGCGCTTCGGGCAGACCGCGGGCGAAGGAAGCGGCGAAGCCGGTGACATCGGTGTTGTGGCCGATCGCCCGGCCCCGCCGGAATACCACCGTGTTCACCGCGCCGAGCGCCGCGGCCTGCGGGGACAGCTCGTCGAGGTGGGCGAGTACCTGCTGCTTGCAGGGGTGGGTGATGTTGAGTCCGTCGTACCCGAGATCACCCGCCGCGCGGACGAGCTCACCGGTCTTCTCCGGCGGAACGCCGAGTGCCTCGATGTCGATGAGGCGGTAGAGGTAGCGCAGTCCCTGCCGGTCCGCCTCGCGCTCATGGAGTGAGGGGCTGAGCGAGGGGCCGATGCCGGAGCCCACCAGGCCGACGAGGTACGAGTCGGGGCTCACCGGGTCTCCTTCACGAGCTGGGCGAGATGGTCGAGAGCCACGGCGTATCCATGGGCGCCGGCCCCGCAGATGACGGTGTCGGCGACCGCCGAGACGTAGCTGTGGTGCCGGAAGGCCTCCCGCCGGTGGATGTTCGACAGGTGTACTTCGACCACCGGCAGCTCGACGGCGGCGAGCGCGTCACGCAGTGCGACGGAGGTGTGGCTGTAGCCCGCCGGGTTGATCACGATGCCGCGGTGCGCGGTACGGGCCTCGTGCACGGCGTCGATGAGCCCGCCCTCGTGGTTGCTCTGCCGGCAGTCGGCACGCAGCCCGTGTGTGCGCGCAGCGCTCCGGCACAGCTCCTCGACGTCGGCGAGGGTGTCCTTGCCGTACACAGCCGGTTCGCGCAGGCCGAGCAGGTTGAGGTTGGGGCCGTTCAGTACAAGCACCGGGATGCCCGGCGCTGTGCCGGTGTGGTTCGGCATCGTTCGTCCCATCAATGTACGGACTGGTTAGTTAGTAATACCGGACGGGCGTGGACTTGGAAAGCCCCGCGACCGATTTCGTCGCCCGTCCCTCGCCGGCTTCTACAATCACCAGACCCGACCGACCGCCTGTGAAGGATCCGGATGACCACCACCGAAGAGCCCGCGCGCCCCTCCGGACGCACTCGCGACGCGGCCCGCACCCGGGCCGAGATCCTCGCGGTGGCGACGGGGGAATTCGCCCGGCTCGGCTACGACGGGGCGCGGGTCGACGAGATCGCCGCCCGCACCCGCACCACGAAGCGGATGATCTACTACTACTTCGGCGGCAAGGAGCAGCTGTTCACCGCCGTCCTGGAACGCGCGTACAACGAGATCCGGCAGACGGAGCAGCGGCTGGACGTCGAGCACCTCGACCCCGCCGCCGCGATCCGCCGGCTGGCCGAGCTGACCTTCGACCACCACGAGGATCACCCCGATTTCATCCGCCTCGTCAGCATCGAGAACATCCACGAGGCCGAGCACATCACCGCCTCCGAGGAGCTGTCCCGGATCGGCTCCCCCGCCATCGACGTGCTGCGTCGGATCCTCGACGCCGGGCGGGCCTCGGGGGCGTTCACGGCGGATGTGGACGCCGTGGACCTGCACGCGATGATCAGCTCGTTCTGCTTCTTCCGGGTCGCGAACCGGCACACCTTCGGCGCACTCTTCGGCCGCGACCTGGTCGCCGCCGACCAGCGTGCGCACTACCGGAACATGCTGGGCGACATGGTCATCGCCTATCTGACGGCGGAGCGCGGCGCCTGAGCGGCACACCCGCGGTCCGGCTCCTTCTCCGACTTCCGCCGGTGTTGTTTTCGACCCGACCCCTTGACGTGGAGGCGAGATCCCCGCAACATCCGTAGCCACCCCGCTATTAACTATCCAGTGCGTTAATTAGCGGCGGCCGTCCCCACGGAACGTCCCCGAAGGAGTCAGACGTGACCGTTCACGCCCCTGCCGCCGGTCCCCCGCCCCAGGCCCAGCCCCGTAAGGCCGCACTCGCCGCCTGGATCGGCAGCGCCCTGGAGTACTACGACTTCTTCATCTACGGCAGCGCCGCCGCTCTGATCTTTCCCAAGGTCTTCTTCGACGCGTCCGATCCGGCGAGCGCGACGCTGCTGTCGCTGGCCACCTTCGGTGTCGCCTACGCGGCCCGCCCGGTCGGCGCGTTCTTCCTCGGACATGTCGGGGACCGGCTCGGGCGCAAGAAGATCATGGTCTTCACGCTGCTCCTGATGGGGCTCTCGACGTTCCTCATCGGCTGTCTGCCCAGCCGGGCGGCGATCGGCGGCGGCGCCCCCGTCCTGCTCGTACTCCTGCGCGTCCTGCAGGGTTTCTCGGCGGCGGGTGAGCAGGCCAGCGCCAACTCCATGAGTCTGGAGCACGCACCGCAGGACCGCCGCGGGTACTTCACCAGCTTCACGATCAACGGCACCCAGGCGGGCCAGCTGATCGCGACCCTGGTCTTCATCCCGGTCGCCGCTCTGCCCGAGGACCAGTTGCTCTCCTGGGGGTGGCGCATCCCGTTCTGGCTGAGCGCCGCTGTCGCCGTGACGGGATACGTCATCCGTCGCACCCTGGAGGAGACCCCCGTCTTCGCGGAGCAGGCAGCCAGCGAGGGGGTGGCGAAGCTGCCGCTGGCCGTGCTTTTCCGCGACCACTGGAGCGATGTGCTGCGGGTCGTCGCAGCGGCCCTGATCGCCACGGTCAGCACCGTGTTCACGGTATGGGCCCTGGCCTTCGCGACCAGCGACGCCGTGGGCATGGGCCGGACCGGCATGCTGTGGGTCGGCGCGCTGGCGAACCTGGTGGCCCTCTTCGCGATTCCGCTGTGGGCCCGGCTCTCCGACCGGATCGGACGTCGGCCGGTCTTCCTGATCGGCGCCGTCGGAAGTGCCGTGGTGATGCCGCTGTACCTGTGGGCGATCACCACCGGCAGCTACCCTCTGGTGCTGATCCTCGGGATACTGACGTTCGGCATCATCTACAGCGCGGCCAACGGCGTCTGGCCCTCCTTCTACGGCGAGATGTTCCCCACCCGGGTCAGGCTCTCGGGAATGGCCATCGGCACCCAGGTCGGCTTCGCCGTCGCCGGCTTCGCGGCCGCCTTCGCCTCGCAGATCGCCGGCCCCGGCGGAGACAACTGGTCGGGCGTCGCCCTCTTCGCCGCAGCCCTCTGTCTGCCGCCCGTCGTCGCCGCGCTCTCCGCCCGTGAGACGGCCCGGGTCGCTACCGCGCACCTCGGGGAGCGTGGCGCCACGGTCGCGGCACGGGCCGGGGTACCGGCCGGGACCTGATCCCCGGAACTAGGGCGGGGTCGGGGGCCCGGATCAGAGCCAGCCCGCCCGTGCTGCCTTCGCGCCCAGTTCGAAGCGGCTGGAGGCGCCGATGCGCTCGGACAGTTCGGCGACCATCCGGCGTTCCGTGCGCAGACCGATGCCCAGGGCGCGGGCGATCGCGTCGTCCTTGGCGCCGGAGGCGAGGAGGCGGATCAGTTCGCGTTCCTGGGGGGTGAGGCCCCCGTCGCCCGGCGGGGCGGGGACGCCCAGGCGGGTGGCGTGCTTCCAGTACGACTCGAAGAGGGCGGTCATCGCAGTCACCATGGTGCGATTGGCGAGCACCAGTGCGGTGGGCCGCCCGTCCTCGGTTCCTTCCCCGACGACGACGCAGCGGTTGTCCACGATGAGCAGCCGCATCGGCAGGGACGGAGCCGTACGGATCTCCCCGCCGCGTTCCCTGACCCAGCGGACGTACTCCAGGGTCGCCCGTTCCTTGGTGATGCTGTCCAGGTAGATGCTGCGGAAGCGCACGCCCCGGTCCAACGCGCGCTGGTTGAGGGGCTGTGCGGCCTTGGTGCCCTCTTCCGACAGGATGCTGCTGGGGTGGATCGCCAGCGCTTCCGACCGGCAGTCCTCGGAGAGCATCTCCAACCGGGTGCGGATCTGGTCCATGCCGACCAGCCGCTCCGTACCGGTCAGCCCGCCGGCTTCGCCCTGCGCGGTGTACTCGGCTGCCAGGGCGGCGAGTGCTGCCCTGTTCTGTTCGATACGCCACTGGCGGTCGGCGAGTTCGCGCTGTTCCTGCTGGATGAGGACCTCGAGGCCGAGGGTCGGGCTCACCGCCCTGAAGTTGCCCGGCTGGTCCCAGGAAGGGGTCAGCAACGACAACCCGATCAACCGGTCGACAGCGACGCGGACCCGGTCCTCCGGCAGCGCCAGGTGTTTGGCGAGGGCGGGCACGGCCTGTTCCTGATGGAGCAGGACGGCCCGATAGACCGCCAGGCTGTCCTGATCCAGTCCGACCGGCAGATCCACAGCGCACCCCCATACGCGGACCCGGTCCCCAGGACGGCCCACATTCCGCCTGTCACCGCGATCAGGAAGATACTAGTACGAAATCGGCCGGGTCACACGGAAGTTGCCGGTCGCCGATCACCCGGCACCCCGGGCCGCGCGAAGTCACGGCAGGTCAGGCAGCTTGGTGCCAGGCAGCTTCCTGGCCTTCACAGAACCCCCGCAGAACCATGAATTCGGTGTTCGCTTGTCCACGTCGGACAGCCTGGCTCGATCTCGCCGCCGGGCACCGCAAGACCCACGACGTGCAAGACGAAGACGTGCAAGACGAACCAGGGGGATTTTCCATGCTGAGCAGATCCACCGTGCGCCGCTCCGTCGTTCTGCTGACCACACTGAGCTGCGCCGCAGCGGTCCTGTTGACGGGGCTGGCCTTCGGCTCCGCCGGGCTTCTCGGCAGCACCCACCACGACAGGCGGGTACCGGCGGCCCGCCGCCTGATCGGCCGCACCGGCACCGGTGCGCGCACTTCCGTTTCCAACGCCCCGACCGTGCACAGCGTCGACTTCCGCTGGGACGACGCTCCCGAGGACGCACTCGATCGCGTGTGCGCCGACAACCCCGAGGTAATGACCGGTGGACTTTCGCTCACAGATCTCCCCGACGGTACTCCTTGCCGGTGAGATGACTCCGACCGCGCGGGCAGTCGCCGCCGGCCTGGGCAACCAGGGTGTGACCTTGGGGATCTGCGCACCGGAGCCGGTCACCGCCGCCTACCTGTGCCGCGATCTGACCGCGTCGGGACTGCTCGCTCTGCCCTTTCACAGCCGGCCGGGCAACATCGAGGACATCGCCCGGCTGCTCGCGGACCTGGCCACCGATCTGGGCCCGTTGGACGCACTGGTCGATCTCTCGCCCGTCGACCCCGACGATCTCACCACCGGGCCGGCCACGCCCGACGTACCGTGGCCGGCCCTGCCCGTGCCGTTCCGGCTGACCTGGGCCATCGCCCAGTCGCTACGGGCCACCGGACGGCCCGGCCGCGTCGTGCTGCTCAACCGGCGTACGCCGGGCGGGGACGGCGGCGGGGACCCGAGTCCCTGGGTGCCGGTCCGGCAGTGGGCCGGGCACGGCATCACGATCGACACCGTCGACCCGGTGCCGGGAAGCGAGCCGTACCCGGCCGAGCCGATCGTGCGGCTGCTGACCCGCCGGCCCGGTGTCATCGCACCGCGGGCTGCACACGGCCGGCAACAACAGCAGGAACAGCGGTAGTAGGAGACGGGGGCCAATGAAACCGACGGGCGTCAATCCGACGGGCGTGGAGACGCTGTGTGCCGAGTTCTTCGGGATCGGGGTGACGGTCACGGCTGCCACCGGCCTGGCCGCCCTGCGCTTCCGCTTCGCGCCGCATCTGGTCCCGGAGGCCCGGGGCGCCGACCGGCTGCTGGTCGAGTTCGGTGAGGAACGGCCGGGCGGAGCGGCGCAGTTCCTGGTGCGGGGCGCCGACGGTACGCCGATGCTGCGCCGGGCCTTCCGGGCCTGGACGAACGTGCCACCGCCCGTTCCGCCGTTCGCCGCGCTCGCCCAGCGGTTCTGGCTGGCTCCCGCGGTGGTGCTGGCCAAGGGGCCGGTGAGTGTCGCGCTGATGGGCAGCCCGTATTCGCCCCGGGCCGACGTCGCCGTCGCGCTCGCGCAGCGGTCCTGGCAGTTCGTCTCCGGTCAGCTCCTCGTCGTGGACCGGGCGCTCGGTCGGGTGCTGCCGTATCTGGTGCCGCTCGAATTCCATGGCGCGTCGGCAGCCGGGGTGAACACCGACGCGCTGCCCGACGGCACCTGGAACCGTCGGCCGTCGTCGTTCGGCCACCCGGTCCTGCAGGTGCGTCCCGAACGGCTGGGCGGTACCGTGCCGCGACAGGCCCGGCTCGGGCCACCGGCCTTGGTGCAGCTGTGCCGGGGGCCGGGCGAAGCGGTCCGGCTGTCGCCGGCCGGGAGCGCCCCGCCGGTCTGGCCTCCCGAGGCGGCGGCCGAGCTGACCGGGCTGCCCAACTACTGCCTGGAACTGCCGGACAAGGGCGGCGCCGAGGAGGCGGCCTGGCTGATCGACGACCGCACGGCGGAGGCCGGCGGTGGCGTCGAGGAAGCCGCGGCGGCGGCCGGAGCATCACTGCAGATCTGACGCGCGGTCCGCGACCGCTGTGACCGCCGGGGGTACGGCCTGTGGGCCGTACCCCCGGCGGTCACAGCTCTTTGAGCGCCTCGCCGAGTTCGGGCCTGCCCCGGATGCCGAGTTTCCGGTAGATACGGCCCAGGTGGGTGTCCACCGTCCGCTTGCTCAGGAACAGCCGCTCGGCCACCTCCAGGTTGCTGAGACCGGTGAGCACCAGGTCGGTGACCCGCCGTTCGCTCGCCGTGAGTCCGACCCGTCGCGCGCCGACCGGAGCGGCCGAAGTCCCGGAAGCGACGGGGCTCCCGGGGCCGGCGAGGCTCCCCGGTTCCGTCCCGGCGGTGGCCGCCCCGGCCGCGGGGCGCGGTGCGGGCAGCCCGGTGCGGTGGCCCGGCACGTCGTCACCCGCGATGGCTCGCGCGGCGCCCGGCTCGCCCAACTGCTCGTACGCGCGCGCCGCATGCTCACGCCACGGCACGCAGGCCGGGTTGGCGATGCCCCGCGCGGCCAGCTGGTGGCCGCACTCCAGGAACAGTTGCAGCGCCTGCTCGTGCTCGCCGAGACCTGCCGCGACCACCCCCCTCGCCTGCAGCGACAGCGCCCGGATCAGCGGGTGCGCGCCGGACGGGGGTGGCGCCTGGGCCAGTACGGCGCCGGCCGCCTCGTGCTGGCCGCGGACCACCAGGGCCCGGGCTGCGCAGGCGGCGGCCGCGGCGGCCAGACCGGCCGCCCGGACCGATTCGGCCAGCCGCAGCGCCTCCCGCGCATCGCTCAGGCAGGCTGCCGTGCGGTCCATGCGGTGGGCGATGTCGGCTCGTACCAGCAGGGTCAGGGCCAGCTCGCCGGGGTGCGCGGCGATCCGGGCGGTGAGCACCGCGCGACCGGCCAGGGCCGCGGCATCCTCCAGCCGGCCGGACCAGGCGAGCGCCAGGGCCGCGCCGGGCGCCCCGGTGCCTGCCCCGGCCGGGGCGGTGGCCTCCGCACACCGCTCGGCCAGCCGCTGGGCGCGGAGCGGGAAGCGGCCGCCCGCCGCGGTCAGCGCGGCCAGCGCGCCGAGGAAGGCCGGGCCCGCGACCTGCCTGCCCGGGGACCGGCGCAGGGCTGCCAGGGTGCGGCGGGCGGTGCCCCGGTGCCCGGCCAGCAGGGCCTGCGTGCCGAGTGGCAGCAGCAGTTCCAGCGAGGCACCGGAACCGGTGTCCAGGGCTGCGGCAGCCTCCACGAAGGAGCGGGCGGCCATGGGGGAGTCGAGGGTCAGTACGGCATCGGCGAAGGGCAGCAGGGCGCGGGCCCGGGCCGGCGGTGGACCGACGGACGCGGCGACGGTGGCCGCGTACCGGGCGCAGGCGGCCACGTCCTGGTGGAGTTCGACGGCCCCGAGCTGGCCGGTCACCGCGAGGACCGTCTCCGGATCGGCGGACTCGGCGAGAGCCCGGCGCAGATAGCGGGCGGCGGTGGCCCAGTCACCGGCTGCCGCGGCTTCGCGGGCGGCGGTACGCAGGATGGGCAGCGCCCAGGTCTGCCCGGTGGCGCCCATCGACATCAGGTGCTCGGCGGTCTGCGCGGCCGGGGCGCCGAGACGTACCAGCAGGGCGGCGGCCCGGGCGTGCAGATCGAGGCGGGTCCTGGGCTCGATACGGGAGAGGATCGCCGTACGCACCAGCTCGTGACGGAACCGCTGCGGCGGCCCGGGGTCGATGAGCCCGCTGCGGCGCAGTTCCTCGCCGGCCAGCGCGGTCTCGAACTCGCCCTGGCCGGCGAGGGCGGCGGCGGTCTCGATGTCCCCGCCGGGGCCGAGTACGGCCAGGTTGGTGAGCAGTTCCACGGCGGCCGGCCGGCTCCGGTGCAGCCACTCCACCGTGGTGTCGGAGAGTGTCGCGGCGCCGATCTCCAGGACCGCGGCCGGGTCCGGTGAGCCCGCCGAGACGTCTGCGGCGAGCAGCCGGTCGGTGAGTTCCCTGAGGACCAGCGGGTTGCCGAGCGAGAGGGTGTGGCAGGCGGAGGCCAGTTCGGTGTCCAGCGGAGCGCCGAACCGCTGTGCCATCCACCGTGCCGCGCAGGTGTCGCAGAGTGGCCCCGGCCGCAGCAGCCGGGTGGGGGAGAGCGTGTCGAAATCGGCCGGCAGGGCGTCGTGGGCGTCGGAGTCCACCGTGAAGACCAGAGCCAGCGGCAGTCCCTCCAGGCGGCGCACGATGTACGAGAGCCAGGCGAGGGACGCCGGGTCGGCGAACGTCAGATCGTCGACGGCGATGACGACCGGTTTGCCGCCGGACAGCGAACGGGCCGCCTGGAAGAGGTCCTGGAGCTGTTCGTGCACCTCGGCGCCGCTGGCTTCGGCGCGGGTACCGGCCCGCAGTTCGAGGCCGGCCGTACCCGTCCGCCCCGGCTGGGCCAGCACCCGGTCGAAGAGCTGACGGACGACCCCGTACGGGAAGTCCCGTTCGCTTTCGTGGCAGCGGGCCCGCAGCACCACGCTCTGCCGGGGCGCCCGGGCCAGGGCGGCCCGCAGCAGCGAGCTCTTGCCTATGCCACGGGGGCCCTGGATCGCGATGACCGCGGGTTGTCCTTCGGCCAGCTCGGCCATGGTCGCGTCCAGGACCGCCAGTTCATCGTCCCGGTGCAGCAGCGGACCCGCCGGTCTTCTCGGCCCATCCGCTGCCTCCTTGCTCGCTATCACCAGTGTGCCCCCGTAGTCCCCTGTGACGCCTACGCGTCAATTATGCGGAACTTCCACCGTTTCGCAGCGCGTTGACCACACCGAACGCCCCGGTCAGCGTGGACGGGTCGGAGAACGAGGCACCCGGGCCGTGGGTGCGGCGGAAGTTGTCGGCGAGGCCGGCGAACGAGGCGTCGACCGAGGCCCGGTAGCCGGCCAGCAGGTTGACGCGTTCCGGGGTGGCCAGTGTGCCTTCGGCGCGGAGCTCGGGCGAGCGGGCCAGCAGGAACATGCCGGGGACCGTGTAGCCCCGGTCCAGCCAGTCCTGCCAGATCGCGTCGCGGTCCTCCTCCTGGCCGGCGAAGAACTCCACCGCGCGCGGCCGGGGTCCCGCCGGGGCGCGGGCGGCGAGCTGCTCGTCCCCGGTCCGCAGGGCGATGCGGCGGCCGTTGAGGTAGAGCACACCGATGCCCTTGCGTACGCAGAAGTTGAGCGCTTCGGCCGCCGTGTCCACGACGGCCTCGCCCCGGTCGTTGAGCGAGGTGTTGCAGAGGATCGGCACCCCGGTGGCGTCCCGGAAGGCGGTCAGTGCCCGGTGCAGCAGCGGGTTGGCGTCGGCGGAGAGCGTCTGGTGGCGTGCCGAGCCGTCCAGGTGGAGGATGGCCGGAACCTGGTCCCTGACCTCCGGACGGACCTGCACGGCTTCCAGCATGTACGGCGATTCGCGGTCCGATGAGAACCATTCACCGGTGTGTTCGGCCATCACCATCGGTGCGACGGGCCGCCACCACTGGCGCTGCTTGTAGCCGTTGAGCAGGTCCTTGACCCGGGGGGAACGCGGGTCACCGATGAGGCTGCGGTGGCCGAGTGCGCGCGGCCCGATCTCGGCGCGGCCGTCGACCCACGCGACCACCGAGTCGGTCACGTCGGTGACGAAACGCTCCGGGTCGAAGGCTTCGGCCGCGTCCGCCGACTCGACCCAGGGGGCGAATTCCGCGAGCGCCTCCTCCGTATCACCGGCCGCACGGCCCAGGTAGGCGGAGTCGATCCGCAACTCGGCTTCGGCGAGGACGCCGGTGCCGTGCAGTCCGAGGAGGCCGAGGCCGATGCCCTGCCCGGAGTCGTTGGCGCACGGCGGGGTGAGCAGGCCGCGGAAGCCGAAGCGGTCCATCAGCAGTGTGTTGGTGGGGCAGTTGAGCGCGTAGCCGCCGCTGGTCGACAGATAGCACTCCTCGGGTCGCAGGTCGCCGAGTTCGATGAGCTGCTCGACGTTGCGGATGGCGACCAGTTCGGAGCAGCGCTGCACCACCTTCATGGCGGCACTGCGCAGGTTCTCCTCGCGGGTGAACGCGCCGTCGAGTGCGACCGAGTCGAGCTGGGCCTCGGCCGCGTCGACGATGGCCCGGACCAGGGCGAACGCCTCCTTCCACGGCTGCACCTGCCCCCCGTGCAGGCTGACGCCCGCGATCGCGGCGGCGGCGTCGAAACGGATCTCGGTGCGGCTCGCCGACGCGAGCGCCATGAGGGTGCCCGGCTCCTGCCCGAAGAGGGTTTCGGCCGCCGTGTAGAGCGGCGCCGGGGACTCGACGGGGGCGAAGGTCAGTCTCCCCCGGTCGGCGACGCAGCCCGCGTACCAGTAGCGGGTGGGGCCGTTGTCCTGGACGTAGTCCGGCAGGGCGTCGATCGCCATGGCGACGATCTTCTCCTGCCGGAACATCCGGGTGTCCGTCATCAGACCGCTGAACAGATGGGCCAGGCTGTGCACCGGGAAGTCACCGGCGCCCGCAGGCACCGGGACGGGCTGCGCCGCGGGCAGTCCGGGGGTGCCCCAGCAGACGCTGATGTCGGCGGGCGTGAGCCCTTCCTCGGCCAGCAGCGCGGCGAGGAACGCCTCGGTGCGCTCGGTTGTGTAGAGCGGCCAGAAGTGGTGCTTCTGGCCGCTGACACGTTCCAGTTCCCAGAGGCGTACGAGCTCGACGGACGAGCCGGAACGACGCCACAGCACCACGTTCTGGTCGTGCCGGACCGAGAAGATCGCCCCGGGTCCCGGCGGGGTCAGGTAGCAGGACAGGAAGTATTCGTCGGTACGCTCGTTCACTCTGGTTCCTCTCGGTTCGGACGCGCTCGGTTCGGACGCGCTCGGTTCGGACGCGCCGTGCGCTGCCTTCGCTGCCGTCGCGGTGCGCATCCGCCTCACGCTCCGGCCGGCCGGGGCCGGTCGCAGCGGCGCACTTCCACCCGGTTGCCCTCGCCGACCGGGACCTTCTCGCCCCACGCCAGGGCCTCCTCCTCGGTGGCCACCTCGATCAACCACATGCCGCCGAGCTCCAGGGCGCTGTCCCCGGCCCGCGGTTCGGCCTCGAGGATCTCGGGGCGGGCGAGCCGGGCGCCGTATCTGACGGTGACACCGGCCTCGGCCAGGGACCGGCCGAAGACGCGGTTGGCGGTGAACCGCTCCTCGCGTTCCGCCTCGGACATCTGGTCCCAGCTCTTCTCCTCGCCGAAAATGAGCAGCGCGAACTCCATGGCATCCCCCTCGGATTGGCGTGGCTTCATGAGATCTGGCGGCTTGCCATCCGGGCGAAGAGGCCGCCGGTGTCCGCCAGCAGCTCCTCGTACCGGCCCTGCTGGACGACCTTGCCGCCGTCCAGCACGACGACCTTGTCGGCGTCCGCGACGGTGGACAGCCGGTGGGCGATGACCACCCGGCTGGCGTTCAGCTTGCGGGTGGACTCCGCGACCAGCTTCTGGGTCGGGTTGTCGAGCGCGCTGGTCGCCTCGTCGAAGAAGACGATGCGGGGCCTGGCCACCAGCGCCCTGGCGATCATCAGCCGTTGCCGCTGACCGCCGGACAGCGTGTTGGTGCCCTCGGAGAGCACCGTGTTCATGCCCATCGGCATCGCTTCGATGTCGGTGGCGATGCCCGCCATCGTCGCGGCCTCCCAGGCGTCGTCGGCGGTGTAGCTGCTGCTGCCGACGATGTTGGTCTTGATGCTGCCGGCCAGCAGCGCGCCGTGCTGCAGCACCACCCCGCACTGCCGGCGAACGGCGGACACGTCGAGCTCCGCGAGGTCCTGGCCGTCGTACAGCACGGATCCCGCACCCGGCTGCTCGAAGCCGAGCAGCAGCCGCAGCACGGTGGACTTCCCGCTGCCCGACGGGCCGACCAGGGCGACGAACTCTCCCGGGTCGACGGTCAGCGTGACGTCGTCGAGGACGAGCGGCCCGTCCTCCTTGTAGCGGAAGGCGACATGGGAGAGCGCGATCCTGCCCGACAGGTCACCCGGGTCCGCCTGGATGTCGTTCGTCTCGGGTTCCGCCTCGAGCAGCGGCCGCAGCTCCTCCAGCATCGGTACGACGCCCATGGCGGTGATGGCGGCGGCCGTGAACTGGAGGCTGGAGGCGAGCAGCAGATTGAACGCGGCGAAGAAGGACAGGAAGGCGGCGATCGGCACCTTGCCGCTGAACGGGCCGCCGACCACGGCGAACAGGATCGCCGAACAGAACACCGGGTAGGCCGCGTTGAAGGTGGTGACCGCGTTCTGCACCCGCCGGGAGACCGCCGCCTGGGTCCGGCCCTTGCTGAACAGCGCCGCCCACACCCCGAAGACCCGCTCCTCGGACGCGGTCACCCGCAGCTTGGTGATGGCGGTGAGCAGCTGGAACACCCGCGACGACATGCGTTGCTCGTACGTGTACAGGCGGCGCTGCGAGCGCACCTCGAAGTAGCCGGCGACCAGCGCGAACAGCGCGCCGGCCGCGACCAGTACGGTCGCGAGCAGGGCCAGCCGAACGCTGTAGAAGTAGACCAGGCCGAGGTTGGCCAGCCCGGTCAGCAGGCCGATGGCGGCCGTGGTCATCATGCCGGAGAGCAGTTCCTGGGCCGCGCTGATGCCCAGCACGGTGGTACCGAGTTCTCCGGTGGAGTACCTGGCGAAGAACGACGCGGGCAGCGAGAGCAGCCGCGTCCACATGCCGACCTGCATGGCCGCGGTGGTGCGGCTCTCGATGCGCAGCACCGCGATGTTCTGCAGGATGGATAGGGCCGCGACCACCAGCGCGGAGGCGATGACCACCAGGGCTCCCTCGACGATGAGGTCGCGGCGGGCCTCGGCCACGAAGACGCCCAGCACCTCGCCCGTCATGATCGGCACGAGCAGCCCGACCAGTGAGACGGCGAGCCCCATCACGGCGAACGTCCACAGGTCCCGGCGGTTGTTGCGGAAGCCGAAGCGCAGCAGTCCGGCGATGGACTTCACTCCGGGGGGCAGCGGCCGGTACAGCACCGTGCCCTGCCCGGTGAGGTCCCCGGCGACCTTGGCCGTCACGGGCACGACCGTGCCGCCCTCGGCCAGCACATAGCCGCGGCCGATCGGCAGCAGGGCCACCGGGGCGTCGCCGATCTTCCGGTACCCGATCATCGGGCCGAGGTCCTGCCGCCACCAGTCGCCGTCCAGCCGGACCGCGCGGGTGCGTACTCCGGAGGCCAGCGCGATGGCCTGCAGATCGCTCACGTCCCGGCCGTATCCGCTGCCCGACACGGGCGTCCTGACGGTGAAGCCCTGGTGCGAGGCGACCAGCCGGGCCGCCGCCAGCGGCGCCGGGTCGGCGGCCACTTCGGTGAGTTTGATGCGCGCCTCGGTGTCCCGGATGACGGACTCGAAGCCGCGGGCCGCGGTGACGATCGTGGAGCGGTCGCGGGCCCGGCGGCGCAGCAGCGTCTCGGCCTCCTCGACGCGGCGGCGTTCCACCCGCCGGTCGATGACGTAGAGCAGGCGTGCGGCGTGGGTGACCCAGCGCCCCCACAACTCGCCGTTGTGCAGCAGGTCCTGCAGCGAGCGGGCGTACAGCCGGGTGGCCCCGTGGGCGATCAGCCAGTCCCGCTCGGTGACACAGATGTCGGTGCCGGGGCCGATGCGGCCGGCCACCCCCTCGACCATCTCCGCCGAGCCCTCTTCGATCAGCACCCAGCGCACCCCGTCGACCGTACGGATGGCCTGCCCGTCGGCGGCCTCGGTGCTTCCGGTGTCGGCCAGCGGGACGAAGCTGCGGGGTGGCAGGGCGTTGCGCAGGGCCTCGGCGAGCGCCACGATGCCCTGCTCGACGCCGGTCACGAACTGCTCGACGGTGGCCCGGTACTCGGCGTCGGGCAGCCTCCGGGCGCCCTCACCGGAGAGCGATTCGACGTGCGAGAACGGGAGGTAGGAGAGCCGGGAGCCGAGGACCGGACGTCCGACAATGCGGTGGCGCGGTCCGTAGGGCGTACCGATGAGGATCGTGCCGCGTTCCACCCGGTTGAGGAAGGTCCAGCGGCCGTGCGGGACGCCGTCGCGCATCTCGACCGCGAAGAGGTCCACCGCGCCGGATTCGACGAGCAGGACCCGGCGGATGTCGTCGAAGTGCACGAAACGGTCGCCGGTGAGTTCCACCGGGGTGGCGGCCTCGGTGAGGAACGGCACGAACTCCTCGCCGGCCAGGCTGGGTGCGGCGGTCACGCGTCCTCCTGCGCTCTTCGGCTGGACTCGATGAGCGCGGTGTACTGCCCGCTCAGCGCCAGCAGTTCGTCGTGGGTGCCGCGTTCGGTGATGACGCCCTGCTCCAGGACGATGATCTCGTCGGCGTCGCGGACGGTGGAGAGCCGGTGCGCGATGGTGAGGCAGGCGCAGCCGCGGCGTCGCAGGTTGTCCATGATCTGCCGTTCGGTCTCCGGGTCGAGTGCGCTGGTGGCCTCGTCCAGGATCAGCAGGGTGGGGTGGACGGCCAGCGCCCTGGCGAGTTCCAGGCGCTGGCGCTGTCCGCCGCTGTAGTTGCGGCCGTCCTCGGCGATGAGGCTGTTGATGCCGCCGGGCCGGGCCGCGATCACGTCGAAGAGCGCCGCGTCCCGCAGGGCGGCGATCACGTCGTCGTCGGGGATGTCGCTGTTCCACAGCGTGAGGTTGTCGCGGACGGTCCCCTCGAACAGGGCGATGTCCTGGTCGACGTAGGCCACGGAGGCGGCGAGCTGGGTGCGGGCGATCTCCTGGCGGGGCCTGCCGTCCAGCAGGATCTGCCCGGACCAGGGTTCGTAGAGTCCGGTGATCAGACGCCCCAGGGTGGACTTGCCGCTGCCGGAGCTGCCGACGACGGCGACCCGGCGGCCGGGTACCAGATTCAGGCTGAGGTCCTTGATGACCGGTTCGGCGAGCGGGCTGTAGCCGAAGCGGACGTCGCGGAACTCCAGATAGCCGTCGAGCCGGCTGAGGGTGTCGTCGTCGGGGAGATCGAAGACGGCGGCGGCCGGGTAGCGCTCGACGTCGTACAGCCGCTTGATGTCGGCGGTGACCTCCTGGAGCCGGCTGCCCAGGTTGGTCAGTTGGGTGACCGGGCGGCTCAGGGCGGACAGCAGGGTCTGGAAGGAGACCAGGATGCCGACGCTGATCGCCCCGTCCACCACGCGTTCGCCGCCGACCAGCAGGATCAGTCCGCTGTTGAGCGCGGCGAGCATGGCGGGTACCACGGTCAGCACGGCGGTCGGCGGGCCGAGGCGTTGTTTCGCCGAGATGACTTTGGCGAGGTAGCCGGCCCAGCGGGTGAACGCGTCGGGTTCGGAACCGGTCGCCTTGACGGTCTCGATCAGGCTGAGCGTGGTGAAGGTGGTGGCGGTCAGGTTGCCCCGGTCGGCGCGCAGCGCCACCACCGCGTCCGTGCGGCTGCGGGAGACCCAGCGCAGCACGGCGATGTTGAGCAGCGCCATGCCGATGCCGATGACGCCGAGCAGGACGTCGTACCGGATGAGGATGGCCGCGTAGAAGCTGACGAGCACCAGGTTGATGACCGAAAGGGCCAGGTCGCGGGAGAGGATCTCGGCGACCACGTCGTTGCCGGAGACCCGTTTGGCGACCTCGGCGGGCCGCCGTTGCAGGAAGAAGTCGATGGGCAGCCGCAGCAGATGCCGGAAGAACCGGGCCGAGCCGGCCAGACCCAGCCGCATTTCCAGCCGCAGCAGATAGTGCCGCTGTACGGAGGTGAGGATCAGGGTGGCGAGACCCGCGGCCACCATGAAGATCACCAGGGGCATCAGGTAGTCCTGCTGACCGCCCGACAGAACGCGGTCGATGAAGACCCGGCTGAAGGCGGGAGCCGCGATGCCGGGCAGTACCAGCAGCGCGCTGGCCAGCAGGACCAGCGGAAGGGCCCGTCCGGAGGGCAGCCGGCGCTGCAGCAGCGCGGCACCGACCTTGCCCTCCTTGCCGCCGGGGCGGAAGTCGGGACCCTTCTCGAAGGACAGCACGATCCCGGTGAACCCGGAGTCGAACTCCTCCCAGTCCATCAGCCGGGGTCCGGCCGCGGGGTCGTTGACGGCGACGACGGTCCGGCCGAACCGGCTGCGTACGCCTTCGACGACCATGAAGTGCTGGAAGGCCCAGAAGATGATGACCGGCGCGGACAGGTCCTTGAGCGTTTCGGCCTCGGCCTGGTAACCCTTGGCGATCATTCCGTGGGCGCGGGCGGCCGCCAGCACGGTGGAGGCCTTGGCGCCGTCCCGGGACACCCCGCACAGGCCGCGCAGCTCCTCCAGCGGGACGAACCGCCCGTGGTAGCCGAGGATCATGGCGAGACTGGCGGCGCCGCACTCCACCGACTCCATCTGGATGACGGTGGGCACCTTGTGCCGCCACCGCATCGTGCGGGTACGGGGATCGAGCGCGGCCGGCGGCTCGGTCTTCGCGGCGGGGGACGGATCGCCGTTCTTACGGGCATCGGTGTCGATGGTCTGTGACATGGCTGTCCCCTCAGCGCCCGAGGATCAGGTTGAACGGCGTCTGGCTGCCCAGATTGATGGTGGCCTTGACGGACACCTGGGTGCTCAGCGGACTCGGCGGGCCGTTCGTGGTGGACCAGGCGTAACCCGATGTCGTACCGGCGTCCTTGACCAGGTCGACGACGACCAGGCGGGGTGGGCTGGTCGAGACGTAACTCCGGGCGGCGAGCTCACCGCCGACCAGACCGGAGAGTTCGCCGGAGGTCAGCGGATAGGGGCTCACGGAGCTGATCCGTCCGCGCAGCAGGCCGAAGGAGCGAGGCGGCGCGGTGGACACCGAGAGGTCCACCGACTTGCCCGGTGCCAGGCCGACGGCGCGGGCGGCGGGCACGAAGACCATGGCGACCATCCGGTCGTCGGAGGCGTCGGTGCGCTCGACCGTGGCGACGGACGAGCCGGCCGGCACGACCTGCCCCTGGCTGACGCCGAGACCGACGACATGACCGGAGAAGGGACTGGTGACGTCGGTGCTCCGGCCGTCCGCTCCCTCGATCGTGGCGACCGGCTGGCCCTCCGCGACGGTGCCCTTGACGTGCACCAGGACACGCCGCACGGTGCCGGGAACGGGGCTCTGCACGCTGGCACTGCCCAGCGGGCGGGTGAGCAGGCCCGGTGCGGACACGCTGATGGGCAGGCTCCCCTGGAAGGCCCAGAGGGTCGCACCGGCCATGATGATCATGACGACGAAGACAGCGATCCAGCCGCGCGGTGCGGCCAGCAGCGTCGGCGAGTCCAGCTCGTCGGGCTCGCGCATCCGCTGCAGCGCCTTGAACCGGAAGTTCACGGCCGCTCCTCCCCCTCGATGTCCGGACCCGCGATGACCGGCCCGTCGCTGCCCCGCCCCTGGATCACCGGCACCCCGGACGGGTGCCGCAGCACGGCGGGCCGGCTGCCGAGGACGAGTTCGCCGACGCTGCCCTCCGTGCGGGGGTCGAGGCCGGTGGCGGCGGCGAAGTCGGCGGCGTCCCCACCGCCCAGTCCGCACACGCCGAGTCCCATGGCCGCGCCGATGAGGTACACGGTCTGGTAGAAGACGCCGACGTGCTTGAGCAACAGCGGGTAGGAGACCGTCCGGTACTTCCACATCACCCGGCCGAAACGGGCCGCGACCAGCAGCACGATCTGCGGGTCGCTCTCCATCAGGGCGCCCTCGCGGGCACCCCGGACGAGTGCGGCCGTCGCCGGTCCCGCCTCGGCGACCCGTTCGAGCGCGTGCCGGTCGGTGCGGTAGTGCCACAGGCCCGGGTCGAGACCGGCGCAGTGGCTGATCAGCGGATATATCTCCAGCTCGTGAACGGCGCCGCCGCTGGGGTAGGGACGGTCGGCGAGCTCCTGACCGTCGCTGCCGGTGAAGGTCTGCCGGCAACGAGCCGCGCGGTAGAGGAGTTCGCCGAGCTGTACGTCGGTGATGGGCGCCGCGTCGTCGTGCTCGCGGACCGAACGGCGGCTCTCCAGGGCCTCGGTGAGCGAGGGATCCTGCCGGGCGACCGCCGCCAGGTCGGGTACCGGCAGCGCGACCGTACGGGTGGAGCGGGCGGGCGGCACGGCGGGGAGCGGCTCGAAACGGCCGGCGCCCGGATAGGTGCCGCCGTACTCGGTGACGGTCATCGGGCCCCGGCTGCGGGCGTGCAACCACAGGTCGGACGGCTCCCACAGGGCCTGGGACGGCTCCTGCGACTCGGTGTCGTCCCCGGGCCCCCCGGCGGCGAGCAGCCCGGCGGCGCCGAAGAGCCGCAGCGCCTGGCCGGCCTCCGGGAGCCCGGGCAGCGTTCCGATGCCGGCCGGCGTGGTCCAGTCGGCCAGCGCGCCGAGCAGGGCAGCGGCGGCCGGGGCGAGTTCGACCCTGAGGTGGCTGCCGGGTGCGGCGACCGTCAACCGCCCGTCCTGCACCTGGGCGAGGGCGAACCGGGAGAGCTTGACGGGAGTGTCGGCCGCCGGGGCGGGCGGCAGCTCGGTGCGGCCACGGCCGACCGGTCGCAGCCGCACCAGCGGCAGACCGCCCGCGGTCAGGGTGTGGTCGAGCAGCCCCTCGGCGTCGAGCCGACGCAGCGTCACGTGCAGCCGGAGCAGGGCCGGCAGTCCGTCCCCGGCCACCACTGCCGCACCGAGGTCCTCCTCGGTGTGCTCGCCCGCGGCGAGATCCGCGACCACCGCCCGCACGCTCGCGGGCAGTTCACGCAGCCGCAGGACGCAGAGCGGTCCGGTGACCACCAGCGCCTCGTCGGTGACGGTGAGCACCGCGTCGGACCGCAGGCCGAGCACGGTGCGGGCGGCGGCTACGGAGGCGGGCACGGGGGCGGGTCCGGGCGCCGGGGCGGGTCCGGTCAGAAGAACACGTTCCACGGGTTCACCTGCTCCTCGGGCGTCGGCCGGTCTCTCAGGCCGAGCTGTACGGGTACGTCGTAGAGGCGTCCTGGGGCCAGCCGGCGCCAGAAGTGCCGCATGCCGGGCGCGATCACCTTCACCACGTTCAGATCGAGGTCGGGCTGGCTCTGGTCGAGCACGATCACCTCGACCCCGGCCTTCCCGGCCCGCGCGACGCACTCGCGGATGTGGCTCGCGAGGTCGTGGCCGGGCAGTCCCGGGTGGTCCGCGAGGGTGGTGGTCGGGAGCGCCGGGTCGGGCAGCAGCCACGGCTCGTCCTGCAACCGGGCCTGGCGGCACCACTTGAGGGTCTCGACGTCGTCGGTGCGGTACTCGGTGTTACCGTCCGCGTCCCGCCGCTCGACGAACGGCAGGAACTGGTTCACCTCGGTCAGCGCCCGCATCACCGCGATCGCCGGGTCGGGGTGGGCCCCGAAGCCGACCATGATGTCCTCGACCTGGTGCCGCCGGTGGGAGAGCGCGGCGAAGGTGGGGATGCCGAGGTCGGACGTGATGTCCAGGACCCACAGATCGCGGTCCATGCCCGCGTAGAACCGGCGCAGCGCGTCGATGTACGGGTCTTCGAGGGAGTCGAGGTCGAAGGCTGGGCGGCGCAGCCGGTTGTACCACCAGACCGCTACCGCGTCCCGCTCGACGACCTCGCAGAACCCCTGCAGGATCGCCTCTTCGAGCGTGTTGCCGCTGGCCCCGCCGTTGGAGTCGCCGACGCAGTAGAAGTGCCGGGCGAGGTCCGGGTGGCCGTAGTAGGCGTAACCGGTCGGGACGAGCCGCTCGCTGTCGTGGGTGAGCGACCACGCGGTCGACCAGTCCAGCTCCAGGTCAGTGCGGAAACGTTCCGGCACGAGGTGGATACGGTGCTCCGGATCGGCGTTCCAGGCGTCGCGTCCGGCGAACTGGGCCGGGGAGAAATTCAGCAGCTCGTCCATGTGGAGCGCGACGGCCGGGTCGAGTTCTTCGTAGGCCGCGCGGCGGACCGGTTCGCCACCGCGCCAGACCGCCGAATAACGCTCGATCGCCTCACAGAGCGCACTGACTTTCGCCTGTGTTTCCGACCTGCCTTTTCCGCCGCTCTGGCCGCGCATATTGCGGCGCAGCAAATCCATGTTGTCGTTGACCATGGCGAAGTTGTGGCCGGCCGTAAAGGCGTAGGTGATGCCGTTTCCGATGTCGTCGTGCGCCCCGAGTTTGGTGATCGCCCCGAGGTGCGGGCTGACATGGTGCTTGAGCCGCTCATAGGTGAGCTGCGGAGGCAGCGTGCGGTAGCCGCCGTCGGTGGTGTGCCGGGCGGCCCCCGGGCTGAGGACGACCTTGGGGCTGCGCTGCGCGGTGATCGCCGGGTCACCGCAGGAGGGGCACTGCGGGCGGCGTACCAGGGTGTGCTCGTTGGTGCCCAGGACCGCCAGGTCCAGGGTCACCATCCGGCCCGCCAGCGCGGCGGATTCGCCGGTGGCCAGGAACCGGGCGGCCTCGGTGGCGAGCAGGCCGGCCAGCGCCTGCTGTCCGGTGGGCAGCGCGGCGGCGGTCGCGTGCCGGGGCACCGATTCGCCCCGCTTCCCCGACAAGTACCGTTCGACCTGCCGGTTCTCGGATATCCGCTGGGCCATGCAGGACCAGCAGCCGGTCTGTCCCGGCTGCATCAGCGGACCGAGCCAGGCGGTCACTCCGGCCGGCCTGGCGAGCAGCCAGGGACGCCCGTCGGCGATCCGCCGGTCGTTGACCTCCGCCAGCGCCGGATCGAGGTAGTCGTCGGCGAGCACGATGGCCAGTCCGGCCTCGCCACTTTCGTCGCCCGCCGCGACGCGTACCCCGTTGGCCCGCAGCGCCTCCGCGACCGGGGCCGGATCGGTGGAGCCGAGCGCGATCAGGGTCACGCCCTTCGCCCCTGCGGCCACGGCGGCCGGGTCGATGCCCTGGGCGTCCCAGAAGGCGAGTACCTGATCGGGCAGTTCGGGGCGGCCTTCGGCCAGATGACCGGCCGCCTCGTAACGCCGCAGAGCCGTGAGCACCCGGGGAATCGAGAGTTCGCCGTGCAGGGCCTGGACGATGTCGCCGACGGTCCGTCGGCCGTCGAGATAGGGCAGTACCGCCACCGGATCGGCGCCGCGGACCATGTAGTGCTGGTCCTCAGCGACGAGAAACACCTTGTCGCCGTCCACGATTTCCGTATTGAAATGCGCTTTTAGACGAGGACGCTCCAATTCTCTGCCCCCCTGGCTCAAAGTTGTCTTGCTTTCTTTGAATGCGGGACAAGTCAATCACGGGGGCGATGGCTCGAACATACTTCAGTTTCTTCGGCAGTACGTATCTCGGCTGCGTATCCGATTACGCATGGACCCGTTCACGCGGCGGACGCCGGCACGTCCGTCGCGACGAGACCGAAGCGGGCACCGCGCGCGTCGAGCAGCCGCACGGATCCGTCGTCGTACCCGGTGACCCGGGCGCCCGCGGCCAGCGCCGTACGCACCGCGCCGGTCAGCGAGTCGACGCCGAAGTGCACCAGCCAGTGCGCGGGTCCGGAGGGGTCCGCCACCAGCCGGATGGCCGGGTCCGCGCCCAGACCGGCATAGAAACCGGCCACCGCGGCCGTCTCGGGTACGTGCAGTTCGTAACGGCAGGCGGCGCCGGTCTCGTCTGCCAGCACCACCCCGTCCGCGCGCCGGCCCTGCCAGAAACCGACCAGGGTGCCTGCCGGATCGGCGGCCAGCAGCAACCGGCCGTTCTCCCCCGCGTCCAGGGGCGCGAGCACCACGGTGCCGCCCAGTTCGACGACCCGTGCCGCCGTGGCGTCCAGGTCCTTCGCGGCCAGATAGACCACCCAGAGCTCCAGCCGCCCCGGCGCCGTACCGAACCCGGCCACCAGCTCCCCGGCACTTCGGGCCGTGCGGTAACCGCCCTCTTCGGCGTACTCCCAGCCGAGCAGCGCGGCGTAGAACGCCTCGGCCCCGGCCGGTTCCGCGGAGATGCGGTCGATCCAGCAGGCCGCACCGGCGTCATAGGTGGTGCGCACAGGCATGACTTCCCCTCACTTGTACCTCGCTCAGAACCCGGTACGGCCGCCCGGTCAGACGCGGCGGCGGATGCCGAGCCGGTCCTCGGTGACCAGGCTGAGCCCCGACACCGCGTCGTAGAGATCGTCCGGGTCGATCTTCATCGGCGCCGTGGTCATTCCGGACGGCTGCTGCTGGTCCACCGCCCGCCGGCGGGCTATTTCGGCTGCCTCGCCGAGACCGAGCGCCGGGGCGACGCCGCGCCCCGATGTGGCGTCCTGCAGATCGCTCAGCCCCGCGATGATCGCGCCGAACGCGCTGTCCGGCTCCTCGGTGCGGCTGCCCTCGCGCAGCAGGGTCTGCGCGAGCCAGAAGTAGTGCTTACGGCCCTGGTACTTGCCGTACATCCCGGAGACCAGTGAGAACGCCCGCTGGTAGGCATTGCGATAGAGGGCCTCGTAGAAGCCCTGCGCCTCCGGCTCGGTCACGTCGCCGTGCTCGATCGCGTTGATCGATGCCGCCGCCAGCAGCCCGCTGTACATGGCGAGGTGCACGCCGGTCGACAGCAGGGGGTCCAGGAAACAGGCGGCGTCGCCCGCCATGAAGTAGCCGGGCCCGCAGAACTCGTCGGCCACGTAACTGAAGTCCTGCTCGACCCGCACCGGCCCCCGGAAGGTGCCGCCCGCCACCAGGTCCCGCACCGTCTCCGATTCGCCGACCACCCCGTGGAACATCTCCTCCAGCGAGGCGAACTTGGGCCTGCGCTGCTGGAACTGCGTCTGGTGGGTGACGAACCCGACGCTGTACTCGTCGTCCTTGAGCGGGATCACCCAGTACCAGCCCTGCGGCGACGAGATGCAGTTGATGCCGCCCGCGGGGGTACGCGGCAGCAGCGTGCCGCCCCGGTAGTAGGCCGAGATGGCGACGTTGCGGAACTCGTCGTGGCGGCGCCGGTTCTTGAGCTGCCGGGCGGAGAGGATGCCCGCGCGGCCCGAGGCGTCCACCACGTAGTCGAAGTCCGTACGCCGCGTGCGGCCCTCGTGCTCCCAGTCGGCGGCGACCGCACGGCCGTCCGCGAAGTGGATCTCCTTGACGGTGGCCTGCTGGATCACTTCGACGCCCTGGGAGGCGGCGTGGTCGAGGAGCACCGCGTCGAAGTCCGCGCGGTCGACCTGCCAGGACCTGATGTCCTCGCCGAACATTTCACGCCAGTCGACGGCCCATTCCTTCTCGGTGCCCCAGCGCAGCAGAATGCCGCGCTTGACCTGGTAGCCGCGCGCTTCGATCTTCTCGCCGACTCCGGCGTAGTCGATGATGGCACGGCAGGAGGGGGCGATGGATTCGCCGATGTGGTAGCGGGGGAAGCGCTCGCGCTCCAGGAGGGTGACGGACAGTCCTGCCCGGGCGAGCAGCGTCGCGCTGATGGAACCGGCGGGTCCGCCGCCGACGACGAGCACCTTGCGGGTCATGAGTACTCCGTAAGTGGTGGGGTGGCGTCCTCCGGTGGGGTCGCCCACCGTGGTGGTGCGGCGGTCAGGCCAGCTGAGCCGCGAGGTCGGCCGCGACGGCTTCGGGGCGTTCGAGGAGCGGGAGGTGCCCCGTGCCGGCCACCGTCCGCAGCCGGCAGTCGGGGACCGTGTCGCGCAGCAGCCGGGCGTTGGCGGTGAACACCGGCATGTCCTCGTCGCCGACGAACACCAGCGTGCGGGCCTCGATCCGGGCCAGGTCGGACGGCGTGTGGCACCGGGTGGTCAGGGTCCGCATGGCCCCGTTGTCCAGCTCGGCCCAGCTGTGCCGCGCGATCACCTGCCGCAGCCGGGCCCGGAGTTCGG
Organism: Streptomyces sp. NPDC051320; assembly: GCF_040682175.1. Lineage (NCBI taxonomy): Bacteria > Bacillati > Actinomycetota > Actinomycetes > Kitasatosporales > Streptomycetaceae > Streptomyces > Streptomyces sp. NPDC051320. The sequence continues at coordinate 337,321 of NZ_JBFBAL010000002.1, forward strand.
GGTGTTTCTCGGTGCCCCGGAAGATGTCGGGCGGCGAGGTCATCCACAGGTCCGCCAGCGGCGCCGATGCACCGGCGAGGCGCCTGAGCATGGTGAGTTCCTGGTAGCGGCGCTTGGCGTGCGGCTCCGCCGGGGCACCGCCCAGGGTGGGCGCGGCCAGCACGAGCCGGTCCAGCAGCGCGGGTTCGTCGACGGCGAGCTGGGTGGCCACCAGCGAGCCGAAGGACAGCGCGACCATCCTGGAGACCTGTTCGTCGCGCGCCAGCTCGGCCACGGCCGCGGCAAGCTCCGGCAGGGTGAGCCCGGCGGGGACGGGACCGGAGCGGCCGTGGCCCGGCAGGTCGACGCCGATGTGCCGATGGCCGGGCAGCAGCTGCCACAGCGGCTGCCAGGTGCTGGAGTCCATGGTGTAGCCGTGGATCCACAGGACCGCCGGGCCGCTGCCGTACGTCGTCGTGGCGAGGAGCTCCCGTACCGCGCTCATGCGGGCTGCCCGGAGGCGAGGGGTCCGGAGGCGAGGGGTCCGGAGGTGAGCTGCCCGAAGGCCGCGCAGAAGGAGCGGTAGGCGAGCACCGGGCGGTCACTTGCGTCGTAGCGGGGTACCGCTTCGAGGTCCAGGTTCTCCCAGATCTCCGTGTCCTCGGCGAGCGCCTTGTGGCTGCCCTGGATGAGCATGGGCAACTCCCCCTCGTGCCCTTCCGCAACGCCGATCGCGACGCGGGCCACACAGCCGTCCGGCGTCGGCACGGCGGCGGTGACGATGACATGGGTCCGGCCGGGCGGCCCGAATTCAGTGACCACCACGGTGGGGCTGAACGCCCGCGCCAGGAACCTGGGCCGGTAGTCCCAGCGAACCACCCCGGTCCGCACGGCGTTCCAGCGGATCTCCTCCTTCGCCCGGTCGTCCTGCCAGGGGGAGGTCTGCATCAGGAACTCGCCCTCGATGACGAGTTCGCCCCGCTCGCCTGCGGTGGCGACCATCCCGGTGACCTTGGGCACCTTGTGCAGCGCCGTGAAGTGCTCGCCGTCGAAGGCGTTCTCGACGATCAGCTCGGCGGGCGCCGCGATCTGCTGGGTCAGCGCGGGAACCAGCGGGTGAGTGCCGGCGAAGGCGCTCAGCGCCTCGGGCAGGCCCCGGTCGTCGGTGTCGTCATCGGTGAGTCGGGTGAACAGGGCGTCGCCCCACTGCAGGACCGGGTACTCACGGACCGACCAGCGTTTGGCCGGATCGCCGAGTGCGACGCGTTTGCCGTGAAAGGGGCAGATGACGCAGCCGGCGTCGAGGGTGCCGCCGTGGCCGAGGTGGGCGCCGCGGTGCGGACAGTTCGCGTCGAACAGCCGGATCCGGTCCTGGTCGCTGACCGCGATGAGGCGGCGGGGGCCGATGGCGAGCGGGGTGATGTCGCCGCCGCTCAGCTCGGACCGGAAGGCGGCCAGATACCAGCCGGTGTGAAGATTCGTTTCTGCGCGCATGGTGCCCGTGTCCGTTCCGATGGCCGTTCTGCTGGGTCGGTTCATCGCCGGACTCCCAACAGGATCTGCTCGGCCGCGTGTTGCCCGCTGTCGAGCGCGCTGTGCACCCAGGGCAGCCGGTGACCGGCCAGCGTGGCCTCGCCCGCGAAGAACAACGTGTCGCCGAGCGGATCCGCCCAGGTGTCGGCGGCGGCCGCCGCGCCGGGTCCGGCGTGCGTGAAGGCGCCGAGGCTCCAGGGAGATTCACCCCAGTCCGCCACCGTCACATCGGTCACCCGGGCACCGGCGGTCCAGGGCAGGGCAGGCTGCAGCAGTCGCAGCAGCTCTCCGTACGGGCCCGCTGCCGCTTTCCGTACCGCTGCCGCGGCAGCCGCCTTGGCCACCACCAGCACCTGGGGGCTGCCCGCCCGGCAGCTCACGAAGCCGCGCAGACCGTCCGCGTCGAAGACGACGGTGGAGTCCGGCGCGGGGCGTGCACAGGTGACGACGAGGCAACAGGCGTCACCCGCAGGGAGGCGACCCGCGGCCTGGTACTTGGCGGCCGGCAGATCGGCGATCTTCAGTCCGCCGGCGGCGACGACGGCCGGCGGGACGGTCACGACCACCGCACTCGCCTGCAGCTCTCCGTCGTCGGTCCGTACGAGGGTCCGCCCCGGCGACCATTCCACCGCGCGGACCGGGGTCCCGCAGCGCACGTCGAGTCCGGCGGCGAGACGCTCGGGAAGCCGGTCGAAGCCACCGGGGACCGCGTATTCGCCCTCTCCGACGCCGTCGGAGAGGTGGGCGGCCGCGACACCGTAGGCATCGAGCCGCTCGGGGCCCACGGCCCAGTGCTGGGCGAACCATTCCCGGGCCGCCGAGCTCTCGGTGCCGGACAGTCCCTGGGCGGTGAGCCAGTCGGCGACCGAGCCGCCGGCCGCTCCCGGCGCGCGGTTGAGGCGGTGCTGCAACAGCCACGGCGCCCGCCCGCCCCCTCCGAGGTCCGCCATGTCGTGGGCGCGCCCCGCGCTGACCGCGCCCGCGCCTCCCGTACGCGGGACCACGTCCAGCGGTCCGGCCATGCGGTGCACAGGACTCGCCGAGCCGTGCACGACCTGGGCGCCGAGTTCCAGCGAGGGGCCGCCGTCACCGGGGCGGAAGGTCCGTATTCGGCCGCCGATGCGCTGCCGGGCCTCGAGCACGGCGACCCGCAGCCCCCGGTCGGCGAGGGTCCGGGCGCACATCAGCCCGGCGGCCCCGGCGCCGACCACGATGACCTCAGCCCGCATCGGCGCTCCCCGTGGTGGTCACCGGACAGCTCAGCAGCCGTCTGGGGATCGGACTCGGGTCCCAGGCCAGGGCGTCCGGTGCCGTGGTCAGCGCGAGGCCCGGAAAGCGGCCCAGCAGCCGGGGCAACAACAACGCGCCTGCGGTCCGCACCAGTTGCGCGGCCAGGCAGAAGTGCGTACCGGCGCCGAAGGCGAGCTGCGGGTTGGGGGTGCGGCCCGGCCGTAGCTCGTCGGGGTCCTCGAAGGCCGCCGGGTCCCGGTTGGCGGCGGCGATGATGATCAGCACCCGGCCGTCGCGGGGCACCGTGCCGCCGGGCAGCGGTACCTCCTCGGTGGCGACCCGCGCGGTGAACGGGATGGGCGCCTCCAGGCGCAGCAACTCGTCCACCAGCAGCCGGGCCGCGCCGCCGCCGTCAGCACCGTGTCCGGTGTCGCCGCCGCTGCCGTGCAGTACCGCCACGGCTTCGGGGCGGGGCAGCAGCCAGTACAGGGCGTTGCCGACCATCTCGGCCAGTGGCTGCCAGCCGCCCACGACGGCCAGCCCGAGGATGCCGGTCTTCTCGCGCTCGGTGATCCGGTCGTCAGCCATCAGGCGGCCGAGTGGCCCGGCGACCGCCGTACGCGCGTGGGCGGTCAGGAAACGGCTGAGCTCCCCCATGGCGGCCCGGCCGGCCGCCGCGCGTTCGCTTCCGGCCAGCGGGTCGAGGTTGACCGAGGCGGCCCCCGCCAGCAGCTCGAACCGTGCCCAGTCGGTGCGCGGCAGGCCGAAGAGCCGGCCGAACACGGCGGTGGCGAACGGCGCTCCGATCGCCTCGACCGCGTCGAAACGATCGGGCAGGGCGCCGATCAGAGCGTCGATCTCCTCGCCGAGCACCCCCTCCAGGGAGCGGATCGCCGCCGGACCGAGCAGCAACTGCCCCGGGTTGCGCAGCCGTTGGTGCTCCGGCGGGTCGGTGGTGAGCATCGAGGGCGGCAGCGCGTCGTCCCGGGCCCGCTCCCGCTGGCCGAGCGCGGCCGACAGCCGGTGGTCGCGCAGCGCGGCGCCGCATGCCGCATGGCTGGTGAGCCACCACATCCGGGAGTACGGGTCGTAGTGGACGGGATCGTGCAACTGCAACCAGCGGTAGGCGGGGCCCGGGTTGGCTCGCCCGGCCGGAGCGAACGGGTGCCCGAGGTGCGGGGGCAGCGGCACGGTGACGGGGCGCGAGACGGTGGTCATCTCAGTTCACCCGGGGACCGCGCCAGCGGAAGGTGAGCGCCGAGAGCACCGCACCGGCCAGCGTCCACAGCGCCAGCACCAGGGCGATACGGCCGAGCTCCCAGCCGCCGGCCGGTTCAACTACGGCGAACGAGTCCGGCAGGAACACCGAACGGAAGCCCTGTGCCATCCACTTGACGGGGAAGAGCGCCGCCACGCCCTGCATCCAGGAGGGCAGCTGGTTGAACGGGAAGAAGACCCCCGAAATGAACTGCAGCACCATGAACACCGGGGTCACGATCGCGGCAGCCGACCGGCTGTTGGGGATGAGCGCGCTGTAGGCGACGGCGATCATCGCGCAGGCGATGGTGCCCAGGGCCAGGTCCCAGCCGAGGGTGGCCCAGCGCTGCGCCGTGTCGGGCATCGGCAGCCCGAAGAGTGTCACCGCGATCCCGACGAGCAGGATCGTCTCGAGCACCGCGGTGACGACGACCCGGACCAGCTTGCCGACGAAGTAGGCGGTCTTCGGCATCGGGGTGATGCCCAGGCGCCGGATGGTGCCGGTGTCCCGCTCGATGGCAATGCTGATGGCCAGGCCGGAGAATGCGGTGCTCATCACGCCGGCCGCGATGATCCCGGCCATGAACACCTGCTTGACGTCGGTGTGCGTGCCCTTGACGGTGCCGGAGAAGATCGATCCGAACACCAGGAGCAGCAGCACCGGAAAGAGCAGGGTGAAGATCAGCGACTGCTTGTTGCGGAAAAAGCCCTTGAGTTCGACGGCCGACCTGGCCATGCTCGCCCGCCAGATACCGGGCAGGCGGCGCGCGGTGGCCGGGGCCCGCACGGTGGTGGTGGCCACCTCGGCGGCGGTTGGCTGGGTACTGGTCATGAGGTCCCCAGTTCGCTGTTGCGACGGATCAGGTCGAGGTAGGTCTCTTCGAGGGTCGGCCGATGGACCCGCAGATCGAGCAGTTCGGGTACGCCGGCGTCCGCGGCCCACGCCAGCAGGGTGCGCAGCACCTCACTCGGGTGCTCGGTCAGCACACTGACCGCATTGCCGTGTTCCTCGGCCCGGGCCTCCGGCCGCAGGGCCGGCAGCGCCAGCCGGTCGAGCTCCGCCGGACGACGGAAGGACACGGTGGCCGGGGTGTCGGCCCGGCCCCCGAGCCCGGCCGTCGGGCCGACCTCGACGATCCGGCCCTCCACGATGACGGCGGCCCGCTGGGCCAGCGCCTCTGCCTCGTCGAGGTAGTGCGTGGTGAGCACGGTGGTCGTCCCCCGGTCGGCGAAGAACCGTACGAGGTCCCACGCCTCGCGCCGGGCCACCGGGTCAAGACCCGTGGTGGGTTCGTCGAGGAAGATCAGATCGGGGTCGCCGACGACACCGACGGCTACGTCCAGGCGGCGCTGCTGGCCGCCGGAGAGCGCCAGGGTCTGGGTGCGCTGGTGCTTGGCGAGTCCGACCATGTCGATGACCTGGTCGACGCCGAGCGGTGCCGGATAGAACGCCGCGAAGTGCTGGACCACCTCGCGCACCGTGAGGTCCGGGTAGGTGCCCGTGCTCTGCGGCACCACACCGATGCGCGCCCGCCAGTCCCGCCGGTCGGCCGCCGGGTCCTCGCCGAGCACCTTCACGTCACCGCCGCTGCGGCTGCGAATTCCTTCCAGAATTTCGACCGTGGTGCTTTTCCCCGCACCATTCGGACCGAGCAGAGAAAAGACTTCCCCGGGGAATACATCAAGGTCGACACCACGCACCACGTCGTGGTCCCCGTATTGTTTTCGAAGACCTCGAACGGTGATTGGGTTGCCCCCGTCGACGACCACCTGGCTGCTCCTCTTCCGCTGGAACTTTCCGCGCAGCAGTCTTCCACGGCGCCCGCAGCAGGCCAATACCTCACTTCCCGGCCGAGCGGGCGAAGCATTGAATCGGGCGGTCACGGCGCGCTAGATTGCGGTGTCCGGCCCCATTGGCTTACGTATCCCGCACGCTTGTACGCATCGTCAGTACGTAGTGCAGTACGTATTTTCCGTACGCATTTTCCGTACGCATGCCGACACCGCCGCCCCGTACGCACGGATGAATGTACGGACGAATGTACGGACGAATCGAACCGGCACCCATGACAGGTGGTCCGCCTTATGCCCAAACAATTGACCATGCCGCCAGGCCCGGCGGACGACGTCGACCTGGAACAGATGCGGCACGCACCGCTTGAATTCGTCACCGGCCTGGCGCGTACCTACGGTGACGTCACCCGTCACACGGCCGACGGCGACACGGTGTATCTGCTGAACCGGCCCGATCTCGCCCGGCACGTCCTCAAGGACAACGGCGCGAACTACACCAAGGAACAGACACCGGACGACCACATGCTGCGCCCGCTGCTCGGCAACGGCCTGCTGACCAGCAACGGCGAGGAGTGGGCCCGCCAGCGCCACCAGTGCGCCCCGGCGTTCCGGCCGGGCGCGGTCAAGGCCTTCGACACGGTCATCACGGAGGCCACGCACCACCTCCTGGAGCGCTGGGAGCCCGCGGTCACGGCGGGCACACCACTCGCCGTCGACCACCATCTGGCGGCGCTGACCCTCACCATCGTGACGCGGGCGATCCTGGGCACCGATCTCGACGGCGTCGGCGAGGGCTTCGGGCAGGCGGTCGACGCGGTGAACCGATGCATAGGCCACTACGTACCGCCGGAGGATCCCGACCCGGCCGACACGGCCCGTCGGCAGCGGGACTTCGCGCAGGCGCGGATGTTCCTCTCCATGGTCACCAGCACGTTGATCGGCTCCCACCGGGTGGCCGGCGGCCCGGGGAACACGCTGCTGGACGCCATGCTGAACGGCCCGCACCAGCTGTCCGACGGCGAACTGCGCGACGAGGTCCTCACGCTGATCATGGCGGGCCACGAGACCACGGCCAAGTCGCTGACCTGGACGCTCTTCCTGCTCGACCGGAACCCGCAGGAGGCGGCCCGGGTGCGCGAGGAGGTGGACCGGGTGCTCGCGGGGCGCATCCCGACCGCCGCCGATCTGGCAGAGCTACCGCTGTGCCGGAGAGCCGTCCAGGAGGCCATGCGGCTGTATCCGCCGGTGTGGCTGACCTCCCGGCGAGCCAGGGAGGCGGATGTCGTCGACGGTTACGACGTCGAGCCGGGCACCCTGATGTGTATCAGCCAGTGGGTGCTGCACCGCGATCCCCGGTACTGGGACCGACCCGATGCGTACCACCCCGACCGGTTCGCCGAGCCGGTCGGACCCAGCCACCTGTACATGCCGTTCGGCGGCGGTGACCGCGTCTGCATCGGCCAGCACTTCGCCATGGTGGAGGCGGTACTGGTGCTGGCGATGCTCACCCAACGGGTGCGCCTGGAGCTGGTCGACGGGTTCCCCGTGGAACCGGAGGCCCTGGTCACCCTGCGTCCCAAGCACGGCATGAGAATGATCGCGAGGTCCCGATGAACGCCGCCGTGAACGACCCGACGAACGACCCGATGACCGACCCGACGACCGCTCCGGCGATGACCCGATGACCGCCGCGGTGAGCTCCCCGGCGGGCTCCTACGACCCGGCTCGTACCACCGGCGGCGGACTGAACGGTGAACTCGCCCGGCTGGAAGCGCAGGCCGCCCTCGCCTTCCCGGAGGAGCTGCGGGTGCTGCGGGAGGCCGGGATGCCGGAGCGCGGCGTGCTGCTGGAACTCGGTGCGGGGCCGGGCGCGGTCACCCGGCGGCTGCGCGCGGCGCTGCCCGAGCTGTCCGTCGTCGCCCTCGACGTCGACGAGCAACTGCTGGCCCACGGAACGGCCGAGGGTGCGGCGAAGACGGTGGGCGACGCCGGTCGGCTGCCGCTGCGGGACGGCAGCGTGGACGCCGTACTGCTGCGTTACGTACTGCAGCACCTGCCCGATCCGAAGCCTGCCCTCGCCGAGGTGGCCCGGGTGCTCAGACCCGGCGGCCGCGTCATCACCGTTGAGGTGGACGGCGGTTGCTGGGGTCTGGCCGAACCTGCCTACCCCGAACTCGCGCGCATCCATGCGAAGGTCGCGGCGGCGCAGAGCACGGCGGGCGGCGACCGCACGATCGGGCGGCGGATGACCCGCATGCTGCGCGCGGCGGGCTTCGACGAGGTGAAACTGCGGCTCTTCGCGACGAGCAGCGACGACCGGCCCGTCGGGGACTTCGCCCCGCATCTGGGACCGCAGCGACTGGAGCCGCTGGTGGCATCCGGCCAGCTGTCCATCGCCGAGCTCGCCCTGGCCGCGGACCGCTGGCGGCGCTTCAGGGACGACCCGGACGCCTGGGTGATGCTGGTCGGCTTCGTCGCGTCAGGGACCCCGGGGCTGTCCACCACGGCGTACAACTGCCCCTGAACGCGCGGGATCACGGTGTGGCGACGGGCCTGCGCCCGGTCGCCGCACCGTGATCCGGGTGGCGGCCCTGTCAGTACCGGGGCTTGCGCGTGAGCGCGACGCCGGCCAGCAGGAACATCACGCCGAGCACGCCGGCCACGATCGCGGTGGTCGACTCCGCGGGCTTGTGGATCGACGCGGTCACCGCGCTGAAGAGACCTACCACACCGCTGATGTAGCAGAAGATGGTGATGAAGATCTTCAGATTCGGGTTCACCGGAAACTCCTTTGCGTAAATGCGTACACGCCGCTGGATACGTATCCCCGTACCGCGGCACCACGCACGGCACTACGTATCGAATTGGCTCCGCTTCGAGAATGTACCGGAACCCCTGCCACCGCTCAATACTTAACTACGGCCGCCGGCAGGTGAGGTCTTGGCGTCGCGGTGTCTTCGTGCCAGCTTTGTTCGAGTCACCGGCGACCATTCGGCACTCGACAGTGAGCACGCGACAAGGAGAAAACCGTGGCTTTGGATCCCCGAGCACGCGCAGAATTCGTGAACGGCTACACCCGCGCCCTGATCACCGCCTGGTCCAGCGAGACCTTCGCGGCCAAGCTCGGCAGCGACCCCCGCACCGCACTCGCCGAAGCCGGCCTCACCCTCCCCGACGACGCCGAGATCATCGTCGTACGCACCGTCCCCGAGGGCCAGCAGGACGGCAACCTCGAGGTCCAGGTCGGCCTCTACGAGACCGGACTCGCCACCGGACGCTACGAGTTCCACATCCCCGAGACCCCCCAGATCGACATGGCCGAACTCTCCGAGGGCGACCTCGCCGACGTCGCCGCCGGCGGCACCTCCTGCTGCTGCCCCTGCTCCTGCTGCACCTGATCCCCCGCCGCAGCAGCGACACGAACGCCCCGGACCCTCCAGGTCCGGGGCGTTCGCCGTACCCGGCCCCCGTACGTATACGTAAGCATGCGTACGGGCGATTCCGGTAAAGCCCAGGCGTACCGCAGCGCATTTCCCCGCACCGAATACGCAATAGCCCTTTCGGTCCGATTAAGTCTTGGCCGGGACCGGAAAGCGTGACAGCTTTATCCATGTCACCGGCGACCATGCGGCAGCAAGCATCACCACAGCGAGTAACGCGACACCGAGTCGGCTACACCGAGCACACGACAGCGAATACGTGACAGCGAATATGTGACAAGGAGAAAACCGTGGCTTTGGATCCCCGAGCACGCGCAGAATTCGTGAACGGCTACACCCGCGCCCTGATCACCGCCTGGTCCAGCGAGACCTTCGCGGCCAAGCTCGGCAGCGACCCCCGCACCGCACTCGCCGAAGCCGGCCTCACCCTCCCCGACGACGCCGAGATCATCGTCGTACGCACCGTCCCCGAGGGCCAGCAGGACGGCAACCTCGAGGTCCAGGTCGGCCTCTACGAGACCGGACTCGCCACCGGACGCTACGAGTTCCACATCCCCGAGACCCCCCAGATCGACATGGCCGAACTCTCCGAGGGCGACCTCGCCGACGTCGCCGCCGGCGGCACCTCCTGCTGCTGCCCCTGCTCCTGCTGCACCTGATCCCCCGCCGCAGCAGCGACACGAACGCCCCGGACCCTCCAGGTCCGGGGCGTTCGCCGTACCCGGCCCCCGTCGCTGCGCACTCGGCGGCGCGCTTACGGGTGAAGCATTGATCCGGTCGGGCACTTCCCGCCGGGTCCGGCCGTTGTCCCTCCGTACGCTGTACGAGCTCATGACCACCATGGCGAACCAGGAGATGGACGATGGCCCTGTGGGACCGGTTCAAGGAATCTGCGCAGACGATGCAGACGCAGCTCAACGCGAAGAAGAACGACCTCAAGAGCGGCGGGTTCCGGGATGCCAGCATGGCCATGTGCGCGCTCGTCGCCGCGGCCGACGGTTCGATCGACGCTTCGGAGCGGCAGCGGGTCGCTTCGCTGATCGCCACCAATGACGTGCTGAAGAACTTCGCCGCGGACGACCTGCAGACGCGGTTCAACGACTACTGCCAGAAGCTCACCGCCGACTTCGACTTCGGCAAGGTCAGCGTGCTGCAGACCATCGGCAAGGTCAGCAAGAAGCCCACCGAGGCGCGTGCCGTCATCCAGATCGGCATTGTCATCGGCGGCGCCGACGGCAACTTCGACAAGAGCGAGCAGGCCGTGGTCCGCGAGGCGTGCTTCGCGCTGGGGATCGCACCGACCGAGTTCGACCTGTAGGAGCCGCCCCGCACCGCCCGTATCAGCCCGCACCTGGTCGTCAGGCCACGACGGACCCGACGACCAGGGCGAAGGCAGCCGTCGACAGGAACGACCTGCCCAGGTGGAGGCGGTTCCAGCGCGCCTCGAAGGCCGCGCGGACAGCGCCGGCCTCCTGGCCGGTCGCGGCGGCGAGCGCGCTGTTCAGCGGGATGTTGCCGGCGATGGTCACCAGGTGACTGAGCACGGCGCACACCAGCCCGACGGTGAGCAGCCACAGGGCCGTATCGGACCGGCCGTGCACCGGTACCACGAGGGCCGCGGCCGGCAGCAGCGCCGATCCCAGGAAGACCAGCAGGAACCACGGCCCGGGGACCTTCTCGTTGATCCGGCGCATCGCCGCCATGAACTGCTCGTCCGTGAGCAGCTTCAGACCCTGCATCACGCCGGCCGCGAAGGCGAACATGAAACCTGCGTAGAGCCCGGTGGCCAGGGCGGCGAGAACCAGCAGTGTGGTGGCCATGGCGCACATCATGACGGGTGCACCCCGCAGCGTCGAGGCGGCCGCCGTCAGGAAACGATGTCCTTCCTGGCGAACCCCCGGAACGCCAGCGCGAAGAGCACCAGCGCATAAGCCACCGACACGGCCGAGCCCCGCAGCATGCCGCCCCACTCCAACTGCGGCTGCAGCGCGTCCGCCCAGGCGAACTGCCAGTGGGCCGGCAGGAAATCCCGCCAGGAGCCGAGCGCGGTGACCGCGTCCAGCACATTGCCCACGATGGTCAGGCCGACCGCGCCGCCGACCGCGCCGAGCGGCGCGTCGGTCTTCGTCGACAGCCAGAACGCCAGCGCCGCGGTGACCAGTTGGGAGACGAAGACGAACGCCACGGCGAGCGCGAGGCGCGGCACCGTGTCCGCGGTGGCGAGTGAGCCCCCGGTGGGCAGCGCCAGCGGCCCCCAGCCGTACGCGGCGGTGCCGACCGCGAGAGCGACCACCGGCATGACCACCATGGCCGCCAGGCTGAAGCCCAGCGCCACGGTCAGTTTGCTCCGCAGCAGCCGCGCCCTGGGCACCGGTGCGGCGAGCAGATAGCGCAGCGAGGACCAACTGGCCTCCGACGCGACGGTGTCGCCGCAGAACAGCGCCACCGGCACCACCAGCAGGAAGCCCGCCGAGACGAAGAGGCAGGTCGCAGCGAAGTTCGCGCCGGACGCCGTCGCGGTGTCCATCAGCGTCGGGCCGTTGCGGCCGCTGCCGCTCGGCGTGCCGCCGACCGCGAACGCGGCGACGAGGATGAACGGCAGGGCCACCAGCACGGCGCCCATCACCAGCGTCCGCCGGCGTTTCCACTGCCGCCTGGCTTCGACGCGCAGCGGCAGGGTGTGCCGGGCGCGGTAGCCCGGGGCCGTCTCCGGGAGGACCGTGCTGGTCATGCGGAAGTGCCTCCGATCAGGGTGAGGAACGCGTCCTCCAGGCGGCGGTGCGGACCCACACCGGTCAACGGCACGTCCAGGCGTACGAGTTCGGTGATGAGCGCGGTCGGTGTGGCGCCGTCGAGCCGGACCAGCAGCCCGTCGTCGGTCCGTACGGCCGAGCCGATGCCCGGCAGCGCGGCCACCTTCTCCGCCAGCGCCTCCGGGATCTCGTCGGCGGACGTGACCAGCAGGCTGTCGCCGCTCCCGGTGATCTCGGCGACCGGCCCGGCCTGGAGCAGCCGGCCCTGGTCCATCACCACCAGATGCGTGCAGGTCTGCTCGACCTCGGCCAGCAGGTGGCTCGAGACGATCACGGTCCTCCCCTCGCCCGCGTACCTGATCATCACGTCCCGCATCTCGCGGATCTGCGGCGGGTCCAGGCCGTTGGTCGGTTCGTCGAGTATCAGCAGATCGGGCAGGCCGAGCATGGCCTGCGCGATGGCCAGCCGCTGCCGCATGCCCTGCGAGTAGGTGCGCACGGCGCGCTCGAGGGCGCCGCCGAGGCCGGCGATCTCCAGAGCCTCCGCGAGGTGCGAGTCCTCACTGGGGCGTCCGGTGGCCTGCCAGTACAGCTCGAGGTTGGCCCGTCCTGACAGATGCGGAAGGAACCCCGCGCCCTCGACGAACGCCCCGACCCGCGACAGCACCGGAGCGCCCGGGGCGATCGCATGGCCGAAGACCCGGATCTCACCGCCGTCGGGTGTGATCAGGCCCATCAGCATCCGCAGGGTGGTGGTCTTGCCCGCGCCGTTGGGCCCGAGCAGCCCGAGCACCTGGCCCTTCTCCACCTGGAAGGAGAGATCACGGACCGCGTACCGGTCGGCGGACCCGGCGTACTTCTTGGTCAGGCCGGTGATCCGCAGCGGCACCACGGCGAGCACCGGATCGGGCGCCGGGACGGCCCTGCGCCGGGTCACCAGCAGCCCCGCGGCGATCAGCGCGGCCAGCGCGGGCAGCCCCCACACCCACCAGCTGATGCCCGCGGCGGCGGTCTTCAGCGCGGGCACCGTCGGTACGGTCAGCGGGCCCTTCAGCGAGACGGTGTACGTCGCGGGGGCAGCGGGAGATGCGTAGCCGAGGTCGGTCGAGGCGAGCACCAGCCGCAGCCGGTGACCCGCTTCGACCTTGTGGTCGACGGCGGGCAGCGTCAGCCGGACGGTCCGGCCGGCCTTGGCCCCGGTCACCCGGACCGGGGCGACCAGCTGGTGCGGCAGCACCTGCTGCTTGCCGTCCGGCGCGACGTCGTAGACCTTCCCGAAGAGCACCGCGTCGTCGCTGGTCGACTTCACCCTGATCTCGGCCGTCGGTGCACCGGTGATCGTACGGGCGGTGGTCAGCGGCGCCGACTCGAACTGTGCGTACTGGCCGGGGAAGTCCAGCGAGAGCCCCACGCCGAGCCCGGAGAGCCGGGCGAGTGCGCCGACCCCGGGCACCGCTGAGATCGCCGGTGGGGCGCCGCCCGCCGGGCCGGCGACGGTCTGCTCGCCGCCGGTCAGCGCGACCGGGTGCCGACCGCTCGCCAGACCCGGGTACGTATCGCTGCTCGCACCCCGCAACTGGGCGGCGCCGTCGGTCGAGTCGACCCCGCCGGTCCGGGTGACCCGGAAGACGGGGCCGGTGTCGGCGCCCTTGTCGCCCTTGAGATACCGGTTGAACCAGGAGGTGATACGGCCATCGATGCGGCTGGTCTCCCGATCGCCGCCGTCGTGGCCGCCCGCGATCCAGTCGACGGACACCGGCGCGCCGTTCGCACGGATCTGCTTCGCGGCGGCGTCCGCCTGCCCCAGCGGGAACAGCGAGTCCGTCTGCCCCTGCACGAGCAGCGACGGCACCTTGATCCGGTCCCCCACCGCCTCGGGGCTGCGCACAGCGAGCATCTTGCGGGCGGCGGCGTCCGGCTTCCCGGCCTCCGCCACCCGGTTGTACATCGAGCAGAGCTGCGCCTCGAAGTGGTCGCAGCCACCGCCGTCATTGATGAAGATCCCGGCCCAGAGCTTCTTGAAGACCCCGTCGGGGAAGAGCGCGTCCGCCAGGTTCCAGTACGTGATCTGCGGTGCGATGGCGTCCACCCGCCGGTCGTACCCGGCGGCGAGCAGCGAGATCGCCCCACCGTAGGACGAGCCGGAGACGCCGACGCGCGGGTCGCCCGCCTTGTCCAGCCGCACCTCGGGGCGCTTCGCCAGCCAGTCGATCAGCTTCGACACGTCCTTGACCTCGTGGTCCGGGTCGTTGAGCCCGATCTTCCCGGTCGACTTCCCGAAGCCGCGCGCCGACCAGGTCAGCACCGCGTACCCGTCGCGCGCCAGCTTCTGCGCCTGCGCACGTACGTCGTCCTTGCTGCCACCGAATCCATGCCCGAGCAGCACCGCGGGGCGCCGCCGCCGGCCGCCCGCGGTGAAGTACGAGGTGTCGATGCGCACCCCGTCCACCGCCATCAATCGGTCCTCGCGGTGCACCGCCGCGGTCCCGTCGGAGGCAACAGCCGTCCAGGTGCCGGCCCCGGCGAGCACGGCAAGCGCGGCGACCGCACCGGCGAGTACCCGGCCGCGGGGTTTGGGTAGCTTCATACCTGAACACCCTAGGCGCCGCATCCGACGACCGATGCGACCGGCAGGGGGAGCTGCCTGGTGTACTCCGGGCGTACGCTACGCCCGCCGCGTACCGCAGCGGGAGTAGCGACGCCCATACCCACTTGCAGCCCGGCAGGTGAAGGGGGCCGATCCCGTGGCTCTCACACACCGTCCCACTCCTGGTCGGGGGACGTGATGAACTCCGGTGCGTCAGCGGTGAATGGGTCGGTCGCCCGGCACCAGCCGAGTACCCGCTCCGCGGACATCCCCGGGACCAGTGCGGCCAGTTCGGCGATGCGCGCGATGAGCCCGGCCTCGTCCGTGACCCCTTCGAGCACTCAGTCGACCGCGTCGTAGTCCGGGTCCCCGAGGGTGGGCCGGAGATCGATGGCGACGAGCGGGCCGCCGGGGCCGAGCAGCACGTTGGCCGGATGCAGATCACCGTGCACCAGCCCCTGCGCGGGCCCGCTCCGGGCCGTCTCCAGCGCCGCGCGCAGCCCCCGGTCCAACGCTTCCGGGGCCCGGCCCCCGCGCCGGGCGGCCATGCCATACAGAATGGTGATCCGGTCGGCGAGCGGCCGCAGGTCCGGTGCGCTGCGGTACGGAGCCGTCCGCAGCTCGGCGATTAGCGCGCCGGCATCGCGCAGCCGCCAGCCACTCTCCTTGACCCGCGCCCCGGGCTCGATCCCGGCGAGCAGCAGCGCCCCCACGGACAGGTCGTGGTCCAGCAGCCCCACCACGGAGGCGCTGCCTGCCCAGGCCGCAGTTCTTCGGCCTCCTCGGTGGCGATAACGGGGTCGGGCGTGAGCTTCAGCCAGGGGGTGCGTCCCTCTCGTGAACACCGGTACACACAGGAGGTTCCGCCCCCGCCCGCCTCGCCGACGTCGAGGTGCCACCGCCGGGCGAGCCTGTCGACGAGAGCGGGCAAGGACCGGTATCGGACAGCGACTTGGGGTCCGAACCGTGCGGTGAGGCGGGCGAGGTTTTGCTTGTCTTCACATGGGTTCTCGAGTTCGTCGAGCGTGGCCGCGGCAAGGTGGTCGGCCGAGATGCGGGATGGACCGTGGGCGCCGGTGAGGAGTGTGGTGGTGCCACGTCGGTACTTTTCTCGCTCCGCCGGGACCGGAGCGATGGGCGAGGCCCCCGGTGCCGCCTAACGAGCCGTGAGTTTCGCGTGGTCGGTGGCGGGGAGCCAGTCGCGCCGTGGGGTGTAGTCCAGCCAGCGCATGGTACGGCCGGTGTCGGCGAACCCGCTGAGCAAGGTGTCGAGCAGTGGGTGACGGGAGGACTCGCGCCAGGCCAGCGACCACGCGTACAGCGGGGTGGGCTCGACGAGCGGGATGCAACGCAGACCCGCGTGGTCCGGCAGCGGCGCGTCGGCGGGAAACAGGGTGAAGCCCTCGGTGTCGGTGCGGAGGTGCTGGACGAGGTGGTCGATGCCCAGATTGGGACCATCGTGCCGCCGCGTGATCTCGAATTCATCGGCGAAGCGGCGCAGAAAGTCCAGGCGGGTCAGTTCGGCCGGGCACCACAGGACGCTGTCGCGCAGATCGGCCGGGCGCACTGCGTCGGCGCCGGCCAGCGGGTGGGACGGGCCGACCACCGCGTCCACGGGTTCGAGTCGCACCAACCGCTGGGTGAGTCCCGTGTCACGGCCGTCCGGCAGCGGGTGGACCCGGCCGAACCCCAGGTCCGTGTCGTCGTGCAGCAGCGCCTGCGCGACTGACGGCCAGTCACGCCCCGGGCCCGGCGCCCATCGCACCGGGCCGAGCGCCTGCACGGCATGGGCGACAGTGCGCATGGGAGCGTACAGATGCCCCCACGTGTCGATCCGTATGACCGGCCGGGCGTCCGTCACCGTCGCGATCGCGCGCTCGCCCGCCGCAAGCGCCTCGCGCGCGGCCGGCAGGAACCGCTCCCCCGCCTCACTGAGCCGGGTGCCGCCCTCGCGCTCGAACAGCCGGACGGCCAGCAACTTCTCCAGCCGCGCGATGCGCTTGGACAGCGCCTGCTGGCTGGTGCTCAGTTCTTCCGCGGCCCGCCCGAAGTGCAGTGTCCCCGCGGTCGCGACGAAGGCGCGGACCAGGGCGAGGTCGAGATCCATGCCGCTGACCCTATGCGACAACCCCGCGTTGTCGGCCCTGCGGTTCTGTTGTTGGCCGAGTCGCCACCCCACCCCGTCAGATGGTCCCAGGCACCACACCGAGGGGTGGCCCACAGTCCACCGAGGAGGGTCAGATTGATGAAAGCGCTCATACCGACCGGCGATCCCGCCGAACCGGTCGTCCTCGCCGACGTCGCCGAGCCGACACCACGCTCCAACGAGGCGCTGGTGAAGGTCGAGGCCTTCTCGGTCAACCGGGGCGAGACGTTCAAGCTGGAGAACTTCACCCCCGGCGAGCGCCCCGGAAAGGACGTCGCGGGGCTGATGGTGCAGTCGGCCGCCGATGGAAGCGGACCGTCCGGGATCGCGCGGGTCATCGGCCACCCCATGTCCGGCGGCTGGGCGGAGTACGTGGCAGTGCCGACCAACGCGCTCGCCGAACTGCCGGACAGCGTTTCCGCGCTCCAGGGCGCGACGCTACCGTTGGCCGGGCTCACCGCGCTGCGGCTGCTGCGCACCGCCGGGCCCGTGCTGGGAAGGCGTGTACTGCTGACCGGTGCGTCGGGAGGCGTTGGCCACTTCGTCACCGAGCTCGCGGCCGCCGCCGGGGCCCAAGTCACCGCTGTGACCCGGGACGCCGAACGCGGCGGCCGGCTTACCGAACTGGGCGCCGCCGACATCGTCCACGACGTCGCCGACGCCCGCGGCCCCTACGACATCGTGCTGGAGTCGACCGGAGGCCAGGCCCTCCCCCTCGCTCTGGCACGGCTCGCCAAGCGCGGCACGCTCATCTGGTTCGGACAGGCCAGCCGTACCTCTGTGACGCTCGACTTCTTCGACTTCTTCGCCGGCCCCGAATCAGCCGTCATCCGCCACTTCCACTACCTCGACGCCGACACCCGTCTCGACGACGACCTGGCGGCGCTGGTCCGGCTGACCGCGGAAAACCGCCTGAATCCCGAGATCGGCCGAGTCTCGGACTGGGCCGATACCGCGACCACCCTCAACGACCTGCGCGAGCGCCGCATCCGCGGCAAGGCCGTCCTCACCCTGACCGCAACCACGCCCGAACGACCGTAAGAACAACCGAAGGAGCACGGTTATGACCACCATCGATCCCAGGGCCGTCGTTATCCGCTACGTCGAGGCCGTCCGCGACGGCGACGCCGACGTCATCCAGGACAGCTTCTGCGAGGACGCCACCTGGCACTACCCGGGCGACCTGCCCGTCTCCAAGGTGTGGCAGGGCCGCGACGAAATCGTCAACGAGTTCCTCGGCGGCATGGGGCCGGCCTTCGTCCCCGGCACCTTGGAAATCGAACTGGTCAGCACGATCGCCGAGAACGACCGCGTGGTGGCTGAATGGACCTCCAAGGCCAAGACTGTGCACGGCGGCACCTACGACAACCGTTGTATCGGCATCTACACCGTCCGCGACGGCAAGATCGCCTCCGTCATCGAATATGCCGACACCCGGCACGTGGCGGCGATGCTCTTCCCGGACCATGACGCCCGCCGCCCCGCCGGTACCGAGTGAGCCGCACTCTTCAGTCCTCCCGCTCGGGGCGCCCGGCCCTGGCCGCCGGGCGGGCGGGCCGGCCGAAGCCGCATGCCGGCGACCGCCTTCCTCGCCCCCACAACGTGTGGGTGGCGGTGGACACGGTGGCGGAACTGGTCGGGCAGGCACTGGCGGCAGCGAACATCGCTGTCGAGACGGATGACTGGGACGCATACGGAACGTTGCTGTGGCGGGTGGCTGCTGACGGCATGGAGGCTGATCGACAAACCACGCACGGCGGTGGAGGACACGCTGAAACTCGCTGCCCTGCCCGCACGGTGCCGTGCCAGAATCCAGCGCATGTCCGTTCGATACCCGCGCCCCTTGCGCCCCGGTGACCGCGTTGGAATCACCTCTCCGTCCAGCGGCGTCAGCGAGAAGTTTCGCGAGCGCCTTCAGGTGGCTCTCCGCGA
Organism: Streptomyces sp. NPDC051320; assembly: GCF_040682175.1. Taxonomy (NCBI): domain Bacteria; kingdom Bacillati; phylum Actinomycetota; class Actinomycetes; order Kitasatosporales; family Streptomycetaceae; genus Streptomyces; species Streptomyces sp. NPDC051320. The sequence goes on from NZ_JBFBAL010000002.1 coordinate 355,972, forward strand.
CGTGGAGGCACGCGGATTCGAGGTGGTCCTCGGACACTGCATGGACGGTTCGGGACATGTAAGTGCTCCGGCCACCGCGCGCGCAGACGAACTGATGGCGCTGCTGACCGATCCGGAAATCGGTGCTGTGGTGCCGCCGTGGGGCGGGGAGTTGGCGATTGACCTCTTGCCGCTGCTCGACTGGGAGCGACTGCGCGTCGCCGAACCAACCTGGCTCGTAGGGTTCTCCGACCTGTCGACCATCATCACCCCGCTGACACTCCTCACCGGGACCGCGACCATTCACGGCAACAACCTGATGGACACTCCTTACCGGACCCCGAACGGGCTGGTCTCCTGGCTCGACATCGTCAGCGCACCACCGGGGCACCAGTTCACGCAGACCCCGCCCGGCCTCCACAGGTCCACCGGTTGGGACGACTATGCCGCCCAGCCCGACGTACGGGACTACACACTCGACGCTCCTGGCACATGGACACGGCTGGACGGAAGCGGAGATCTGGAAGTCGAGGGCCGCCTGATCGGGGGATGCGTCGAGACACTGTGCAACCTCACCGGGACCGGCTATCTCAACGTGTCCGACTTCGCACGGACTGAGGCCGCGAACGGGCTGCTGGTATATGTGGAGGCCGCCGACGATGACGCCTTCACCATCTGCCGGAACCTGCACGGTATGCGGCTGGCCGGCTTCTTCGACGCGGCAAACGCGGTGCTCGTCGGACGGACCTCCGCGCCAGGCGCCCCTTCACTGACCCAGCACCAGGCCGTGCTGGACGCGCTCGGCCCCTTGCGTGTGCCGATCATCGCCGACGTGGAATGCGGCCACGTCCCGCCGTACATGCCGATCGTCAATGGGGCGCACGGCCGGCTGGTCCACACATCAACCCGGAGCGAACTCACCCAGACCTTCGTCTGACCCCCCCGTTCACCCTCACCGCCCGCGAAACAGCGGAAGCGGGCGCGCTGGGGCCTGTGCAGCGGACCTTGTGACCAGGTCGGCTCGGCTGCGTTGTGAGGATGGGCCGATGGCATGTCGACGGCACGCTGATCAACGCGGTGAACAACCAGCGTGAGGTCTGGAAGACGTGGGCGGGACGATACGGACTGGATCCTGACGCTGTTCACGAGCTGGCGCTGCGGACGCGGCCGCTGGAGACCTTCGCGTAGGTCACCCCGGACCGGGACCCACAAGAGTGCCTGGCCGTGTTGCACGAACTGGAGGACGAGGACGTTCGGCCTGCCGGTTCCCAGCGTGCTCGTGGATGCCGCCGCCGTCGACGAAGGCATGCCGTCGCCGGCCCCCTACCTGCTGGCCGCTGCACGGCTCGGTACCGAGCCGGAGGACTGCCTGGTCAAGGACGCGCCGTCCGGCATTGAGTCCGGGCGGCTGGCTGGGATGACGGTGTGGGGCGTCAACACTCCGGTCGCGGCGGCCGGCGTGCACCGCCACTTCAAGAGCCTGCGAGAGGCGCTACCCGACATCCTCGCCTTCGTTGCCAGAGGCTAGGCGCAGGTCGATCCAGGGCACGGTTTCGCCCTCGCACAGCAGATACCACGAAGGACATGCAGGCGCCGCCCGCATCGGAGACCGTCGATCTGCGCAAGCTGATCGCCGCCCAGCAGTCCGGCGGCACGGCGGGCTGAAACAGGAGGGGAGGAGGGGCCGCCCCCTGACGGCCCCTCCTCGATGTACTCGACGGTCAGCCGGTGCTCAGCTGTCCGTACGGCCCCTGCGGCGCTGCATAGCGAAGGCGGTGCCGCCGGCCGCGAGCACGGCGAAGGCGATACCGGCCGGCAGCACGGCCGACGGCAGCCCCCGGTCGGTGGCAGCCTGCGCCGTGACATCCGTGGTCAGGTCGGCGGCACCGTACGGGTGGGCCGGGTGTGCGGGATGCCGGGGGATGTGGCGTACCGACTTCACCGAGCCGTCGGTGTTGAGCAGTACCTGCTGGTTGTTCGGGTGCTTGAAGTCGAAGGCCGAGGTCAGCGCACCCGCGCGGGCGTCGAAGGATGCGTCGCCGACCCGTCCGGTGCGCCAGTTGTCCTCGATGAACTTGGTGATCGAGGCCTGTTCGGTGCGGGTGTGGTCGACCGAGTTGACCTTGCTGTAGGGGGAGATGACCAGCAGCGGCTGGCGGGTGCCGGGGCCGCAGCGGTCGGCGTAGCCGCCGGCGGAGGCGGGGCCGGCCTGGCAGGCGGGGCTGTCGGCGGCCTTGCCGTTGGAGCCGGTGGTGGTGTCCTTGGAGCCGTTCTGCGGCTTGGCGTAGGCGTGGTCGTACCAGCCGTCGGAGTCGTCGTAGGCGACGACGACGGCGGTGTCCTTCCACTCCGGGGACTGCTGCAACTTGTTGATCCGGTCGACCAGGAAGTGCTGTTCGTCGATCGGGTCGGAGTACCCGGCGTGGCCGTCCTGGAATTCGGCGGCCTTCAGGAAGCTCACCGCGGGCAGGTGGCCGGTCTTGAGCGCGGTGTCGAAGTCGGTCAGGTCGTAGTTGTGGTTGGCCTGCCCGCTGTGGCCGATCTCTGCGGCGTTCTTCGGCGGCAGGTGGTGCGGGTTGGACGTCGACTTGTAGTACTGGAAGGGCGAGTGGTGCGGGCTGTAGTCGACGGACGCGGCGCCGCCCACGTTGGTATGGGTGTTCCCGGCGCACTTCGCGTAGTCGCCCTGATTGCCGTCCCAGGCGGTGCTGGGCCGGAAACCGCCCTGGAACCAGCCCCAGCTGACGTGCTCGGCGGAGAGCAGGTCCCCGATGTTCTTGCCCTGCATCGCGGCGAGCGCGTTCTTGCTGGAGTGGTCGGCGCCCGAGCAGTCGTCGTACGCCGGGTCCGGGTCGTTGGTGACGGTGCCGACACCCTTGCTGTCCGGCGAGACCACGGCGTACGCGTCGGGGTTGCCGGTCTGCTTCGGGGACTCGGTGCCGGACGCCGGGTCGACGGAGATGACGCCGTGGGTCTGGCCGGAGACCAGGTTCAGCGCACCCGGCGTGGAGGGGCCGTAGGTGGAGCTGTAGGAGTTGTCGCCGAGCGAGTAGTGCTGGGCGTAGTTCCACAGCCCGGTGACCGTGTTGCCGTCGTAGTAGTCCATGACCAGGCCGGGCTCGCCGAACAGGTTGCCGGAGCACTTCCCGGAGTCGGTGTTCTGCACGTACTGGTCGGCCTTGCCGCCGTTCGCTGCGTACTGCTCGGGTCCGTAGCTGTGGTTCTGGTCGCAGGTCATGGCCTGGTCCGCGGAGAGCCGCTCGGGTGCGTACTGGTTCGGGTTGTTCTTCAGCAGTCCGGCCGTGCTCAGGGTGTCGATGTTCTTCGGCGTGTGCTTGCTCGCCTTGAACGTGGTGCCGTCGGTGTTCGCCGCTTTCGGGTACGTGCCGAAGTAGTGGTCGAAGGAGACATTCTCCTGGAAGATCACCACCAGGTGCTTGATCGGGGTGCTCGTTGCGCTGCTGCCCGGGTGGGTGTGCGAGTTCGCCGATGCGGGGGCCACCCCCCCGAGGACTGCGAGCGCCGCCGCCCCGGCGCACGCTCCCCAGCGCACCGCGCGGCGTCCCGCGGTTCTTCCTGTGCTGACCATGTTCTCTGTGCCTCCGCTGTCGGCTGTCGTCGTGGCCTTGCGGAGTGCGATGTTTCGGCAGGCGGACGACGGGGTGGGTGCGTGACTGTGTCGCCGGGGTGAACAACCGGTCAGGAGTTCTTCAGGCGAGCAGCGCACGGCCCAGCCAGTCGGTACGGTCGCGCACCCCGGGGAGGGCGAAGAAGTAGCCGCCGCCGAACGGGGTGATGTAGTCCGCCAGCGGTTCGCCGGCCAGCCGCTTCTGCACGGTCTCGAACTGCCGGGCCAGATCCTGCTGGTAGCAGCAGAACAGCAGCCCCATGTCTAGGTTGCCGTTGCTGTCCATGCCCCGGTCGTAGTTGTACGCGCGGCGCAGGATCCGCTGTGCGTCGGTCTTCGGGACCCGGGGATTGGCCAGCCGGATGTGACTGTCCAGCGGGATCACGTCGCCCTTCGGGTCCTGCGGATACTTCGGCGCGTCGAACTCGCCGGCCCCGTCGAGCGGCGCCCCGGTGTCCCGGCCGCGGCCGAACATCCGCTCCTGCTCGGTGATCGAGACCCGGTCCCAGAACTCCACCAGCATCCTGATCAGCCGCACCACCTGGTAGGTGCCGCCGGCGGTCCAGGCCGGTTCGGCGCCGCCGTCGCCCACCCAGACGAGGTGATCCATGGTCGGGCCGTCGCCGGCGTCCGGGTTGGCGATGCCGTCTTTGAAGCCCAGGTGGTTGCGCGGTGTTCCGCTGGGCCGGGAGGGGCTGGTGAAGCCGTCCATCCGCCACCGCACCTGCATGCCGCCCCGGGTGTGGCGAGCGATGTCGCGCAGGGCGTGCAGCACCACGTCGAAGCTCTCCGCGGACAGTTGCAGGCTCAGGTCGCCGTGGCACATGACCGGGTCGAGGTCGTCGTCCGGGAAGGTCGGCATCGCGGAGAGCCGCAGTGGCTTACGGTCCTTCAGTCCGAACCGCTCGTCGAAGAGGGCGGCGCCGACACCGGCCGTGACCGTCAGCCCTCCTGGCGGGACGACCGGTCCCAGGACCCCCGAGTCGGTGGGGGGCGCGGTGATTCCCGGTGAGGGCGGGGTGCCGCCGGTGGTCAGGAAGCGGGCCCGGGCGGTGAGGGTGCGGAGCAGCTCGGCGAGCTCCCGGCGGTCGCCGGCCGTCACGTCGAAGGCAGCGAAAGCGGTGGCTCGTTGCGAGGGCCGGAGGATACCCGCCTGGTGGGGGCCGTGGAACTCGGCGCGGTCGGTGGCCTGTTCGGCCTTCGCCGGGGCACCGGCCGGATGGTCCGCCGCCACCAGGCCGGCTCCGGCGACCGCTGTGCCCACGCCGATCGCCGCACCCCGCAGGAAGCCGCGGCGCCGTACGTCGTTGGCGCGTCCTCCGTCCGGACGGGCCTCGTTCCCGGGTGTCCCGTCCATCCGCCCCTCGTTCATGCCGTCCTCCGCAGATCACAGATGGCCGCGACCGATGCGAGCCGCTCCACCGTCTCACCGATATCACTGTTGAGCCGTTCCCGGTCGGTGCGCGGCAGTCGGTTCACCGGCGGGCGGTGGCCATCGTGCCCGAATTCGTCCAGGGTGTGCTGCGTACGGTCCAGCCAGGAATCCAGTTGTGGCAGCGCCGGGAACCGGGAGGCGAGCAACGGGCGCAGCACGCCCAGGAGTTCGCGGGTCCCGTCGAGGTTGGCGCGGGCCGTGTCCAGGCTGGTTCCACTGCCCCGGTCGGTGCGCCCGGTCAGCTCCAGCTGCTCGGTGTTCTCCAGGATCTCGTGCGCCCGCAGACCCAGCTCCGCCGGGTCCATCCGCTGCTGGGACCAGCCGTCCCGCAGGGTGTGCACGGCCTGCGCGAGGCGGTCGGCCGGTGCCCGCAGCGATGCGGCGGACTCGCCGTGCCACAGCCCGTATTCGACGCGGTGGAACCCCTGGAAGCCCGGGTCGTGGATGCCGTCGGGCAGTCCGGCGCCGGTGCCGTTGATGGCCGCGTCGGCGTCCCCGAAGGTTCCGTAGGCGGCGCCCATCCGCTCGTAGACCAGGTGCGCGGGCAGCCATGCGGCGCGCGCGGCGGCCAGGTCACCGCGGTCGACGGCCTTGCGCAGTACGTCGGTCCGCCGCGCGAGTTCCACGGTCCTGACGCCGACCCACCGCTGGTACGTGAGGGTCGGCGGGACCAGATCATGTTCCGTCACCGGGACCGTGTGCGGGCCGGCGGCCCCGGCACCGCCGGCGATCCGGACGGTGGGCCCGCTGATCGCGTCGGCGTCGTCGGGCAGGCACCGGAAGGCGTACGAGCCGCTGCCGAGCGACACCCGCATCGGGCGGGAGGTACCGGGCGCCAGGCCTTCGACCTCACCGTAGACGGCGCCGGTGCGCGGGTCGGTGAGGTCGACCTCGGCCGGTCCGGTGGACGTGTTGCGCAGGTCGAACACCTGGACACCGGCGCGGGCCCGGGTCCAGCCCCGGCCGCAGGAGCTGACCGAGACCTCCACGGCGGTGTGCGGGAGACCGTCGGCGTGGGCCGGGCGCGGTGTGGACGCCGTGCCGGACCGGTCGTCGGTCAGCAGGGCGCCGGTGGCCACCATGGCGGCGGCCGACAGGACGGCCATCGCCGCCCATATGCGGGTACCGACGATGGCGCGGCTGGACACCAGGGGGCTCCGTTCGTACGGCGGGGGCGGCGCCGCTCATGCTAGGCAGCGGCACCGCCCCCCAGGGCCGTTCGAACGCCCGGCCGACCGGATTTCCCCGAGAGTTCACTGCCCGGACATCACACGAAGACCCCTCGCGCGGAACTCCCGTACCGGCGCCGCCGCCCGGCGTTCCGCTCAGTGGTTGCGCGGGAACCCGAGGTCCACTCCGGCCGGCGCGTCCGCCGGGTCGGGCCAGCGGGTGGTGACGACCTTGCCGCGGGTGTAGAAGTGCACGCCGTCGTTGCCGTAGATGTGGTGGTCGCCGAAGAGCGAGTCCTTCCAGCCGCCGAAGGAGTGGTAGCCGACCGGCACCGGGATCGGCACGTTGACGCCGACCATGCCCGCCTCGATCTCCAGCTGGAAGCGGCGGGCCGCGCCGCCGTCCCGGGTGAAGATCGCGGTGCCGTTGCCGAACGGCGACGCGTTCATCAGGGCGACGCCGTCCTCGTACGTGTCGACCCGCAGCACGCAGAGGACCGGGCCGAAGATCTCGTCGCGGTAGGCGTCGGAGTCCGTGGCGACGTTGTCCAGCAGCGAGAGGCCGATCCAGTGGCCCTCCTCATGGCCGTCGACGGTGTAGCCGGTACCGTCCAGGACGACCTTCGCGCCCTGGGCGGCGGCTCCCTTGACGTAGGAGGCGACCTTGTCGCGGTGGGCCGCGGTGATCAGCGGGCCCATCTCGGACGACGGGTCGTTGCCGGGGCCGATCTTGATCTGCTCGGCGCGTTCCCGGATCTTGCCGACCAGTTCGTCGGCGATGGAGGCGACCGCGACGACGGCGGAGATCGCCATGCACCGCTCCCCCGCCGAGCCGTAAGCGGCCGAGACTGCGGCGTCGGCCGCGGCGTCCAGGTCGGCGTCCGGGAGCACCAGCATGTGGTTCTTGGCGCCGCCGAGCGCCTGCACGCGCTTGCCGTTGGCGGAAGCGGTGGCGTGGATGTAGCGGGCGATCGGGGTGGACCCGACGAACGAGACCGCGGCGACGTCCGGGTGGTTCAGCAGTCCGTCGACGGCCACCTTGTCCCCGTGCAGTACGTTCAGCACACCGTCCGGCAGCCCGGCCTCGGCGGCCAGCTCGGCCAGCAGGTTCGCGGCCGAGGGGTCCTTCTCGCTGGGCTTCAGTACGAAGGTGTTGCCGCAGGCGATGGCCAGCGGGAACATCCACATCGGCACCATCGCGGGGAAGTTGAACGGCGTGATGCCCGCGACGACACCCAGCGACTGGCGGATGGACGACACGTCGACCCGGGTGGAGACCTGGGTGGACAACTCGCCCTTGAGCTGGTTGGTGATCCCGCAGGCCAGCTCGACGATCTCCAGACCGCGGGCCACCTCGCCGAGCGCGTCGGAGTGCACCTTGCCGTGCTCGGCGGTGATCAGCGCGGCGATCTCGTCGCGGTGCGCGTCGAGCAGGGCACGGTAGCGGAACAGGATGGTGGTGCGGGCGGACAGCGACGACGTGCCCCAGGTCTCGTACGCCGCCTTCGCGGACGAGACGGCGGCGTCGACCTCCTCGACCGAGGCCAGCGCCACCCGGGTGGTGGCGGCGCCGGTCGCCGGGTCGGTGACCGGGCCCCAGTTGCCCGACGTGCCTTCGACGGTCTTGCCACCGATCCAGTGGTTGACGGTCTTCATGGGTGAGCTCCTCAGGGGTCCTCAGGCGTGTTCTTTCACAGATGGCGTCGTCGGGCTGCGACCTGCCGGTCGTACTCCTCCCGGGCCTTGACCGCCGACGGGCGGGTCGCGGTCTCCGCTACGGGAACATCCCACCACGCCTGGGCCGGCGGCGGGCCCGACACAGTGTCGCCCGTTTCGGTCTCCACGTAGACACATGTGGGACGGTCCGACGTCCGAGCCGTGGCCAAGGCTTCGCGCAGCTCACGGACGGTCTGCGCGCGTAGGACGGTGAGGCCCAGACTGGCCGCGTTCGCGGCCAGATCGACCGGCAGCGGGTCGCCGGTGTACGTGCCGTCCGGGGCCCGGAACCGGTACCCGGTGGCGAAGCCCTCGGCGCCCACCGCGTCCGAGAGGCCGCCGATGGAGGCGTAGCCGTGGTTCTGCAGGATGACGACCTTGACCGGGAGCCCCTCCTGGACGGCGGTGACGATCTCGGTCGGGTTCATCAGATACGTGCCGTCGCCGACCAGCGCCCAGACCGGCCGACCCGGCGCCGCGAGCTGGACGCCGATGGCGGCCGGGATCTCGTATCCCATGCAGGAGTAGCCGTATTCGACGTGGTACTGGTCGCGGGAGCGGGTCCGCCAGAGTTTGTGCAGGTCGCCGGGGAGCGAACCGGCGGCGTTGATCAGGATGTCCTCGCCGGTCACCAGGGTGTCGAGGACGCCGAGCACCTGGGCCTGGGTGGGCCGCGCGTCTTCCCGGTACGCGGCGTAGGCGGCACTGACCTGGGCCTCCCATTCGGCCTTGGCTGCGGTGTAGGCACTCTCGTAGCCGGCCGGGACACGGTGGCCCGTGAGGGCTTCGGTCAGCTGCCGGAGGGTGGCTCCGGCGTCCGCGATGACCGGAAGGCCGGCCATTTTGTGTGCGTCGAAACCGGTGATGTTGACATTGACGAAGCGGACCGCCGGTTCCTGGAAGAGGGTCCCGGAGGCCGTGGTGAAGTCGGTGTAGCGGGTGCCGACGCCGATCACCAGGTCGGCGGCGCGGGCCAGTCCGTCGGCGGTGACGGTCCCGGTGTGGCCGATACCGCCCACGTCCGCCGGGTGGTCGTAGGGCAGCGATCCCTTGCCCGCCTGGGTGGCCGCCACCGGGATGCCAGTCGCCTCGACGAGCGCGCGCAGGGCGGGTTCGGCGCCGCTGTGATGGACCCCGCCGCCCGCGACGATCAGCGGCCGGCGGGCGGCCCGGATCGCGTCGGCCGCGTCCAGCAGCGTCGCCCGGTCCGGCTGCTGGACCGGCACCCGCCAGACCCGCTCGGCGAAGAACTCCTCGGGCCAGTCGTACGCCTCGGCCTGTACGTCCTGCGGCAGCGCGAGCGTCACCGCGCCGGTCTGCGCCGGGTCGGCCAGCACGCGCATGGCGGCCAGCGCGGCGGGGATCAGGGCCTCCGGGCGGGTGATCCGGTCGAAGTACCGGGAGGCCGGCCGCAGGCAGTCGTTGACGGACACATCGCCGGCGTAGGGGACTTCCAGCTGCTGGAGTACCGGGTCGGCGGGGCGCGCCGCGAAGCTGTCGCCGGGCAACAGCAGTACCGGCAGGTGGTTGACGGTGGCAAGCGCGGCACCGGTCACCAGGTTGGTCGCACCGGGGCCGATGGAGGTGGTGACGGCGTGCGCGGAGAGCCGGCCGGACTGCCGGGCGAACCCCACCGCCGCGTGCACCATGGCCTGTTCGTTGCGGCCCTGGTGGAACAGCATGGTGTCGGGGCCGGCCTCCACCAGCGCCTGGCCGATCCCGGCCACGTTCCCATGGCCGAAGATGCCCCAGGTGGCGGCGATCAGCCGGCTGCGGTGTCCGGCGCGCTCGGTGTACTGGCGGGCCAGGAAGGTCACCAGGGCCTGCGCGGTGGTGAGCCGGCGTGCGGTCATCGTGGGCGCTCCGATTCGCTGTCGGGGGCGGCGTCCTCGGGAACGGCGTCCTCGGGGGCCGTGTAGAGGGGCAACCGCGGGTCTACCGGCTGGTCGTCCCAGGTCGTACGGATCCAGCCGTGGTCGGGGTGGTCGCTGATCAGCCATTCGCGTGCGGCGCCCGGGCCGGCCATCACGTTGAGGTAGTACATGTCGTGCCCGGGGGTGGCCATCGACGGGCCGTGCCAGCCGTCCGGGATCAACACGGTGTCTCCGCTGCGGACTTCGGCCAGCAGATCGGTGCCGCCCGGCCGGGACGGTGACACCCGGTGGTAGCCGGGACCCGCACCGGCGATCTCGAAGTAGTAGATCTCCTCCAGTTCGGACTCCTCACCGGGACGGTGCTCGTCGTGCTTGTGCGGTGGGAAGGACGACCAGTTGCCGCCCGGAGTCAGCACCTCGACGGCGATCAGCCGGTCGCACTCGAACGTGTCGGCGGCGGCGAAGTTGTGGACCTGCCGGGAACAGCTGCCGCTGCCCCGCAGTTCGACGGGAACCTCCGGCGCGGGCCCGTAGCGGGCGGGGAGACGTCGCCCGCATTTCGCTCCTGCCAGGGCGAAGCGGCCTCCCGCGCCGGAGGAGATCTGCACGTCGGCATCGCGCGGCACGTAGGCGAAATCGGTTACCGCATCGAACACCCCGGCTCTGCCGTGGAGTTCGATGATCTCTCCGTCGACCAGGACGGTACAGCCCCCGGTGAGCGGCAGAACGATCCATTCACTGTCTTCGGTGGAAAGAAGTTGTGAACCGCCGGGGTCGAGTTCCAATACCCGCAGCGCGCAGTGCGCCCAGCCGGCGCGCTCGGGACCGATGTCCAGGGCGTAGGGCCCGTGGGCCTCGCTCCCGGCCCGTACCACCAGGTCGTCGTCCTTCATCAGTGCCCTCCGGGGCGGCTCGGGTTCTCTGATGGCTACAGCAGTCCCACCGCTGTGTCGACGGCGCCCGTCACGTCACCGTCGGCCGGATAGAGCAGCGCACGCCCGGCCACCAGCCCCTGGACGGTGGGGAGTCGCAGGGCCTGGCGCCACTTCTCGTAGGTACCAGCCGGGTCGTCACCGGGCTCACCACCGAGCAGCACGGCAGGCAAGGTCGAGGTCGCCATCACCCGGGCCATGTCGTCCGGATCGGCGGTGACCGGCACCTTCAGCCAGGTGTACGCGGAGGTGCCGGCCAGGCCGGAGGCGATGGCGATGGAACGGGTCACCGCACCGGCACTCAGATCGCTGCGGAGCCTGCCGTCGGCGCGGTGGCAGATGAACGGCTCGACGAAGACCGGGAGCCGGTGGGCGGCCATGTCGTCGATGGCGCGGGCGGTGGCGTGCAGTGTGGTGAGTGAACCCGCGTCCTGGTAGTCGATCCGGAGCAGCAGTTTCCCCGCGTCGAACCCGAGGCGGGCCAGGTCCTGGGCGCGGTGGCCGGTGAAGCGGTCGTCGAGCTCGAAGGAGGCACCGAAGAGTCCGCCCCGGTTCATCGAGCCCATCGCCACCTTGCCCTCCAGGGCGCCCAGCAGCAGCAGGTCCTCCAGGATGTCGGCGGTGCCGAGCACCCCGTCGACGCCCGGCCTGGACAGCGCCACGCAGAGTCGTTCCAGCAGGTCGAGCCGGTTGGCCATGGCGTGCGCCCGGTCTCCGACGCCGAGCGAACCGCGGGCCGGATGGTCGGCGGCCACGATCATCAGCCGGCCCCGGTCCCCGAGCAGCGGACGCCGGACCCGCCGGGCGGCGGCCTCCGCGATGGCCTCCGGGTGGCGGGTGCGCACGGTCACCAGATCGGCGATGGAGATGGATCCGGCGCCGGTCACGGCTGTACTCCTTCGAGGGCCGACTCGACCTCGGCCGGGTACGGCATGGCGGACGAACAGGCGAGCCGGGAGGCGACGATGGCGCCGGCCGCGTTCGCGTACCGCATGGTGCGTTCGAGGTCCCAGCCCGCGAGCAACCCGTGGCAGAGCGCGCCGCCGAACGCGTCGCCCGCGCCCAGCCCGTTGACGACCTCCACCGGGACCGGCGGCACCTCGACGGTGGTGCGGTCGCGGTGCACGGCGAGTACCCCCTTGGGGCCCTGTTTGACGATGGCGAGCTCCACGCCGTGCGCGAGCAGTGCTTGGGCGGCGGTGTGCGGGTCGCGCTCACCGGTGGCGATCTCCACCTCGTCGATATTGCCCACGGCCACGGTGGCGTGCCGCAGGGCCTGTTCGTAGTACGGCCGCGGTCCGTCCTCCCAGAACATCGGACGCCAGTCGAGGTCGAACACGGTGGCAGAACCAAGCCCCGCCTGGGGGCACCTCCGTGGGGGTCCCCCCGGACGCAGTCTGGGGGAGTTAGCTGGGGGAGATTGAGCAGCGGGGCCCGGGGCGGAGCCCCGTGCAGCGGACCGTGCAGCCAGCGCGGCCAGCGTCGCCGAACGGCTCGGCTCCGCGCACAGCCCCGTCCCCGTCATCCAGAACACCCGCGCCGAAGCGATCGCGCCGAGATCGAGCTCACCGGCGAAGATCTCCAGGTCCGGCGCCTTCGGCTGCCGGTAGAAGTACAGCGGAAAGTCGTCCGGCGGGAAGATCTCACAGAAGGTGACCGGTGTGGGCAGCCCGGCGACCGGCGTCACCCAGCGGTCGTCCACGCCGAAGCCACGCAGCGCCTCGTGCAGATAATCACCGAAGGGGTCCGCACCCGTCCGGGTGACGACCGCGGTCCGCCGTCCCAGCCGCGCCGCGGCGACCGCGACGTTGGTCGCCGACCCGCCGAGGAACTTGCCGAACGTGTCGACCCGCGCCAGCGGTACCCCGGCCTGCAAGGGGTAGAGGTCCACTCCGATCCGGCCCATGGTGATCAGGTCGTACACCGTGCACGTCCTCTCGGTCGGCGGGACGTTCACAGGTCTAACTCCCCCCTCGACCCGCTGTCAACGCATTGTCCTTACATTCGGACGAACGCTTGACAGCTTTCCGGATCGGGCGGAAGCCTGGTGGCCATGACGCACATCCGGATCGGCTCCGCGCCCGACTCCTGGGGGGTGTGGTTCCCCGAGGACCCGCTCCAGGTCCCCTGGACCCGCTTCCTCGACGAAGTCGCGGAGTCCGGCTACGAGTGGATCGAACTGGGACCGTACGGCTATCTGCCGACGGACCCGGTCCGGCTCGCCGAGGAAATCACCGGGCGCGGACTACGGGTTTCGGCGGGAACGGTCTTCACCGGGCTGCACCACGGGCCCGCCGTGTGGGACGCCACCTGGGCCCATGTCTCCGACATCGCGGCACTGGCCCGGGCCATGGGGGCGGAGCACCTGGTCGTCATCCCGTCGTTCTGGCGCGACGACAAGACGGGCGAGGTCAGGGAGCCCGACACCCTCACCGCCGCGCAGTGGCGGGACCTCACCGCCCAGACCGAGCGGCTGGGGCACGAGGTGCGGGAACGCTTCGGGCTGCGGATCGTCGTGCATCCGCACGCGGACACCCATATCGACACCGAGGAGAATGTCAGCCGCTTCCTCGACGCGACCGACCCCGCCCTGGTCTCGCTCTGCCTGGACACCGGGCACTACGCGTACTGCGGCGGCGACAGCGTCCGGCTGATCGAGACGTACGGGCAGCGGATCGGCTATCTGCACCTCAAGCAGGTGGATCCGGCGGTCCTGGCCGAAGTGCGCGCAGCGGAACTGCCGTTCGGCCCGGCGGTGGCACGCGGCGTGATGTGCGAACCGCCCAACGGCGTGCCCGCGCTGGGGCCGGTGCTCGACGCGGCGCGGAAGCTGGACCGGGACCTGTTCGCGATCGTCGAACAGGACATGTACCCGTGCCCACCCGACCGGCCGTTGCCGATCGCCCGCCGCACCAGGGCCTTTCTGCGGTCCTGCGGCGGCTAGTACCCGCCGGCGGGCAGCGCTTCTGCCCGCCGGCGACTTCCGGCGCCCGCGACTGCCCGGCATGTGCCACGGTGCGCGTCAGGACGCCGCCTCGACCGCCGGGCTCGTCGGCACCGGCTCACCCGCGACGCGGTGGCGCCGGGTCGGCATGCCGAGTGTCGGGTTGGCGACGCCCCAGGCCGCGCCCTTGCAGACCAGTTCCTTGTAGACGGCGGCGAGCCGTCCGGTCAGGGCCGCCCGGACCGCACGGTCGTCGGCGGTGACGTACTGGATCAGGCCCTCCTTGCGGCCCAGCGAGACGCACTGGTTGAAGTAGCGGGCCGATGCCTTCGGCAGTTTCCCGCCGGTCAGACGTGCCGCGACGGCGTCGGCTGCCTGCCATGCCGAGGGGACACCCGAGGCGCAGGACATCCGCAGCGGCTTGCCGCCCGGGCCCATCGCCAGCGCCGCGTCACCGATGGCGTACACGTCCGGGTGGGAGACCGACCGCAGGGTGTCGTCGACCACGATCCGGCCCGTGTCGGTGACGTCCAGGGTGGTGGCCTTCGCGATCGGATGGACGGCGAAGCCCGTGGTCCAGACCGTGACGGCGGCCGGGATGGTCGTGCCGTCGGCGGTGGCGACATGGTCGGTCTCGACGCCGGTGACGGTGACGTGCTCGTGCACGGTGAGGCCCAGCTTGTCGGCGACCTTCCGCAGGTGCCTGCGGCCCTTGGGCGAGAGCCAGTCGCCGAGGGTGCCGCGGGCAACGAGGGTGACGTCGAGGTCCGGGCGGGCCTCGGCGATCTCGGTCGCTGCCTCCAGGCCGGTGAGGCCACCGCCGACGACGACCACGGGCTGTCCGGCGTCCAGACGGGCCAGCCGCTCGCGCAGCCGGAGCGCTCCGGGGCGGCCGGCGATCTCCTGAGCGTGCTCGGTGACCCCGGGGACGCCCTGGTCGTTCCAGCCGCTGCCGAGGGCATACACGAGGGTGTTGTACTCCAACTCCTCGGCTTCGTTCGCCCCGTTGAGGGTGACGGTCCTTCGCTCGACGTCGACGCCGGTGACCTTGGCGAGCCTCAGTGCGACGCCGGTGCCCGCGAACATCTCGCTGAACGGCCGGGGGCTGAGTTCCTGGCCGACCGCGAGCTGGTGCAGCCGGACTCGTTCGACGAAGTCGGGTTCGGCGTTGACGAGGGTGATGGCGACGTCTTCACGGCGCAGCCGTTTGGCGAGGCGCCCGGCCGCGATGGCTCCGGTGTATCCGGCTCCGAGGACGACGATTCGATGCTGCATGTCCGGCTCCTGTCTCCAGCGGGTTCGCCCCTTGAACCGGGCAGCCAGCCATTTCCTGACAGGAGCAGAATGTGAGGCGCATCACATCAGATGCGCCTGGTGTTCAGAAGGCGCGGATCAGGGGCTCTCCGTGGTCGGTGACCGCCCACCGCCGGGTGGCGCGTTCGAGCTTGTCGGGGTTGACCTGGCTGCGGAACGCGGCGATGCCTTCGGCGGTGATCTCCAGGCAGATGACGCCGAAGACCCGGCCCTCGACGACCACCACGACGGCGGGGGCGCCGTTGGCCGCACCGACGTAGACCTCGGTCGAGCCGCCCACCAGGGCGCGCTTGGCCTTGTTGGGCTTGAAGAGACCCCGCATGAACGTGGCGACCGCGACCGCGCCCTCGAACGCCCGGGCCCGGGCCGGGACCTTCCCACCGCCGTCGCCGACCGCGATGGCGTCCTGGGTGAGCAGCCGTACCAGCGGCTCGGTCCGGCCGCTGGTGGCGGCCGCGAGGAACTCCTCGACCACCCGCCGGGCGGCGGCCTCGTCGATCTCGGTGCGGGGCCCGTCCGCGGCGACATGCTTCTTGGCGCGGTGGAAGATCTGCTGGCTGGCGGCCTCGGTGAGGCCGAGGATCTCGGCGATTTCCCGGTGCGGGTAGGCGAAGGCCTCCCGCAGCACGTACACGGCCCGCTCGTTGGGCGAGAGGCGCTCCAGCAGGACGAGGACCGCGTACGACACCGAGTCGCGCTGTTCCGCGGTGTCGGCGGGACCCAGCATCGGGTCCCCGGCGAGCAGCGGCTCGGGAAGCCATTGGCCCACGTAGGTCTCGCGCCGCGCGCGGGCCGAGGTGAGCTGGCTCAGGCAGAGATTGGTGAGCACCTTCGTCAGCCAGGCCTCCGGAACCTCGACACGGTCGACGTCGGCGGCCTGCCAGCGCAAAAACGTCTCCTGTGCGGCGTCCTCGGCCTCGCTCGCGGAGCCGAGCAGGCGGTAGGCGATGGCCTCCAGGCGGGGCCTGAACGCCTCGAACCGGTCTACGTCGTTCACGGTCAGAGCCATGCCCACGGATCCTAGCGGTGCGCGACGACGGCCACCGCGGACGGGGTGGCGTGGCGCAAGCCCGGGCGCCCGCCCCCGCTCGGCGGCCCTGTTCTCGTACAGCTGCTCTCCGGCGGCCTCTCCACCAGACCAGGAAGGCCAAGACCGACCGGCGGGCGGGGCGACCAGCGCCGAAGCCGCCCCCGCCGGATTTCCCCGGGCGGGGGCATGACACGGCCGCACCTCATCACGGTTACCGTGTTGCGGTGGCCAGTGCCGCGCGGATGGCGTCCTCGCCGACCGGCCGGCCCTTCTCGTTCGTGTACGGCCCGTACGGTGTTCCCCACACCGGCGTGCCCGTCGCCTGCCGCCAGCCGTCGGCCAGCGTTCCCGCGTCCACCACGCTGTAGCCGATGGAGTCGATGAATTCGGCCACCGCCGCCTTCGCCGGTACAGAGTCCCCGGCGATCGGCAGGTAGGAGCGGTCGCCCGCCCCTGCCGGACGGGCGAGTGACAGTAGGTGCTTGAAGAAGATGTTGTTGAACGCCTTTACGAGCAGGGCGTCCGGGACGTATCTCAGAAGCAACTCGCTCGAGGTGAGGGAATTACCGTCGAGCTCGGGTATGTGCCCGTCACGCTCGGGGCCGTAGTTGCAGGTGTCGATGACCGTCTTCCCGGCCAGTGGTGCGGCGGGCACGTGGGGGAAGGCGCTGAGCGGCACCGTGACCACGACGATCTCTCCGGCCGCCGCGGCCTCCTCGCTCGTCGCCGCGGACGCCCGCGGCCCCAGCTCCTCGGCCGTGTCAACGAGCGTTTCGGGACCGCGCGAGTTGCTGAGCACCACTTGGTGCCCGGCTCCGACTGCGAGTCGCGCGAGGGTCCTGCCGATGCTTCCGCTTCCGATGAATCCCACAGTCGTCATAGTCTTGACGTCCTTCAGAAGAGCCGAAATTGCTGGTTACAGGGCTGGTTACGATCCGGGTCCCCCGTCAGCCGGCGGGGAAATAATGGCCGTTGTCCAGATCGGCGAGCAGGCCGGGCCGGGCGGGCTCCCAGCCGAGTGTCCGGCGGGTGATGAGGTTGGACGCCGGATAGCTCTGCGTGACGATCGTCGTGAGGAACCCGAAGTACCCCGGCGTCATCAGGGCATCGTTGGGAACGCTCACGGCGGGCAAACCCAGACGGCTGCCAATGGCCTCGGCGATCTCGCGGAACGGGATGGCCCCGTCCCCAACCGCGTGCCAGTACGTGCCGGCTGACCCCTTCTCCAGCGCCAGGCGGAACAAGGTGGCTGCATCGCGGACGTGCACGGCGTTCCACAGGTTCCCGCCGTCTCCGGGGTAGCCGACGAAGCCCTTCTCCTTCGCGAGCGCGATCAGCGTGGGGAGGAAGCCGGCACGATCGGTCGCGCTGTGCGCGATGTTGGCGACCCGCACGACCGAGGACCGCACTCCCCGCTCGGCGAGGCCGACCACGGCCCTTTCCACGACGTTGCGGACCCGCAGGGTGCCCGTGTACTCCTCGCCTGCGGGGAGGGCCGGGTCCTCCTCGGTGGCCGGCCGGCCCAGGTGCTGCCCGGGTGAGCCGATGCTCCCCGCTGCGACCAGCGGCTTTCCGGTTCCCGCCAGTGCCTCGCCGTACGCGAGCATGATCGGGAGCTCCGCAGCGGCCACGGCGTCCATCCCGCCGGAGGGCAGCAGATCCTGCCGGTGGGCGACGTGGATGACACCATCGGCGCCCGCGGCTGCCTCCTTGAGCCCGTCGAGATCCTGAAGGTCGCCGCGCCGCACCTTCGCGCCGAGCGCGGACAGGGCCGCAGCGGAAGCGTCCGACCGAGCCAGGCCGGTGACCTCATGCCCGGCAGCGATGAGTTCGGGGATGATGTACGAACCGGAATGGCCGGTCCCCCCAGCCACGAATATGCGCATCCAACTGTCCTTATGAGGGTAGGTGCAGGGTCCTCCCGTGCCGTAAGTGACCTGGCGTAATGCGGCACGAGGGGTAGTAGTAAGGGCGCGTTCAGCCGAGAAGGGTGACGCCGAGGGAGAAATTGGTGTGCTTGACGGAGTGGTTCATGAGGCCAAGCTCCAGCAGGCCGACGTTTTCCAGCGCCCGCGCCATGAACAGTTCCCCGGCGTCCCAGGGGCGCAACCCCAGGCTCTCGACGAAGGCCGACACGCGTGCCTTCGCCTGCGCGTCGTCGCCGGCGATGAATACGTCCAGAGGGCGGCCCTCGGCCGGGCCGGCCGCCAGAACGTGGGAGAACACAGTGTTGAACGCCTTGACGACATGCGCGTCGTCAGGAGCCGCCTTGGCGATCTCCTGTGCGCCGGAACTGTCGTCGGGAACGACGAAGCCCTGCAGGTCGGGGGCCACGGGGTTGGTGATGTCAACGATGATCTTGCCGCGTAGTGCGTCCCCGTACTCCCTCACCACGGCCGCCGCGCCGGCGTACGGCGCGGCGAGAATCACGATGTCCCCGGTCGGGACGGCCCCGGCCGTCCCGACCGGGGCGCCGCCGAGCATGGCGGCGAATTCCTTGGCCTTGGTCCGGTCGCGGCCGATGATCTCGACGGCGTTACCGCCGGCGAGCGCTCGGGCTGCCAATGCACGGGACATGTTTCCCAGTCCGATAATGCTGATGCTGCTCATCCGCGTTGCTGCTTTCCGGGCTTTGGCCCTGCCGTCGAATTCCACTGGTCGAATTCTTGTGCCGAATTCACTTCGACGCCTGCGAGCGCCTGTTTTTCATGCTGCCATCGGATCTGAGCGGCGTCCAAGACCTATTTAAGCCGTGGTGATACTCTGAAGGCATCACCGGGCTGGGGGTTTCATGGATCTGGATCTGCGCAAACTGCGTTATTTCGTCACCGTGGCTGACCGGCTGCATTTCGGCCGAGCCGCCGAAGATCTTCACATCGCGCAGCCGGTGCTCAGCCGGCAGATCCGCGCGCTCGAGCAGGATCTCGGGGCCTCACTGTTCACCAGGGATCGCCACGGCGTAGAGCTGACAGATGCGGGCCGGCAACTGCTGTCCGACGCCGGTCCGCTGCTCGCCTCAACCCACGCGGTCCGCCGCCGGGTGTCAGCGGCCGCCGGCGGCAAGCGGCGGCTGATGGTCGGTTTCCGGGCCGGCGTCGCAGTCATCCCGGCGGCCCGTGCGTTCGAGGAGCGGCACCCGGACGTGGTCGTGGACGTGCAGCGGATCGACGGGGACGACCAGGCTGCGATGCTGCTCGACGGCCGCATCGACGTCGGCTATGTGCGGCTGCCCATCGATGAGGCCGGCCTGCGAGTCACCCCGCTGTACACCGAGCCGCGGGTAGCGGTACTGCCCGCCGGACACCGGCTTGCCGGCAAGGAGGAGGTCACCGAGGCTGACCTGGCCGGCGAACCGCTGGTCTGGCTCGGTGACCCGAGCACGCAGCCCACCAAGCGCCCGCTCCCCAATGCCGGGTACCCGGTGCGCGGCGTGGACGAGACGCTCGAGCAAGTCGCGGCCGGACGGGGCATCTCCTTCCTGGCCCGTTCGGCGTCCGTGTTCTATTCGCATCCGGACGTCGTCTATGTGCCCATCCCGGATCTGGCGCCCGACCAGGTGTGCCTCGCCGTGGCGGCATCGCACACCTCGCCGGTAGTGGATGACTTCGTCACTGCGGCTCAGTCGACGGCCGGGATCACGGCAGAATGTGGGAACTATGAGATGTGGCAGCTTCGAGGCGATGCCATCTCGAGGCGCGCCTGAGTAGTTCGGCTGACCCCCGTTCGTCATGCGCCGGCGAGTGAAGTGGCCTGACGGAGTGGTGCTGTTGTGGCCGGCCTCCGCGCCGGCTCCGTTCTTCGGTCAGCAGATGTCCGAGCCCCGAAGCACCTGAGACCGACTGGAAGTACGTGCTGCGGACGCGGCTCGAGTCGGCTGATCGCCGACGGTCCGCCGGGGCTCCGCCGTTCGTAGTGTCGGGAGTCGGCCCGTGGGATCCAGAACCCGACGGCGGGTTTCAGCCGGACGGGACGGCTACCCGCCTGTTGGCCTTCGTTTCGGGCCGGCGTGGCCCGGATGGGCCGCTCACCGATGGCCCTGGGCCGGGATGACCGCCTCGCAGCCGGCGGATGCAGCCGCGCGGCCGGCAGCGCGTCCACCCCGGCCGCGGAGTGCCAGGTCAACTCGATGAAGCAGCCGGGGAGACCGGCGACCCTGAAGGCTTCAGGAGTTCCCTCGTCGACGAACAGCTTCGCGCCGGCCAACGCCATGCCGGTAAGAACCGAACTCGCAGAGGCCGCGTAGGCCGCTCCGTGGAACAGGAAGTGGTTGCAGCCCGTTAGGGCCCATGTGCCGCTCGCGTCACAGTGGTTGCCACGCGGTCACGCATGTCCGCGTTACGCGTGCTTTCCGTCACAGGAGATCAACAGGCCCTTGCCGCGCCTCTTCGCCCCTCGTTGTCCGGGGACAGGCTGATTGATCACCAATGCGCGCACCGCGACTCCCCCGACGGCCGCCAGGCCGGCTGTCGCGGTCGGCGCAGGGAGGTGCTGAACATGACCGACCGAAGGCTCTGGTCGTACAAGGACATCGCCGCGCACATCCGGGTCCAGCCGGACACCGTCCGCTCGTACCGCAAGCACGGCCTGCTGCCGCCGCCCGATCAGGTGGAGCACGGAAAGCCGTACTGGTACGCGGAGACCATCCGGGTCTGGGTGTCGCGCAGGCCCAGCAACCGCGGCCGGGATCGCTGACCGGCCGACGTGCGTGTGGGTCTCGGCTCGCATCCGTACCCCCTGGGGGTATACCGTGGACGGAGTCGGAGGGTTCCCCGGCGTTCCCGGGGTTCCCTCACGCACCATGGTTCACGTACATCTGCGCAGAGGAGAGCGACATGACCGCCGAGGCCCGGACCTCCGAGAGCAACGCCGTCACCACCGTCTACCAGGTGACCGGCATGACCTGCGGTCACTGCGAGGGCGCGGTGGCCGGCGAGATCGGCGAGCTGCCGGGCGTCAGCTCCGTGCAGGCCGTCGCGGCCACCGGACAGGTGACCGTGGCCTCCGCGGCCCCGCTGGACGAGCAGGCCGTCCGGGCCGCGGTCGACGAGGCCGGTTACGAGCTCACGGGCCGGGCCTGAGCCACCATGACCGGCGCAGTGGACACCGGCACCGTCGGAACCGACACGGTCGGGAGCAGCACGGTCGAGCTCTCGGTCGGCGGGATGACCTGCGCCTCGTGCGCGGCCCGC
Source organism: Streptomyces sp. NPDC051320 (assembly GCF_040682175.1). Classification (NCBI taxonomy): domain Bacteria; kingdom Bacillati; phylum Actinomycetota; class Actinomycetes; order Kitasatosporales; family Streptomycetaceae; genus Streptomyces; species Streptomyces sp. NPDC051320. The sequence continues at coordinate 377,182 of NZ_JBFBAL010000002.1, forward strand.
ATCGAGAAGAAGCTCAACCGCATGGACGGGGTCGAGGCCACCGTCAACTACGCCACCGAGAAGGCGAAGGTCTCCTTCGGTGACGGCATACAGGTCGCCGATCTGATCGCCACCGTGGTGAAGACCGGCTACACGGCCGAGGAACCGGCCCCACCGGCTCCGGCCGCCGCAGCCACCCCGGACGGACAGCCGGAGCCGGCCGCCGACCCGGTGCTGGGCGCGCTGCGGCAGCGGGTACTGGTCTCCGCGGTGCTCAGCCTGCCGGTGGTCGTGCTGGCGATGATCCCCTCGCTGCAGTTCGACAACTGGCAGTGGCTTTCCCTGGCGCTGGCCGCGCCCGTCACGGTGTGGGGCGCGCTGCCCTTCCACCGGGCCGCCTGGACGAATCTGCGGCACGGCGCGGCCACCATGGACACCCTGGTCTCGCTGGGCACGCTCGCCGCGTTCCTCTGGTCGCTGTGGGCGCTGTTCTTCGGCGACGCGGGGATGCCGGGGATGCGGCACGGCTTCAGCTGGACCGCGTCCCCCACCGACGGCACGTCGACGATCTATCTCGAGGTCGCCGCGGGAGTCGTCACGTTCATCCTGCTCGGCCGCTATCTGGAGGCGCGTTCCAAGCGCAGTGCGGGCGCCGCCCTGCGGGCCATGCTCGAACTGGGCGCCAAGGACGTCTCGGTGCTGCGCGGCGGCACGGAGGTCCGCATGCCGGCCGACCGGCTGGCGGTGGGCGACCGCTTCGTGGTGCGCCCGGGCGAGAAGATCGCCACCGACGGACTGGTGGTCGAGGGCACGTCCGCGGTGGACGCCTCGATGCTCACCGGCGAGTCCCTGCCGGTGGACACCGGGCCGGGAGACACCGTCGCCGGAGGCTGTGTGAGCGCTTCCGGCCGGATCGTCGTGGAGGCGACCCGGGTCGGCGCGGACACCCAACTGGCCAGGATGGCCCGCCTGGTGGAGGACGCGCAGAACGGCAAGGCCCAGGTGCAGCGGCTCGCCGACCGGGTTGCCGCCGTCTTCGTACCGGTCGTGCTGCTGATCTCGCTGGGCACGCTGGCCGGCTGGCTGCTGGCCTCCGGCGATCTCACCGCGGCGTTCACCGCGGCCGTCGCGGTACTGGTCATCGCCTGCCCGTGTGCGCTGGGTCTGGCGACCCCGACCGCTCTGATGGTCGGCACCGGCCGGGGCGCCCAGCTGGGCATCCTGATCAAGGGCCCCGAGGTGCTCGAGTCGACGCAGCGGGTGGACACCGTCGTACTGGACAAGACCGGCACGATCACCACCGGGCGCATGCGACTCCAGGAGGTGCACACCTTCGGGGACACCGACGAGAAGGAGCTGCTGCGGCTCGCAGGCGCCCTGGAGCACGCCTCGGGCCATCCGGTGGCCCTGGCCGTCGCCGCGGCCGCACAGGAGCACACAGGGGATCTGCCGGCGCCGGAAGGGTTCGAGGACGTACCCGGACTCGGGGTGCGCGGCACCGTCGACGGACATCAGGTGCTGGCCGGACGGGCGAAGCTGCTGACCGATGCGGGTATCGGACTGCCCGAGGCACCCGCGGAAGCCGCCGGACGCACCACGGTGGCCGTCGCCTGGGACGGGCGGGCCCGGGGCCTGCTGACGGTCGCCGACGCCGTCCGGGAGACCAGCGCCGAGGCCGTGCGGAGGCTGCGCGCGCTGGGCCTCACACCGGTCCTGCTGACGGGCGACAACCGGACGGTCGCCGATGCGGTGGCGGCCGAAGTGGGCATCGAGAGGGTCCACGCCGAGGTGCTGCCCGAGGACAAGGCCGAGGTGATCAGAGGTCTGCAGGCGGAGGGCCGGCGGGTCGCGATGGTCGGCGACGGGGTGAACGACGCGGCCGCCCTGGCGACCGCTGATCTGGGGCTCGCGATGGGCACCGGCACCGACGCCGCCATCGAAGCCGGTGACCTCACGCTGGTTCGTGGAGATCTGCTGACGGCCGCCGACGCCATCCGGCTCGCCCGCCGGACGCTGGCGATCATCAAGGGCAACCTCTTCTGGGCCTTCGCCTACAACGTCGCGGCCCTGCCGCTGGCCGCTGCCGGGCTGCTCAACCCCATGACCGCCGGTTTCGCCATGGCGTTCTCTTCGGTGTTCGTAGTGACAAACAGCCTGAGATTGCGTACCTTCACATGACGTTCACAACGAGACATGGATCACGTGCTTCATGGGGTAACCATTCCGGCGCACCGAGTGTCTAAGTGAACGATGCCAAGGATGTCTTGGGGGACGTCCGACGGAATGTCTTGGGGGACGTTCCGTGGCAAGCGTTGGCCGGGGCACGTGCCACGGAGAGCTTTGAGCGGCCCTCCCGTCGTGTACGTACCCCGGCAGAGCGCGGCATGGGCACTTCTGTGCCCACCAGACGCCCGGAGCGGATCCCGTGGGGGGAATCCGACCGGGGAATGGGAAGCGCCCCGTACGTCGACCCGTGGGGGGATCGGCGGCGGGGCGCTTTTCTGTCGGTGGGCGCGACCGTGCGGAGTCGCGCCGGTGTCAGCGGTCTTCGACCGGGGTGAAGTCGCGCAGGACCTCACCGGTGTAGATCTGGCGCGGACGGCCGATACGGCTGCCCGGCTCCTTGATCATCTCGTGCCACTGGGCGATCCAGCCGGGAAGCCGGCCGATGGCGAACAGCACGGTGAACATCTCGGTCGGGAAGCCCATCGCCCGGTAGATCAGGCCGGTGTAGAAGTCGACGTTCGGGTAGAGCTTCCGCTCGACGAAGTAGTCGTCGGCCAGCGCGTGCTCCTCGAGCTTCAGCGCGATGTCGAGCAGCTCGTCGTCCTTGCCGAGGGCCGAGAGGACATCGTGCGCCGCCGCCTTGATGATCTTCGCCCGGGGGTCGAAGTTCTTGTAGACGCGGTGCCCGAAGCCCATCAGCTTCACGCCGTCTTCCTTGTTCTTCACCTTGCGGATGAAGGTGTCGACGTCGCCGCCGGCCTGCTTGATGCCCTCGAGCATCTCCAGCACCGACTGGTTGGCGCCGCCGTGCAGCGGGCCCCACAGCGCGCTGATGCCCGCGGAGATCGAGGCGAACATGTTGGCCTGCGAGGAGCCGACCAGACGCACGGTGGAGGTCGAGCAGTTCTGCTCGTGGTCCGCGTGCAGGATCAGCAGCTTGTCCAGCGCCGATACGACGACCGGGTCCGGCACGTACTCCTGCGAGGGGACCGAGAAGGTCATCCGCAGGAAGTTCTCGACGTAGCCCAGGTCGTTGCGCGGGTAGACGAACGGGTGGCCGATCGACTTCTTGTACGCGTAGGCCGCGATGGTCGGCAGCTTGGCGATCAGGCGGATCGTCGAGAGATGCCGCTGCTGCTCGTCGAAGGGGTTGTGACTGTCCTGGTAGAACGTGGACAGCGCGCTGACCACCGACGACAGCATGGCCATCGGGTGCGCGTCACGCGGGAAGCCGTCGAAGAACCGCTTGACGTCCTCGTGCAGCAGGGTGTGCTGGGTGATCTCGTTCTTGAAGGTCGAAATCTCGTCGACCTTGGGGAGCTCGCCGTTGATCAGCAGATATGCCGTCTCGAGGAAGCTCGACTGCTCGGCCAGCTGCTCGATCGGGTACCCGCGGTAACGCAGGATGCCCTGCTCGCCGTCGAGGTAGGTGATCGCGGATTTATAGGCGGCCGTATTGCCGTATCCGCTGTCCAGCGTCACCAGACCGGTCTGGGCGCGTAGCTTCCCGATGTCGAAGCCCTTGTCGCCGACGGTGCTGTCGATCACCGGGTAGGTGTACTCGCCATCGCCGTACCGCAGTACTACAGAGTTGTCGCTCACGTCATCCCTCACCGACGGTAGTGCCTCTTCTTCGAGGTGCCCTGACTGTCTCTACCATCCCCCACTTGGCTCAGCAGAGTGCACTCGGGGTCGCCCATTGGGCTAATCGGCGGCACTCAGTGCCGCCAACCTATTCATCCTGCCTTCTCGGTCCCGGTTCCGAAAGCCCGGGTGATGTTTCCCACCGCGGCGGCTCCGATCGCCCTCCGGCCAGTCTGTGGTCCAGTGCGGTAAAGCGCCTGCCCGCGGAGACCGTGCGCACCGCCTGTCCGATGGCCTTGCGGGAGCCCACCAGGACCACCAGCTTCCTGGCCCGGGTGACCGCCGTGTAGAGCAGGTTGCGCTGGAGCATCATCCAGGCGCCGGTGGTGACCGGAATGACCACCGCCGGGTACTCGCTGCCCTGCGAGCGGTGGATGGTCACCGCGTAGGCGTGCGCCAGCTCGTCCAACTCGTCGAAGTCGTAGGGTACTTCCTCGTCCTCGTCGGTGAGCACGGTGAGCTTCTGCTCGTCCGGGTCGAGCGCGGTGACCACGCCGACCGTGCCGTTGAAGACGCCGTTCGCCCCTTTGTCATAGTTGTTTCTGATCTGCGTGACCTTGTCGCCGACCCGGAAGACCCGGCCACCGAACCGCTTCTCGGGCAGGCCGGGGCGAGCAGGTGTGATCGCCTGCTGGAGCAGCCCGTTGAGCGTCCCCGCGCCGGCCGGACCGCGGTGCATGGGTGCCAGCACCTGGATGTCCCGGCGCGGGTCGAGGCCGAACTTCTGCGGGATGCGGCGGGCCGCCACGTCGACGGTGAGCTTTCCGGCCTCCTCCGTCTCGTCCTCGACGAAGAGGAAGAAGTCCGGCAGCCCCTGAGTGAGGGGGTGGCTGCCGGAGTTGATCCGGTGCGCGTTGGTGACCACCCCGGACTGCTGGGCCTGGCGGAAGATCCGGGTGAGCCGCACCCGCGGCACCGGTCCTCCGGCGACCAGCAGATCGCGCAGCACCTCCCCCGCGCCGACCGAGGGCAACTGGTCCACATCGCCGACCAGCAGCAGATGCGCGCCCGGGACCACCGCCTTGACCAGCTTGTTGGCGAGCAGCAGGTCCAGCATGGACGCCTCGTCGACCACCACCAGGTCCGCGTCGAGCGGGCGGTCCCGGTCGTACGCCGCGTCACCGCCCGGCTTCAGCTCCAGCAGCCGGTGCACCGTGGAGGCGTCCGCCCCGGTCAGCTCGGCCAGCCGTTTGGCGGCCCGCCCGGTGGGGGCCGCCAGCACCACCTTGGCCTTCTTGACGCGGGCCAGCTCGACCACCGAGCGGACCGTGAAGGACTTTCCGCAGCCGGGGCCCCCGGTGAGCACGGCGACCTTCTCGGTCAGCGCCAGGCGGACCGCCGCCTGCTGCTCCGGGGCCAGCTCGGCGCCGGTCCGTGCGGCGAGCCAGGACAGCGCCGTGTCCCAGTCGACGTCCCGGAAGGCCGGCATCCGGTCCTCCTCGGTGCGCAGCAGCCGCAACAGCTGGGCGGAGAGCGAGAGTTCGGCCCGGTGGAAGGGCACCAGATAGACGGCGGTGACCCACTCCTCGCCGCCCTCCGGTCCCGGCACCCGCTCCCTGACGACGCCCTCCTCGGCGGCCAGTTCGGCGAGGCAGTCGATGACCAGCCCGGTGTCGACCTGCAGGAGCTTCACCGCCTCCGCGATCAGCTGCTCCTCCGGGAGAAAGCAGTGCCCCTGCTCGGTGGACTGGGACAGCGCGTACTGCAGGCCGGCCTTCACCCGTTCCGGGGAGTCGTGCGGGATGCCGACGGCCTGGGCGATGCGGTCGGCGGTCAGGAAGCCGATGCCCCACACGTCGGCGGCCAGCCGGTAGGGCTCGTTCCTCACCACGGAGATCGACGCGTCGCCGTACTTCTTGTAGATGCGCACGGCGATGGAGGTGGAGACCCCGACCCCCTGCAGGAAGATCATCACTTCCTTGATCGCCTTCTGTTCCTCCCAGGCCGCGCCGATCAGCTTCGTACGCTTCGGGCCGAGGCCCGGAACCTCGATGAGACGCTTGGGCTCCTGTTCGATGACATCGAGCGTGTCCAGGCCGAAGTGCGTGGTGATCCGGTCGGCCATGACGGGACCGATGCCCTTGATCAGTCCGGAACCGAGGTAGCGGCGGATGCCCTGGATCGTGGCGGGCAGGATCGTCGTGTAGTTCTCCACCGTGAACTGCTTGCCGTACTGGGAGTGCGAGCCCCAGCGGCCCTCCATGCGCAGCGACTCGCCGGGCTGGGCACCGAGCAGCGAGCCGACGACGGTAAGCAGGTCACTGCCCCGGCCGGTGTCGACGCGGGCGACGGTGTAGCCGTTCTCCTCGTTGGCGTAGGTGATCCGCTCCAGGACACCTTCCAGCACTGCCATGTTCGACATGAGCCGACGCTACCGCCCGGCACCGACAACCCGTACCCCGCCTCCGCCGCGCCCCCGGAAGCCGGACCCGCTCCATCACGATCGCGTCACGGCCGGCCCGTACCCCCTTGACCGCCGCCCGTGTAATCGATTCCAATCAGCAATGTAATCGATTCCATGAGGCATCGGTTCCATGGCCCACAAGGAGGTGGTCCTGCGATGGCGAGCATCAAGGACGTCGCAGCCGGTGCGGGGGTATCCGTTGCCACGGTGTCCCGCGCCCTGAACGGCCATCCGTCGGTCCGCCCCGGCACCCGCGCCCGGGTGCTGGCCACCGTCGAGGCCCTCGGCTACCGGCCCAACGCGGTCGCCCGGTCGCTGCGCACCGACCGGACCCGGACGCTCGGTCTGGTCATCAGCGACGTCCTGAACCCGTACTTCACCGAGCTGGCCCGCTCCGTGGAGGACGAGGCCCGGGCGCACGGCTTCAGCGTCATCATCGGCAACGCCGACGAGCAGCCCGCCCAGCAGGACCATCACATCCGCACGCTGCTCGACCGGCGCATCGACGGGCTCCTGGTCAGCCCGACCGACGGTGGCTCCCCGCTGATGGTGGACACGGCCGGCTCCGGTACCCCCATGGTCTTCGTGGACCGCTGGATCCCGGGCCTGGACGTGCCGGTCGTACGGTCCGACGGGCGCGCGGCGGTTCGTGAACTGGTCGCCCACCTGCACGGTCTCGGCCACCGCAGGCTCGCCATCATCGCCGGACCGGCCACCACGACCACCGGTAACGAGCGCATCGAGGCCTTCCGCGACGCGCTCCGGGGGTACGGACTGCCGCTGCCCGACGCCTACATCGGGCACGGCGACTTCCAGGCCGACAGCGGTCGCCGGGAGACCAACCGCTTCCTCGCCCTCCCCGAACCACCCGACGTGGTGTTCGCCGCCGACAACCTCATGACACTCGGTGCCATGGACGCGATCCGCGGTCACGGACTGCGTATCCCGCACGACATCGCGCTGGCGGCCTTCGACGACATCCCGTGGTTCGTCCACACGGACCCGGCGATCACCGCGATCGCCCAACCGACCGGCGAACTCGGCAGGGCCGCCGTCCGGGCGCTGATCGACCGGCTGGAGGGCAGGGAACCGCAGTCCGCCATCCTGCCCGCCCGGCTGGTGATCAGACGCTCCTGCGGCGAACCCGAACCCCCGCGGCCGACGGCCGACACGACGAACAGGAGCGACCGGTGAGCAACCCCGACGAGTTGCTGCGCATCGAAGCCATCCGCAAGACCTTCCCCGGTGTGGTCGCGCTCGACAGCGTCGACTTCGACCTGCGCCGCGGCGAGGTGCACGTCCTGCTCGGTGAGAACGGCGCGGGCAAGAGCACCCTGATCAAGATGCTCTCCGGCGCCTACCGCCCGGACAGCGGCCGGATCTTCGCCGAGGGGCGCGAGGTCCGCATCCACGGCGCGCAGGACGCCGAACGCCTCGGAATCGCCACCATCTACCAGGAGTTCAACCTGGTGCCGGACCTGACGGTCGCCGAGAACATCTTCCTCGGCCGGCAGCCGCGGCGCTTCGGCATGATCGACCGCGGCCGGATGGAGGCGGACGCCCAGGACCTGCTGCGCCGGGTCGGGGTCGACGTGTCGCCGCGTACCAAGGTGCGCGAACTGGGCATCGCCCGGCTGCAGATGGTGGAGATCGCGAAGGCGCTGAGTCTGCGGGCCCGCGTCCTGATCATGGACGAACCGACCGCCGTGCTCACCTCGGGCGAGGTGGAGAAGCTCTTCGCGCTCGTCCGCACGCTGCGCGACGACGGCGTCGGCATCGTCTTCATCACCCACCACCTGGAGGAGATCGCCGCACTCGGCGACCGGGTCACCGTGCTGCGCGACGGCCGCAGCATCGACCAGGTGCCCGCCTCCACCCCGGAGAACGAACTCGTCCGGCTGATGGTCGGCCGCTCCATCGAGCAGCAGTTCCCGCGGCAACGCCCGGAAACCGGCGAGCCGTTGCTCGCGGTGCGCGGGCTGAGCCGGAACGGGCACTTCCACGACGTCAGCTTCGAGGTGCGGGCCGGTGAGGTGGTCGGCCTGGCCGGTCTCGTCGGCGCCGGACGCACCGAGGTCGCCCGCGCCGTCTTCGGCGCCGACCCCTACGACTCCGGCACCGTCGCCGTCACCGGCAGGCAGCTCCCCGGGCACGACGTGAACGCCGCGATGGGTGCCGGCATCGGCCTGGTCCCCGAGGACCGCAAGGGCCAGGGCCTGCTGCTCGCGGCCTCGGTCCAGGAGAACCTCGGCCTGGTCACCCTGCGTTCCGCCACCCGCGGCGGCCTGGTCGACCTCAAGGGCCAGCAGGCCGCGGCCGCGCGCATCGCCGAACAGCTCGGCGTCCGGATGGCCGGGCTCGGCCAGCAGGTGGGCACCCTGTCCGGCGGCAACCAGCAGAAGGTCGTCATCGGCAAGTGGCTGCTCGCCGACACCCGGGTACTGATCCTCGACGAGCCGACCCGGGGGATCGACGTCGGCGCCAAGGTGGAGATCTACCAGCTGATCAACGAGCTGACGGCCTCCGGACACGCGGTCCTGATGATCTCCAGCGATCTCCCCGAGGTGCTCGGCATGAGCGACCGGGTGCTGGTGATGGCCCAGGGCCGGATCGCCGGCGAACTCGCCGCCCAGGAAGCAACCCAGGACGCGGTGATGGCACTCGCCGTCACCACATCCGTCCCGACCACACCCACCACTGAAGCGAAGGAAGCAGAGGGCCTCCAGTGACCACTGACACGCTCAAGGGCTCAACGGGCGCGAGTGGCGCCTCGGCGGTCCGCCGCATTCTGCTCGACAACGGCGCGCTCAGCGCCCTGGTGGTCCTGGTGGTGGCGATGTCGCTGCTCTCCGGCGACTTCCTCACCACCCAGAACCTGCTCAACGTCGGTGTACAGGCCGCGGTCACCGCGATCCTGGCGTTCGGCGTCACCTTCGTCATCGTCTCGGCGGGCATCGACCTCTCGGTCGGCTCGGTGGCCGCGCTCTCCGCGACCGTACTGGCCTGGACGGCGACCTCCGAGGGGCTGCCGATCTGGCTGGCGGTGATCTTCGCCATCGGTACCGGCATCGCCTGCGGGCTGGTCAACGGCGCGCTCATCTCGTACGGCAAACTCCCGCCGTTCATCGCGACGCTGGCCATGCTGTCGATCGGCCGCGGACTCTCCCTGGTCATCTCGCAGGGCTCCCCGATCGCCTTCCCCTCCTCGGTCTCCTCGCTCGGTGACACCCTCGGCGGCTGGCTGCCGGTGCCGGTGATCGTGATGATCGTGATGGGTCTGCTCACCGCGCTGGTGCTGTCCCGTACGTACATCGGCCGCTCGATGTACGCCATCGGCGGCAACGAGGAGGCCGCCCGGCTCTCCGGGCTGCGGGTCAAGCGGCAGAAGCTCGCCATCTACGCGCTCTCCGGGCTCTTCGCCGCCGCCGCGGGCATCGTCCTCGCCGCCCGGCTGTCCTCCGCGCAGCCACAGGCGGCCAACGGGTACGAACTCGACGCGATCGCCGCGGTCGTCATCGGCGGCGCCAGCCTCTCCGGCGGCGTCGGCAAGGCGTCCGGCACGCTGATCGGTGCGCTGATCCTCGCTGTGCTGCGCAATGGCCTCAACCTCCTGTCGGTGTCCGCCTTCTGGCAGCAGGTCGTGATCGGCGTCGTCATCGCGCTGGCGGTCCTGCTGGACACCCTGCGCCGCCGCGCCGGCACCGGCACCGGCCCCTCCGCAGCGGCGGGCACCGGCTCGCCGGGCGGCAAGCGGCCACAAGTGATCAAGGCCGGAGTCGCCGTGGTCTGTGTGGCGGCCGTGGTGGCCGCCGTGTCGTTCTTCAACAACTCGGGCTCGTCCGGCACCCGGCTCAAGGTCGGCCTGTCCCTGTCCACCATGAACAACCCGTTCTTCGTGCAGATGAAGGCGGGCGCCCAGCAGGAGGCCAAGGCCGAGGGTCTCGACCTGACCGTCACCGACGCCCAGAACGACGCCTCCCAGCAGGCCAACCAGATACAGAACTTCACCAGCTCGGGCATCAAGGCGATCATCATCAACCCGGTGGACTCGGACGCGTCCGGTCCCTCGGTGCGGGCCGCCAACAAGGCGGACATCCCGGTGGTCGCCGCCGACCGCGGCGTCAACAAGGCCGATGTCGCCGCCCTGGTCGCCTCCGACAACATCGCGGGCGGCAAGCTCGCAGCGAAGACGCTGGCCGAGAAGCTCGGCGGGAAGGGCCGGATCGTCGAACTGCAGGGCACCGCGGGCACTTCCGCGGCCCGGGAGCGCGAGCAGGGCTTCGCCGCAGGCATCAAGGCCTACCCCGGCATCAAGGTGGTCGCCAGCCAGCCCGCCGACTTCGACCGCACCAAGGGCCTCGACGTCATGACCAACATGCTGCAGGCCAACCACGGCGTCACCGGTGTCTTCGCCGCGAACGACGAGATGGCGCTCGGCGCGATCAAGGCGCTCGGCAGCAAGGCCGGCACGTCCGTCCAGGTGATCGGTTTCGACGGGACGCCCGACGGGTTCAAGGCGGTCAAGGCCGGCACCCTGTACGCCTCGGTCGCCCAGCAGCCCGCGGAGCTCGGCAAGCTCGCCGTGCGGAACGCGGTGCGGGCCGCGCACGGCAAGACGGTGCCCAAGGCGGTGAAGGTGCCGGTCAAGGTCGTCACCAGCAAGAACGTCGCCGCCTTCTCCTGACCGACGCCCTGACCGACGCACTTTCTTCCCGGAAAGCAGGACAGACATGTACGACTACGACCTGCTGGTCGTAGGGTCGGCCAACGCCGACCTGGTGATCGGCGTCGAGCGCAGGCCCGCGGCCGGCGAGACGGTGCTCGGCTCCGATCTGGCCGTCCACCCCGGCGGCAAGGGAGCCAACCAGGCGGCAGCCGCCGCCCGGCTGGGCGCCAGGAGCGCGCTGCTCGCCCGGATCGGGGACGACGCCCACGGCCGGCTGCTGCTCGACGCGCAGCGGGCGGCCGGTGCGGACACCGTCGGCATGCTGGTCGGCGACGCGCCCACCGGCGTGGCGCTGATCACCGTCGATCCCTCGGGCGACAACAGCATCGTGGTCTCCCCCGGCGCCAACTCCCGGCTCACCCCGGCCGACGTCCGCGCGGCGGGCAGCCTGCTCGCCGCGTCCCGGGTGGTGTCCGCGCAGCTGGAGATCCCGCTGGAGACCGTCGTCGAGGTGGTCCGCACCCGGCCGCCCGGCACCCGTTTCGTGCTGAACCCCTCCCCGCCCGTGCCGCTGCCCACCGAGTTGCTCGCCGCCTGCGACCCGCTGGTGGTCAACGAGCACGAGGCCCGGGTGCTGCTCGGCCCGTCCGCCGGACCAGGACCCGAGGACTGGGCGGCCGCGCTGCTCGGTCTCGGCCCGCGCTCGGTGGTGATCACCCTGGGAGCCGATGGGGCGCTGGTCGCCGCATCCGGCCCCGGCACCGTCTCGCGGGTACCGAGCCCCCGGGTCGACGCGGTGGACACGACCGGCGCGGGCGATGCCTTCACCGCAGCGCTGGCCTGGCGTCTCGGCCAGGGCGACGAGCTCGTGGAGGCGGCCGCATTCGCCGCACGGGTGGGCGCCACCGCGGTCACCGCGGCGGGCGCGCAGGAGTCGTATCCGACCGCCGGAGAGGTCGTCGCCGGATGAAGAAGTCCGGAATCCTCAACCGTCATCTCGCCGGGGCGCTGGCCGAACTGGGTCACGGCGACGGCGTACTGGTCTGCGACGCCGGGATGCCCGTCCCGGACGGCCCACGCCTGGTGGACCTGGCCTTCCGGGCCGGTGTGCCGTCGTTCGCCGAAGTCCTCGACGGACTGCTGGCCGAACTGGTGGTGGAAGGTGCGACGGCCGCGCGCGAGGTCCTGGACGCGAACCCCGCTACCGCTGGGCTGCTGGGCGGATGCTTTCCCACTCTGGAGCTGGTCCCGCACGAGGAACTGAAATCCCGATCGGTGGGGGCGCGGCTGGTGGTACGGACGGGTGAGGCCCGACCGTACGCCAATGTGCTGCTGCGGTGCGGCGTCTTCTTCTGAGCAGACGTCCCGTCGCCATGGCGTGGGGCCCGGTCCGTGGACCGGGCCCCACCGCATTCCCCCCCTCAGCGCTTCCCGTATCCCCCCGGGTACGGCCCCCCTGAAGCCCTGGTGAGGTGTACGACTGCGGTCACTCAGGAAAGGTTGTACGGATTCCGGGAGATGTATCCGGGCGCAGCGCCCAAATGACCCGGCCCACGCCCCCTCGTACCCTGTTTCCGTGCCGTCCTCCCACCCGCATCGCGTCGCCGTCCTCGTGCTCGAGGGTGCGAAGCCCCTCGATGTCGGCATTCCCGCTCAGGTGTTCACGACCCGGGCGAGCATGCCGTACGAAGTGCGGGTATGCGGCGCGGCACCCGGACTCGTCACCGGTGGCGACGGCCTCTCCTATCACGTCACCCACGGCCTCGACACGCTCACCTGGGCCGACATCGTCTTCATCCCCGGTTACCGGTTCCCGGACCGCAACGACCCGCCCCCGGCCGTCGTCGACGCGCTGATCGCCGCCCACCATGCGGGCGCGCGGCTCGCCGCCATCTCGACGGGCGCCTTCGCACTCGCCGCCACCGGTCTGCTCGACGGCAAGCGCGCCACGACCCACTGGCATTACTCGCGTGCGCTCAGCGCGAAGCATCCGCTCGTCCGGGTCGACGAGAACGTGCTGTTCGTCGACGAGGGCAGCGTACTGACGTCGGCCGGCGCCGCCTCGGGCATCGACCTGTGCCTGCACATTCTGCGCGGCGACCTCGGCGTGGCCCCGTCGAACCACGCGGCCCGGCGCCTGGTCGCTGCTCCCTACCGCAGCGGCGGTCAGGCGCAGTACGTGCCGCGCAGCGTGCCCGAGCCGCTCGGCGAGCGGTTCGCCGCCACCCGCGAGTGGGCGCTGCACCGGCTCGGCGAGCCGCTCACCCTCACGGTGCTCGCCCGGCATGCGGCGGTCTCGCCGCGCACCTTCTCGCGGCGCTTCGTGGAGGACACCGGATACACGCCGATGCAGTGGGTCATGCGCGCCCGGATCGACATGGCCCGTGAGCTGCTCGAGCGTTCCGGGCGGAGCGTCGAGCAGATCGCCGACGACATCGGTCTCGGCACCGGCGCGAATCTGCGGCTGCACTTCCAGCGCGTCCTCAACACCACGCCGAGCGAGTACCGGCGCACTTTCGCACAGGGCGACTAGGACCCAGCCCGCCACCGCGTGGCACGATCCTTGCGAACCCTGGCGATCAGGCCGCTGTCAGGGGCGGACACCGCCCGCGAACCTGGTGGTGAACCGAAGGGACACCCTCATGACTCGCATCGCCGTCAACGGATTCGGCCGCATCGGACGCAACGTGCTGCGCGCACTGCTCGAACGCGACAGTGACCTCGAGGTCGTCGCCGTCAACGACCTCACGGAGCCCGCCACCCTCGCACGACTGCTCGCCTACGACACGACGGCCGGCCGGCTCGGTCGCCCGGTGACCGTCGAGGCGGACACCCTCGTCGTCGACGGCCGCCACATCAAGGTGCTCGCCGAACGCGACCCGGCACAGCTGCCCTGGGCCGCACTCGGCGTCGACGTCGTGCTCGAGGCGACCGGCCGCTTCACCTCGGCCAAGTCCGCCCGCGCCCATCTCGACGCGGGCGCGCAGAAGGTACTCGTCAGTGCGCCGTCGGACGGCGCCGACGTCACGCTCGCGTTCGGCGTCAACACCGACGCGTACGACCCGGCCCTGCACAGCATCGTCTCGAACGCCTCCTGCACCACCAACGCGCTCGCGCCGCTGGCAGCAGTCCTTGACGAACTCGCCGGCATCGAGCACGGCTTCATGACGACGGTGCACGCCTACACGCAGGAGCAGAACCTGCAGGACGGCCCGCACCGCGACGCCCGCCGGGCCCGCGCCGCCGCTGAGAACATCGTGCCGACCACGACGGGCGCCGCCAAGGCGATCGGCGTCGTGCTGCCGCAGCTGGACGGCAAGCTGTCGGGCGACTCGATCCGCGTGCCGATCCCGGTGGGCTCGATCGTCGAACTCAATACAACCGTCGCCCGCGACGTGACCCGCGAGGACGTGCTGGCGGCGTACCGCACCGCGGCGGAAGGACCACTCGCCGGCATCCTCGAGTACTCGGACGACCCGCTCGTGTCGTCCGACATCACCGGCAATCCGGCCTCGTCGATCTTCGACTCGGCCCTCACCCGCGTCGACGGCCGCCACATCAAGGTGGTGGCCTGGTACGACAACGAGTGGGGCTTCTCCAACCGAGTGATCGACACACTCGAACTCCTCGCCACCCGCTGACCGAGCGGTTGCGCCGTCGGCCGGTGCTCGTCGTCCTTCAGAGCGCGTGCAGCGCGAACCGCTCGGCGGTCTCCCGCAACACCTCCACCCCGTCCCGCGCCCACAGCGCCTCGTTGAACAGCTCGACCTCGATCGGTCCGCGGTACCCCGCCGCGTCCACCCGCTCGCGCCACTCCCGCATATCGACCGCCCCGTCGCCGATCTGGCCGCGGCCGTTCAGTACGCCGGCCGGCAACGGGGTGGTCCAGTCGGCGAGCTGGAAGGTGCAGATCCGGCCGGCCTCGCCTGCCCGCACGACCTCCGCCGGGGCCCGGTCGTCCCACCAGATGTGGTACGTGTCGACGGCCACCCCCACCTGCGCGGCGGGGAAGCGTTCGGCCAGGTCGAGGGCCTGGGTGAGGGTGGAGACGACGCAGCGGTCGGCGGCGAACATGGGGTGCAGGGGTTCGATCGCCAGGCGCACGCCGTGGTCGGCCGCGTACGGGCCCAGCTCGGCCAGGGCGTCGGCGATGCGTTCCCGGGCGCCGTGCAGGTCCTTCGAGCCGGCCGGGAGCCCGCCGGAGACCAGGACCAGGGTGTCCGTGCCGAGCGTCGCCGCCTCGTCGACGGCCGCGCGGTTGTCGGCCAGCGCGGCGGCCCGCCCG
Organism: Streptomyces sp. NPDC051320; assembly: GCF_040682175.1. Classification (NCBI taxonomy): domain Bacteria; kingdom Bacillati; phylum Actinomycetota; class Actinomycetes; order Kitasatosporales; family Streptomycetaceae; genus Streptomyces; species Streptomyces sp. NPDC051320. Next base: position 392,386 of record NZ_JBFBAL010000002.1, read on the forward strand.
GCCGGGTCGATCGCGGTGAGGAAGCCACCGCGGCACAGCGTGGTGACGGTCAGCCCGGCGTCCCGAACCAGCTTGGCGGCCGAGGTGACCCCGTACTGCTGCACCGGCTCCCGCCACAGGCCGACGCCGGGCACGCCCAGCTCCTGGCAGGCGGCGGTGAGTTCGGGCAGCGACAGTTGCTTGACGGTCATCTGGTTGATGCTGAAGCGGGAGCGGTCTGCGGTGCTCACTGGTCGACTCCGTACACGTTCAGGAGGGAGGTCATACGGCGCCGGGCGAGCGCCGGGTCGGGGAACAGGCCCAGGCCGTCGGCCAGTTCGTAGGCCCGCGCCAGGTGCGGCAGGGAGCGCGCCGACTGGAGTCCGCCGACCATGGTGAAGTGCGACTGGTGGCCGGCCAGCCAGGCGAGGAGGACCACGCCGGTCTTGTAGAAGCGGGTCGGTTTCTGGAAGAGGTGGCGGGACAGCTCGACCGTGGGGTCGAGCAGGGCGCGGAAGCCCTGCCGGTCGCCGGTGTCCAGGACGCGTACCGCCTCGGCGGCGAGCGGTCCCAGCGGGTCGAAGATGCCGAGCAGCGCGTGGCTGAAGCCGCGGTCGTCGCCCGCGATCAGTTCGGGGTAGTTGAAGTCGTCGCCGGTGTAGCAGAGCACCCCGTCGGGGAGGCGGCGGCGGAGGTCGACCTCGCGTTCGGCGTCCAGCAGCGACACCTTGATGCCGTCGACCTTGTCCGGGTGGGCCTTGATGACCTCCAGGAAGGTCTCCGTCGCGGCGTCCAGGCCGGCCGAGCCCCAGTAGCCGTCCAGTGCCGGGTCGAACATCGGGCCGAGCCAGTGCAGGATGACCGGCTCGGCGCACTGGCGCAGCAGGTGCCCGTAGACCTCCAGATAGTCCTCGGGGCTCTTCGCGGCGGCCGCCAGCGCCCTCGATGCCATCAGGATCGCCTGGGCGCCGGTCTCCTCGACGAGGGCCAGCTGGTCCTCGTACGCCTCGACGACCTGGTGCAGGGTCACCTCGCCGGGCGGCAACTGGTCGGTGCCGACGCCGCAGGCGATGGCGCCGCCCACCGCAACGGCCTCGGCGGCGGACCGGCGGATCAGCTCGGCGGCGCCCGGCCAGTCCAGACCCATGCCGCGCTGCGCAGTGTCCATCGCCTCCGCCACGCCGAGGCCGTGCGACCAGAGGTGGTGGCGGAAGGCGAGGGTGGCGTCCCAGTCGACGGCGGCCGGGGCGTCCGGTGAGACGTCGGCGTAGGGGTCGGCGACGACGTGCGCCGCGGAGAAGACCGTACGGGAGGCGAGTGGGGCGCCGCCGTCAGAGGCGAAAGCGGCGGGCTCGGTGCGCGGCTGGTAGCGGTACGTACCGCCCCCCGCGCGTGGCAGCAGGATCGTCACAGCCTGATCTCCGGAACGTCGAGTCGGCGGCCCTCGGCGGACGACTGCAGCCCCAGCTCGGCGAGCTGCACACCGCGCGCACCGGCCAGCAGGTCCCAGTGGTAGGGCTCGTCCAGTGCGATGTGGCGCAGGAAGAGCTCCCACTGGACCTTGAAGCCATTGCCGAAGTCGCCGTTGTCCGGGACCTCCTGCCACTGCTCGCGGAAGGCGTGGGTGGCGGGCAGATCCGGGTTCCAGACCGGCTTGGGAGTCGTGCTCCGGTGCTGGATACGGCAGTTGCGCAGACCGGCGACGGCGGACCCCTCCGTGCCGTCGACCTGGAATTCGACCAGTTCGTCGCGGTTGACCCGGACCGTCCAGGAGGAGTTGATCTGGGCGATCGCACCGCCCTCGAGCTGGAAGATGCCGTAGGCGGCGTCGTCGGCGGTGGCGTCGTACGGCTTGAGCTGTTCGTCCCAGCGCTGCGGGATGTGGGTGGCGGTCAGCGCCTGTACGGAGGTGACGCGGCCGAAGAGCTCGTGCAGGACGTACTCCCAGTGCGGGAACATGTCGACGACGATGCCGCCGCCGTCCTCGGCGCGGTAGTTCCAGGAGGGGCGCTGGGCGTCCTGCCAGTCCCCCTCGAAGACCCAGTAGCCGAACTCACCCCGGACGGAGAGGATCTTCCCGAAGAAGCCCCCGTCGATCAGCCGCTTGAGCTTCAGCAGGCCCGGCAGGAAGAGCTTGTCCTGGACCACGCCGTGCTTGATCCCGGCCGCGTCCGCCAGCCTGGCCAGTTCCAGGGCGCCGGCCAGTCCGGTGGCGGTCGGCTTCTCGGTGTAGATGTGCTTTCCGGCCGCGATGGCCTTCCGCAGGGCCTCCTCGCGGGCCGACGTGACCTGTGCGTCGAAGTAGACGTCGAGGTCCGGATCGGCGAGCACCGCGTCCAGGTCGGTGGACCAGCGTTCCAGGCCGTGCTTCGCCGCCATCGCCTGCAGCGCGTGCTCGCGGCGGCCGACCAGCACGATTTCCGGCCACAGCACCGTGCCGTCGCCGAGGTCGAGGCCGCCCTCCTCGCGCAGGGCGAGGAGGGAACGGACCAGATGCTGCCGGTATCCCATCCGGCCGGTTACGCCGTTCATGGCGATCCGCACTGTCTTACGCGTCACGAAAGTTCCTCCATACAGCGATAGCAAGCGCTTTCTAACCCGTATGAAGCTAACCTGCGCACACCGGCCCCGACAAGAGGCCGCGCAGACGCGCGACCGAGACGGGCAGCGAAGTGTCACGGAGGCAGACATGACAGCGACCCTCGCGGATGTGGCGGCCCGTGCCCGGGTCTCCCCGGCGACGGTGTCCCGGGTGCTCAACGGCAACTACCCCGTCGCGGCATCCACCAGAGACCGGGTGCTGCGGGCCGTGGACGAGCTCGACTACGTCCTGAACGGGCAGGCGAGTTCGCTCGCCGCCGCCACGTCCGACCTGGTCGGCATCCTGGTCAACGACATCGCCGACCCGTTCTTCGGGATCATGGCGAGCGCGGCCCAGTCCGAGATCGGCGGCCAGGAGGGCACCGGACGCGGCGGCGGCGAGAAGCTGGCCGTCGTGTGCAACACGGGAGGCTCGCCGGAGCGCGAACTCACCTACCTGACCCTCCTGCAGCGCCAGCGCGCCGCCGCCGTCGTGCTGACCGGAGGCGCGCTCGAGGACCCCGGGCACAGCGCGGCGGTCTCGGCGAAGCTGGCGCGGCTGGCCGATGCGGGCACCCGGGTGGTGCTGTGCGGCCGGCCGCCGCTTCCGGGCGTCGAGTCGGTGGCCACCACGCTGACCTTCGACAACCGGGGCGGCGGGCAGCGCCTCACCGAGCATCTGCTGTCGCTGGGCCACCGGCGGATCGGCTATGTCGCGGGCCCGGTGGAGCGCACCACGACCCGCCACCGGCTCGAGGGCCACCGCGCCGCACTGGCCGCAGTGGGACTGGCCGAAAAGGGTCTGGCGGGCGGCGGCCCGGACGTTACGCAGGACCAGCTGACGGTGCACGGCGGCTACGACCGCGGTTCCGGCTACCGGGCCACCCTGGAACTCCTGCACAGGGAGCCCTCGTTGACGGCCGTGGTGGCGGCGAACGACACGGTGGCGCTCGGCGCCTGCGCGGCGCTGCGCGAGCGAGGGCTGCGGATTCCCGAGGACGTCTCGGTGGCCGGCTTCGACGACCTGCCGTTCTCGGTGGACGTGGTCCCCGCGCTCACCACGGTACGGCTGCCGCTGTACGAGGCGGGGGCGCGGGCCGGACGCCTCGCGATGGGCCGGGAGGCGCCCCCGGAGGGGGGCGTCGCCATGGTGCGCGCAGAGTTGACGGCACGGGCCTCCACGGCGGCGCCTCGGCAGTGACCCGCGCCGGGCTCGTCTCCCGTACTGGTCGGGCGGTGGCGTCCTCGTCTCGGGGTACGCGGCCGTAGGGCACGCCACGCCCCGGCCTCGGCGTACCGGATCCGCCCGGGCCCACGGGTCACACTCGTCGCCGGGGAAGAACCACCTCGTACGAAACCGCACGACGTCGCTGGAAAGGACCACCGCGTTGAAGTTCGCTTTCTCCACCCTCGGGGTGCCAGGTATCACCGTCCAGGATGCGGTGCGGCTCGCGGCCGGCACCGGCTACCAGGGGGTCGAGCTGCGCGCGCACCCCGAGGAGGCTCTGCACCCCGGCAGCACCCTGCGTGAACGGCAGGCGGCCGCCGAGGAGTTCGCTCGCGGCGGGGTCGAGATCCTGGGTGTCGCCGGGTACGCAAGGGTCGCCGCCCCGGGCGACGACAAGGAGATCGAGGGCGAGATCGCCGAGCTGGTCTTCCTCGCCGCCGATCTCGGCGCCCCGTTCGTCCGGGTCTTCCCCGGCGGTGGCGACCAGGACCCGGCGGAGGCCGACGCGGCCGCCGCCCGGCGGCTGGGGGTGGCCGCCGAACTCGCCGCCGACAAGGGGGTGCGGATCCTGCTGGAGACGCACGACTCGCATCGCACCGGCGCCGACGCGGCCCGCATCCTCGGCCCGGTCGGACACCGGAACGTCGGTGCGCTCTGGGACGTGATGCACACCTGGCTGGGCGGCGAGACCCCGGCCGCCAGCCATGCGGTCCTCGCCCCGCACCTCGGCTACGCCCAGGTCAAGGACATCGCATCGGCGGAGGACACCACCCCGCTCGCGCTGGGCGCCGGTGTGCTGCCGCTCGCGGAGTGCGTGCGGCTGCTCGACTCGGCGGACGGGTGGCTGTGCTGGGAGTACGAGAAACGCTGGTACCCGCAGGCAGCCGAGCTGCCCGGGCAACTGGCGCAGGGCCGGGACTTCCTGGAGCGACTCACCGGAGGCCCGGCAGCGCGGTGAGCGCGAGGAGCAGGACGCGCCGGGCGGCGGCATCTTTCTGCGTGTCGTTCTGCCCGCACCCTTGACCTGGCAGTAACTTCCCGGATATCCGTGCTCATTGGAAGTTTCCTTCAATTCCTTGCGCAGCATGGCCGGAAGGAGCACCAGTGCACTACCGCACGTCCAGACGCTCCCTGCTCACCGCTACCGCCGCAGTGGCCGCAACAGCGGCCACCGGCACCACGGCCGACGCCGACCCACGCAGCCGGGATCACGACCACGGACAGGGCCGCGACCGGCAGCTCAAAAAGCTCATCGCACACATGAGCATCGAGGAGAAGATCGGCCAGCTCTTCGTGATGCGGGTGTACGGGCACTCGGCGACCGACCCGGACCAGGCCGACATCGACGCCAACCTCACCGACCTGGGGGTGCGTGACGCCGCCGAACTGATCGCCAAGTACCACGTCGGCGGCATCATCTACTTCACCTGGGCGCACAACACCCGTGACCCGCACCAGATCGCCGGCCTCTCCAACGGCATCCAGCGGGCCGGGCTCGCCCAACCCACCCCGGTACCCCTGCTGATCGCCACCGACCAGGAACACGGCATCGTCTGCCGGGTCGGCTACCCCGCCACCCTCTTCCCCGGCGCGATGGCACTCGGCGCGGGCGGCTCCCGCGACGACGCCTACCTGGTGGGCCGGATCGCGGGCAGCGAACTGGACGCCATCGGCATCCGGCAGAACTACTCACCGGACGCCGACGTCAACGTCAACCCGGCCAACCCGGTCATCGGCGTGCGGTCCTTCGGCTCGGAACCCGGCGCGGTGGCCCGGATGGTCGCCGCCGAGGTGCAGGGCTACCAGAGCTCCCGGATCGCCTCCACCGCCAAGCACTTCCCCGGCCACGGCGACACCGCCGTCGACAGCCACACCGGTATCCCGGTCATCACCCACACCCGCGAGGAGTGGGAGCGCATCGACGCGCCGCCGTTCAGAGCGGCGATCGCCGCCGGGATCGACTCGATCATGACGGCGCACATCCAGTTCCCCGCCCTGGACCCGAGCAACGACCCGGCCACCCTCTCGCGTCCCATCCTCACCGGCATCCTGCGCGAGGAGCTGGGCTATCGGGGCGTGGTGATCACCGATTCGCTGGGCATGCAGGGCGTGCGGGACAAGTACGGCGACGACCGGGTCCCGGTGCTCGCGCTCAAGGCCGGCGTCGACCAGTTGCTGAACCCGCCGGACCTCGCCACCGCGTGGAACGGGGTGCTCTCCGCCGTACGGAGCGGGGAGATCACCGAGGAGCGCCTCGACGAGTCGATTCTGCGGGTGCTGCAGCTCAAGGAGCGGCGCGGTCTCCTGCAGCGTCCCTATGTGGATGCCCGCCGGATCGACCGGACCGTCGGCACCCGCTCCCATCTGGCCACCGCGGACAGGATCGCCGAGCGGACCACCACCCTGCTGGTGAACCGAGCCGCACTGCTCCCGCTGTCCCCGCGCCGCCGGACGAACCTGCTGGTGACCGGCGCCGACCCGGCCTCGCCCTCGGGCACGACCGGGCCACCGACCACGGTGCTCGGCAAGGCGCTGACCGAGCTGGGCTTCGCCGTCACGGTGCTGTCCACCGGCACCAGCCCCACCGCGGAGACGATCGCCGCCGCCGCCGCCGTCGCCGCGGACATGGACGCGGTGATCGTCGGGACGTACAACACCGCCGCGGGTGACCCGCAGGGCCGGCTGGTGGCCGCACTGCTCACGGCCGGCGCTCCCGTGGTGCAGATCGCGATCCGCAACCCGTACGACATCGCCTACCTGCCCGACGTCGGCGCGGCGCTCGCCACCTACAGCTGGACCGATGTCGAGCTCAGGGCCGCGGCGCGGGTGATCGCGGGCCGGGTGGAACCGTGCGGGCGGCTGCCGGTGCCCATCCAGCGCGCCGACGATCCGGCGCAGGTGCTCTATCCGGTCGGCCACGGCCTGTCGTACTGAGGCCTGCCGGGCCTGCCGGTGCCCGCCGGGCCTGCCGGTGCCCGCCGGGCCTGCCGGGCCTGCCGGGCCTGCCGGGCCTGCCGGGCCTGCCGGTGCCCGCCGGGCCTGCCGGGCCTGCCGTCCCCGGTGCGAAGCCCCGGGAGACGGCGGGCACCGGCAGGTGGTGGCTCACGGCCGCAGCGAGGGGCCGCGCTCGACCGTGCTGCGGTCGAGCCGCGCGTCGTAGTCGGCCAGTGGCCGGGCCTTCGCCGGGTCGGAGCGGACCGAAGCCGGGGCGACGCCCGCCCAGGCCAGGATGCGCGCGGTGGCCTTCGCCCTGTCGGCGGGGGCGAGACCGGCGACGTTGGCACCGTGGTTCATGCCGGGCGCGGTGAAGACGTAACTGTCGTCGGCGTGCCGGCCCACGCTGAAGCGCTCGGCGCCCCACGGGTCGTTCTGCCCGTACACGAACAGCATGTGGTGAGCGTGCTGCTTCACCCAGTGGTCCACGTCGTCCATCACGAACGGCTGGAACCGCATCGGGATGGAGCGCGGCACATAGTGCCGGGGCGGCTGGTAGCCGTAGCGGCTCAGCTTGCCCAGCCAGGGCTGCGTGATGTCGGGCGAGCCGAGCTGGGTACCGGCTTGGTAGTAGTACGGCGTGTACGGCTCGAGCCCCTGGTCGGTGTAGAAGGAGAAGCCGGAGATCGTGTCGATGGAGTCCCAGATCGCCTGATCGGTGGCGTGCGGGGCGTCGGCGGGGATGGTGGCGCAGTCGGCGAGCAGGCTGTACTGCCAGAAGCCCCAGATGTAGTCGAGCACCACGGCCTCGTAGGCCTTGTCGAGGCTGCCGACGGTGTGGAACGTGTAGCCGTTGTCCGACGCGTAGGCGGCGTACTTCTTCTCCAGCGGCTTACGCCGGACGAGTGCCTCGCGCTGCACGCCCTCCAGCTTGGCGCGGCACTCCTTGGTGCCGACGGTCTCGAAGAACCGGTCGTACGCCGCGTCCTGCTTGTCGACCACGTCATTGGGCGCGACATACGCGACGACGCCGTCCATGTCGTGGGGGTAGTACCGCTCGTAGTAGGTGGCGGTCATGCCGCCCTTGGAGCCGCCGGTGGTCAGCCAGTTCTTGGAGTAGACCGGCTTCAGCGCCTCGTACAACCGGTGCTGGTCGCTCGCGGCCTGCCAGATGTCCAGCTTCGACCAGTCGGCGGGCTGCGGCCGGGAGGGGGTGAAGTAGCGGTACTCCAGCGACACCTGATTGCCGTCGATGATCCGGGTCGGCTCGCTGCGGCCGGGGGTGGTGGAGACGTTGTAGCCGCCCGTGTAGAAGACGGTGGGCCGGCTGGTGTCCTTGTGCAGCAGCGTGAAGCGCTGCTCGAAGGTTCCCTTCGACGGGTGGTGGTGGTCGATGGGCTGGGCGTACTCGAACACGAAGTAGCGGTAGCCCGTGTAGGGCTTCTCCTCGACCAGGCTCATGCCCGGGATCGCGAGAATCCGGTCCTTGATGTCCGGTGCCGCGGCGGTGGCCGCCCCGGCCGATGCCCCTGCCGCGCTCACCGTGCCTATCAGCACCACAAGCGCGAGCAGCCATCTCAGCGCCTTGCGCATTCGCCCTCCCCTGGGATCACAACCAACGGGTCGCCGCGAACCTACTGGCGCAACGCGCGTCACGCCAGACCCAGTTGACCATGAACCAGACGGGCGGGGCAGCTCAGCGGCTCAGCAGAGGATCCCGCCGGTGGCGGTCTTCTTGCCCGATACGGCGCCCACCGCCCGCACACAGCGGTTCGCCGAACGGACCTTCACCGGGCCCGCCAGACGGGTGAAACGGCCGCTGTCGACGACTGCCCGGGCGCCGCGCGCCTGGAGCGAGACGGACATCTGTCGCCTGCGGCCCGGGGACTTGGCGAGGGTGACGGCGCAGGCGTACTGACCGCTCCGGTACACCTGCAGCGTCCCGGTGGCGAACCGCACGCTCTGCACCCGGTGTCCGGGGCAACCTGATGCGGCGTCGGCGCGCGTGATGCCGGGCCCGGCGAGCGCCAGTGCCAGTGCGGCCACAGCCGTCAGCACCACCGGACCACGCCGCGGTCGGTCGGCTCGTCCGGGCCACAGCCGTCCGTCGAACACTTTTGCTTCCCTCCACCGTATGAACGTACGCAGGTACGGACGCACGGGGCACTCAGCGGGTTGCGCCCGGGCCGGTGCCGCTGGGACTCCGCCCCAGACCCGGCTCCTCGAACTCCCCCGGACTAGGTCCGGGGGAGGCAGCTGGGGGAGATTGAGGACACGGGTTCTGGGGGCTTGCCCCCCAGTTCGGACCCCTAGGCCACAACCACCGGCTCGCCCACAAATGTGCTCCACAACTCCGCGTACCGCCCCTCCAGAGCCAGCAGCTCCTCATGCGTACCGTCCTCGACCACCCTCCCGTGGTCCATCACCACCACCCGGTCCGCCCGGGCGGCGGTCGTCAGGCGGTGGGCCACCACCAGCGTGGTACGGCGGCCGGTGATGCGGTCGGTGGCCTGGGTGACCAGGGCCTCCGAGGCCAGGTCGAGGGCGGCCGTGGCTTCGTCGAGGAGGAGCACGTCGGGGTCGACCAGCTCCGCCCGGGCCAGCGCGATCAGCTGGCGCTGACCGGCCGAGAGGTTGCGGCCGCGTTCGGCGACCTCGTGGAGGTAGCCGCCGTCCAGCGTGGCGATCATGTCGTGCGCGCCGGCCGCCCGCGCCGCCGCCTCGACCTCGGCGTCCGTGGCCTCCGGGCGTCCGTAGGCGATCGCGTCCCGGACAGGTCCGGCGAAGAGGTACGCCTCCTGCGGGACCACACCGAGCCGGTGGCGGTACGCGGTCATGTCCATCGCACGCAGATCCGTGCCGTCCACGGTGACCCGGCCCGAGGTCGGGTCGTAGAACCGTGCCACCAGCTTGACCAGGGTGGACTTGCCGGCCCCGGTCTCCCCGACGAAGGCGACCGTCTGACCTGCCGGGATCTTCAGGTCGATGCCGGTGAGCGCCGCCTCGGCGGCCCCGGCCCCGTCGTGCTCCGGTGCTTCCGCTGATGCGGGTTCGGGTTCGGGTTCGGTGGATCCGTAGGCGAACGACACGTTCTCGAAGGCGATGTCGCCGCGGAGTGAGGTCACCGGCAGCGGATCGGCCGCCGCCACGGTCGAGGTGGGCTCCTGGAGGAGTTCCTGGATGCGCCGCAGCGAGACGGTGGCCTGCTGGTAACCGTCGAAGACCTGCGACAACTGCTGCACGGGGGCGAAGAACAGGTCGATGTAGAGCAGATAGGCGACCAGCGCACCGGTGGTGAGGGTGCCCGCCTCGATCCGGCCCGCACCCACGATCAGTACGGCGGCGGCGGCCACCGAGGACAGCAGCTGCACGAACGGGAAGTAGACCGAGATCAGCCACTGGCCCCGCACCCGGGCCCTGCGGTAATGGTCGCTGCGGTCGGCGAAGCGCTGCGCGCCGGTGCGCTCGCGCAGGAAGGCCTGCACGATCCGCAGCCCGGACACCGACTCCTGGAGGTCGGCGTTGACGACCGAGACCCGTTCGCGGGCCAGCTCGTAGGCCTTGACGCTCTTCTTGCGGAAGAAGTACGTACCGAAGATCAGGAAGGGCAGCGTGGCGAAGACGACCAGGGCCAGCTGCACGTCGATCACCAGCAGCACGACCAGGATGCCGAAGAAGGTGACGACCGAGACGAACGCGGTGACGAGACCGGTCTGCAGGAAGGTGGACAGGGCGTCCACGTCCGTCGTCATCCTGGTCATGATCCGGCCGGTCAGCTCACGCTCGTAGTAGTCGAGCCCGAGCCGCTGCAGCTGGGAGAAGATCTTGAGGCGCAGCGTGTAGAGGACCCGCTCGCCGGTGCGCCCGGTCAGCCGGGTCTCGCCGGTCTGCGCCAGCCACTGCACCACCACCGCCGCCAGCCCGAGTCCGGCCGCGGTCCACACCGCGCCGATGGCCAGCCGGTTGACACCCTGGTCGATGCCGTGCCGGATCAGGACCGGGAGCAGCAGCCCCATGCCGGCGTCGATGGCGACCAGCAGCAGGCTGACGAGCAGAACCGGGCCGAAGCCGCGGAGCAGCCGGCGCAGGCCGTAGGAGCTCTCGGCGGTCACGGCGTGTGCTTCGTCGACGTCCGGAGTGTCGGTGGCCGGCGGCAGTGCCTCGACCTGGGCGAGGATTTCCGGGGACGGTGGTCCGCCCTGCGCGGCCGGAGCGGACCGTACGGCGGACGGCAGGCCGCCGGGGGCGGTCTCCTCCGCCTCCTCCTGACGGACCCAGAGCGGCGGGGTGATGCCGCGCTCGGCGTCGAACTCGGCTTCCAGCTCGTCCCTTACGGAGGTGTCCTCCACCGCCTCGGCCACCGCCGGCGCGGCGTGGCCCGGCGACACGCCGCCCAGCTCGTCCGGGTCGGTCAGCAGCTGCCGGTAGAGGGCGGACCGCTGCTGCAGTTCCTCGTGGGTACCGATGTCCGCGAGGCGGCCTCCGTCGAGGACCGCGATGCGGTCGGCGAGGTTGAGGGTGGAGCGGCGGTGCGCGATCAGCAGCGTGGTGCGCCCGGCCATGACCCCGCGCAGCGCCTCGTGGATCTCGTGCTCGACCCGGGCGTCCACCGCGGAGGTGGCGTCGTCGAGCAGCAGCAGCCTGGGGTCGGTGAGGATGGCGCGGGCGAGCGCGATGCGCTGGCGCTGGCCGCCGGAAAGGGTGAGGCCGTGCTCGCCGACCGCGGTGTCGTAGCCGGCCGGCAGCTCGGCGATGAACCTGTCCGCCTGCGCGGCGCGGGCCGCGGCAAGGATCTGCTCCTCGGTGGCGTCGGGGAAGCCGTAGGCGATGTTGGCGCGGACGGTGTCGGAGAAGAGGAAGCTGTCCTCGGGTACCAGCCCGATGGCGGCCCGCAGCGATTTCAGCGTCAGCTCGCGCACGTCGTGGCCGCCGATCAGGACGGCGCCGCGGGAGACGTCGTAGAAACGCGGCAGCAGCAGCGAGACGGTGGACTTGCCGCTGCCCGACGAGCCGACGACGGCGACCGTCTCGCCCGGCGCGATGGACAGCGAGAAACCGTCGAGGACCGGGCGCGCCTCCTGGTAGCCGAAGGTGACGTCGTCGAACTCGACGGTGGCCTCGGCGTCCGCGGGCAGTTCCTTCGTACCGTCGGCGATGGACGGCTCGGTATCGATCAGCTCCAGTACCCGCTCGACGCCGGCCCGGGCCTGCTGGCCGACGGTGAGCACCACGGCCAGCATCCGGACCGGGCCGACGAGCTGCGCGAGATACGTGGAGAACGCGACGAACGTACCGAGGGTGATCTGGCCGCGGGTGGCGAGCCAGCCGCCGAGCGCCAGCATCGCCACCTGGCCGAGGGACGGCACCGCCTGGAGGGCGGGGGTGTAGCGGGCGTTCAGCTTGATGGTGCGCAGCCGCCCGGCGAAGAGCCTGCGGCTCGCCTCGCGCAGCTTCCCGGTCTCCTGGTCCTCCTGGCCGAAGCCCTTCACCACCCGGACGCCGGTGACCGCGCCGTCGACGACCCCGGCGACCGCCCCGGCCTGCGCCTGCGCGTACCAGGTGGCGGGGAAGAGCCGGACCCGGCTGCGTTTCGCGATGAACCAGAGCGCCGGAGCGACGGCCACGGCGATCAGGGTCAGCAGGGGGGACAGCCAGGCCATGATCCCGAGTGAGATCAGGAAGAGCAGCACATTGCCGATGGTCATGGGCAGCATGAAGAGCAGGCCCTGGATCAGCTGGAGGTCGCTGGTGGCGCGGCCGATGACCTGCCCGGTGGAGAGCTCGTCCTGGCGTCGGCCGTCCAGCTTCATGATCGAGCCGTACATCTCGGTACGGAGATCGTGCTGGACGTCGAGGGCGAGCCGCCCACCGTAGTAGCGGCGGACGAACGTCAGGGCGTAGACGACGAGCGCGGCGGCGACCAGTGCGCCGGTCCAGAGCGCCGGCGACCGGGTGTGGGCCCCGATGACATCGTCGATGATCACCTTGGTGACCAGCGGGACGAGCGCCATGACGGCCATCCCGCCCAGCGACGACCCGAGCGCGAGCATCACATTGCGCCGGTACCGCCAGGCGTACCCGGCGAGTCTCCGGCCCCACCCCTGCTCCGCCGGTGCCGCGGCGTCCTGCTGTGCGGCGTCCGCCACCTGGTGCCTCCCGTTGTCCGATACCACCGGAAGTCTCCAACGCGGCCACCAGGAGATTTCATCCCGCCACAGCGACTCAGGACCGGCGCGGGCCGAAGACCGGTCGGAGGTCCTAGGACTTCGGGACCGGGCAGCACGCTGTGGTGGTCGCCACGCTGTTGTGGTCGCCGGCACACAGTCGGGGGACAACCGACCCACCACTCGTACGGATGACCTCGCAAGCGGACCCGCTCGCCATATACATAGCTGGCTATACGTTCGCTCGCGCAGAGCGAGCTCGCCCGGCGTGCCGACATGACGCAGCCGCAGGTCTCCAGACTGGAGCTGGGCGGCACCGTGCCGACGCCGCCGTTGCCGGCGCGGCTCACGCGGGCGCTCGACGCGTCGCTCCAGCTGGAGCTGGTCGACGACACGTCCAGCGTCGCGTTCCGGGCACGCACCACGGCCGCCTGACGCCTCCGCTCGGAGGACCCGTTTCTCAGACGTGCGTCGGGGCGAACATCCGCAGGACCGCGGGCAGTACGACCACCGAAGGGCCGGGCGCCGCGAGGCACGTGGCCAGGTCGGCGGTGAGGGAATCCGGGGTGGTGCGGATCGCCGGAACGCCGAAGGACTCGGCCAGGGCGACGAAGTCCGGGCGGGCGAGTTCGGTGGCGGTGGCCTCGCCGAAGGTGTCGGTCATGTATGCGCGCAGGATGCCGTAGCCGCCGTCGTCCACGATGAGCCAGGTGACCGGCAGGTCGTACTGCCGGGCGGTGGCGAGTTCGGCGATCGAGTACATCGCGCCGCCGTCCCCCGACACGGCGAGCACCGGTTTCGTACGGTCGGCCACGGCGGCGCCCAGCGCGGCCGGGAAGCCGTAGCCGAGACCGCCCGCTCCCTGGGCGGAGTGCAGGGGGCCCGGCCAGGCGGACCACGCCCAGTAGGCGAGGATCGTCATGTCCCAGAAGCTGGGCGAGGTGGCGGGCAGTGCCTCATGGACCGACGCCAGCAGCTGCTGCTCCAGATCCAGGCCCTGGCCCGCGATCCGTTCCCGTACGCGGGCGAGAACCGTGCGCACGGACTCCGCGGCGGCCGGGTCGGTCCGCTCGGTGACCGTGTCGAGGAGGGCGGCGAGGGCGGCCCGGGCGTCGGCGTGGATGCCCAGCGCCGGGTGGTTGGACTCGAGTTTGCCGAGGTCCGCGTCGATCTGGATGACCCGGCCGCGCGGCTCGAACGTGTGGTAGTTGGAGGAGAGTTCGCCGAGTCCGGAACCCACGACCAGCAGGACGTCCGCCGATTCGAGGAAGTCCGTGGTGTGCCGGTCCTCCATCCACGACTGGAGTGAGAGCGGGTGCTCCCACGGGAAGGCGCCCTTGCCGCCGAAGGTACAGACGACCGGGGCGTCGAGCTTCTCGGCGAGGGCGAGCAGTTTTCCTGCCGCGTCGGCCCGTACGACACCGCCGCCGGCGATGATCACCGGGCGCTCGGCGTGTGAGAGGTGGTGCGCGGCCACCGCGGTCAGCTCGGGGCGGGGTTCCAGGTCGCGCGGGGTCGCGTCCAGGGCAGTGACGACGGGGAGCTGCGTCTCGGCGAGGAGCACGTCCTGCGGGATCTCCACCCAGACGGGGCCGTGCGGGGCGGTCAGCGCGGACTCCCAGGCGGCGGCGATCGCGGAGGGGATCTGCGAGGCGGTGCGCACCGGGTGCACCGACTTCACGATGTCGCGGAACGACGCCTGCTGGTCGCGGAGTTCGTGCAGGTAGCCGTGGCGGCCGCCGCCGAGACCGGCCGCCGGGACCTGGCTGGAGACGGCGAGCACCGGGGCGCTGGCCGCTGCCGCCTCCTGGAGCGCGGCGAGCGAGGTCAGCGCGCCGGGCCCGGTGGAGAGCAGCAGCGGGGCCACCTCGCCGGTGATCCGGCCGTAGGCGTCGGCGGCGAAGCCCGCGTTGTTCTCCACCCGCAGGCCGATGTACGCGAGCGCGGAGCGGCGCAGCGCGTCGAACATGCCGAGCGCGTGCTGCCCCGGGAGGCCGAACACGGTGGTCGCGCCGAGGCCCTGGAGGGTTTCGACGACGAGGTCGCCGCCGTTGCGGCCGGCCGGAGGGTGCAGGGCGGCCGTGGTCTGCTCGGGGGTGAGCTGCGGCCGCTCGTCGTGGTCGTGATTCACTTCGCCCGGCCTTCGGCGCTGCGCCCATCGCCCTGCCTGCCGGCCGCACTGTGCCCATGACCCTGCCTGCCGGCAGCACTGTGCTCATGACCCTGCCTGCCGGCAGCGATTTGCCGCGACATGATCGTGGTGAGTTCGTACGCCGTGTGGGAGGCGGCGACCGAGGTGATCTCGGCGTGGTCGTACGCGGGGGCGACCTCCACCAGGTCGGCGGAGACCAGGTGGCAGGAGGCCAGGCCCCGGACGATCTCCAGGAGTTCGCGGGAGGTCAGTCCGCCCGCTTCCGGAGTGCCGGTGCCCGGCGCGTGGGCGGGGTCGAGCACGTCGATGTCGATGGAGATGTAGAGCGGGCGGTCGCCGATGCGCTGGCGCAGCTGGTCGGTCACCTCGTCCACACCGCGCCGCATCACATCGGCGGACGTCACGATGCCGAAGCCCATCTTGGCGTCGTCGTCCAGGTCCCGCTTGCCGTAGAGCGGTCCGCGGGTGCCGACGTGGGAGAGCGCGGCGGTGTCGAGGATGCCCTCCTCGACGGCCCGGCGGAAGGGGGTGCCGTGGGTGTAGGCGGCGCCGAAATAGGTGTCCCAGGTGTCCAGGTGGGCGTCGAAGTGCAGCAGCGCGACCGGGCCGTGCTTCTTCGCCACCGAGCGCAGCAGCGGCAGCGCGATGGTGTGGTCGCCGCCGAGGGTCATCATCCGGGCGCCGGTCCCGAGCAGGGCGTCGGCCGCGGCCTCGATCGTCTCGACGGCCTCCTCGATGTGGAACGGGTTGGCCGCGATGTCCCCCGCGTCGGCGACCTGGGCCAGCGCGAACGGCGACGCGTCCTGCGCCGGGTTGTACGGGCGCAGCAGCCTGGAGGCCTCCCGGATCGCGTTGCCGCCGAAGCGGGCGCCGGGCCGGTAGGAGACGCCGCTGTCGAAGGGCACACCGACGACGGCGACGTCGGCACGGCCGCCGACCTCGTCGAGCCTGGGCAGCCGGGCGAACGTGGCCGGACCTGCGTACCGCGGGATGCGGGACGAGTCGACGGGGCCGCGCGGCTGTTCGGTGCTGGTCATGGGAGTGCCCTTCTTTTCATGCTTTTGGCGTTTTGTCACTCTAGCTGTGCGTGGAAATGGTCCGCGGCCCGGGTTCCGCGTCCGTCCCGTCGCCGCCGGGGCTGCCGTCGTTTGCGGGGCTACCAGCCAGGCGTTCGCGCCAGGCGGCCAGTACGGCCGGATCGGTCGGCTTGGTGGCCGCCGAGACGACGACGTACGAGAGCAGCGAGGCGGCCAGACCGTAGTAGATCGGCTCGTTGGCGAGGGCGCCGTACGTCACCATCAGGCCCAGTACGACGAGCCCGCCGGCACCCACCGCCGCCAGCGCACCGTGCACGGTGCCGCGCTTCCACAGCAGACCGCCCAGGATCGGCACCAGCAGGCCTCCGACCAGCAGGTTGTAGGCGACGGTGAGCGCCTCGACGACGTTGTTCAACGCGATCGAGATACAGATCACGAGTACGCCCATGGCCAGGATGAAGGCACGGTTGCCGCGCACCTCGTCGTGGTCGGGAGCCCTGCTGCCGGTCAGCCCGCGCAACCGCGACCAGATGTCGTTGTTGGCGACGGTGGCGCAGGCGATCAGCGCTCCGGAGGACGTCGACATCACCGCGGCCAGCGCGGCGGCGAGCACCAGGCCCCTTACCCCGATGGGCAGTTCGTCCTTGACGATGGTGGCGAACGCGGCGTCGGCGCTCGGCAGCTTCGGGTACATCACCTTGGCCGCCGTACCGATGACGGCGCCGGCGACGGCGTACAGCAGGCAGTAGGTACCGGCCACCGTGCCGCCGATCCTGGCCACCTTGTCGCTGCGCGCGGTGAACACCCGCTGCCAGATGTCCTGGCCGATCAGCATCCCGAAGGTGTAGATGAGGACGTACGTGAAGATGGTCTCGCCGCCGATGCCCAGCGGGTCGAAGTAGCTGGTGGGCAGCTTGGCCTTCATCTCGGCGAATCCGCCGGCCCTGACCACCGCGATCGGCAGCAGCAGCAGAAGCACGCCGACCGTCTTGACGACGAACTGCACCATGTCCGTGAGGGTGATCGACCACATGCCGCCGAGCGTCGAGTACGCCACGACGATCGCACCGCCGAGGATGATCGCCACGGTCCGGTTCATGTCGAAGAGGACGTCGAAGATGGTCGCGTAGGCGATGGTCGACGTCACCGCGAGCATCAGGGTGTACGCCCACATCACCACGCCGGAGATGACACCGGCCCGCCCGCCGTACCGCAGGTCGAGCATCTCGGAGACGGTGTAGACCTTGAGCCGGGCGATCCGCGCGGAGAAGAAGACACTGAGCGCCAGCAGCCCGAGGCCGATGGTGAGGACCATCCAGGCGCCGGAGAGTCCGTACTGGTAGCCGAGGCCGACGCCGCCGATGGTGGAGGCACCGCCGAGGACGATCGCGGCCATGGTGCCCGAGTACATCGCGGGTCCGAGCCTGCGGCCCGCCACCAGGAAATCGGCCTTCGACTTGGCGCGGCGCATGCCCCACCAGCCCATGGCGAGCATGCCCGCCAGATAGACGACGATCACCGCGTAGTCGACTGCCATGAGCCCTCCCTCTCCTCCACCACCGGACCGTCTGCTCCACCTGCTTCGTCGGTTGACATTAGGTGGCCGGAAAGAGGGGTTGAAGTGTACGTTCCATCCATCGGACCCCAGATCAATGGATGGAACGTCCATGCCGGACCCTGCCGCTCCCCCGACCTCTCCCGTACCGCTGGCCGCGCTGCTGGGCCGCAGGGATCTGGGGCTGCGCCATCTCGCGGGTCCGGCCGCCGACGACTCCGCGGTGCACTGGGTGCACACCAGCGAGATGGCCGACCCGTATCCGTATCTGCTCGGCGGCGAACTGCTGCTGACCGCGGGCGTGCAGCTCAGCGACCCGGACCGTTATGTGGCACGGATCGTGGCGGCCGGCGGTGCGGCGCTCGGCTTCGGGGTCACACCGGTGTACGACACGGTGCCCGCTGCGCTGGCCGAGGCCTGCGACCGGCACGGTCTGCCGCTGGTGGAGGTCCCGCCGGGGACTCCGTTCACCGCGGTGGCGCGCGCGGTGTGGGGGCTGATGGCCGAGGCACGCCACCATGAGCTGCGCAGGGTGTCGGGGGCCCAGCAGGCGCTGGCCGCCGCCGCGGCCCGTCCCGACCCAGTGCCCTCGGTGCTGCACCGGCTGGCCACCCGGCTGGACGGCCGGGCGGTGCTGTTCGGGCCGGACGGCGCGGCCCGGTGGGCGGCCGGCCGCGAGCACGGCCCGGAGGTCCGGGACGCGCTGGCGGCGCTCGCCCCCGTGGTACGGCCCGCGACCGGCCGGTCCGCCCCGGCGTCGGCCACCGACACCGCGGGCTCGGTCCATCTGGCCGCGTACGCCATCGCCGGGAGCGAGGGGCTGGTGCTCGGGGTCGCCACCGCGCACCGCGAACCCGGCGACCACACCATCGCCGGGGTCGCCGTCGTACTGCTCTCGCTGCTGACCGCGCCACGGCAGGGCGCCGACGAGTCCGCGCGGTCGTCGGCGCTCGTCCGGTTGCTGCTCGGCGCCGAACCGGCCGATGTCGCCCCCCTGCTCGGGGACGGCCCGTGGACCGTGGTGCACGCCCACGGCGAAGGAACTCCGCCGCCGCTGGACAGCCCGCTGGTGGACGGCCGGGCGGACGCCGTACGAGTGCTGCTCCCCGCCGACCGCACGGTGCGCCCGTACCCGGGCTGGACCCTCGGCGTGAGCGCCCCCGCCGCGCCCGGCGACCTGGCGGCCGCCGACGTCCAGGCCGGCCGCGCTCTGCGCCGGGCGCAGGCGAGCCGCGCCCCGCTGGTCCGGCACGGCGGCACCGGGATCGCGGCGCTCCTCGACCCGGACGAAGCCGCCGCCCACGCCCGGGCCCTGCTCGCCCCGATCGGCGAGCCACTGCGCGAGACCCTGCGCAGCTGGCTGGCGCTGCACGGCAGCTGGGACCGTACGGCGGTGGCGCTGGGCGTGCACCGCAACACCGTCCGCCAGCGGATCGCCCGCTGCGCGACGCTGCTCGACGCCGACCTGGACGACATGGACGTGCGTACGGAGCTGTGGCTCGCCCTGCGCGGTCGCTGAGGCCCGGCCGGGCGGACCGGCCGCTACGCACCGCCGGAGCGGATGCTGTCGCGCAGCACCTCCGCCAGATGGACCGGCCGTCGGGGCGACAGCTGGGAGATCTGCGTGCGGCAGCTGAAACCGTCGGCCAGCACGATGGTTTCCTCGGACGCCTCGCGCAGCGCCGGGAGCAGTACGTTCTCCCCGACCTGGACCGAGACGTCGTAGTGCCCGCGCTCGAAGCCGAAGTTGCCGGCCAGGCCGCAGCAGCCGGAGTCAAGCCGGTCGTTGTCGATCCCGGCCCTGGCCATCACCCGGTCGTCGGCGGCGCTGCCGAGCGTGGCGTGCTGGTGGCAGTGCGTCTGGGTCATCGCCTTGCCCTCCAGTCGGCCGAGGTCGACGTCCGGGGCGTGCCGGTCCAGCAGTTCGGCGAGCGTCAGGGTGGACCGGGCGGCGCGGGCCGCCCGGAGGTCCCCGGCGAGCAGTTCTTCCGCGTCGGAGCGGAACAGCGAGGTGCAGCTGGGTTCCAGGCCGACCATGGGGATGCCCTGCGCGAGGTACGGATCGACGGCATCGAGGGTCCGGTTCAGTACCCGTCGGGCGGTGGTGAGCTGGCCGGTGGTCAGCCAGGTCAGGCCGCAGCACAGCCGGTCCTTCGGCAGCAGCACCTCGAAGCCCGCGTGTTCCAGTACCTCCACGGCGGCCCGGCCCACCTCGGGGGTGAAATACTCGGTGAAGGTGTCCGCCCACAGCAGTACCTGCCGACCGGTGGCCGGTGAGGTCCGCGCGGTGCGTCGCGCGGTTTCCCGGGCCGCGCTGTGCTGCTCGAACCAGCGGCGGAAGCGCTGCGGGGCGAACTGCGGGATCGGACGCTCGGGGGCGATGCCACCGGCCGCCTTGAGCGCGGCGGAGGAGGCCCGGCCGCGGGTGACGGCGTTGACCAGCCGGGGCGCCCGGCCCGCCAGCGCCGACCAGAGCGGCAGCCAGCCCAGTGAGTAGTGGGAGGCGGGGCGCAGCCGCCCCTGGTAGTGGTGCCGCAGGAACTCGGCCTTGTAGGTGGCCATGTCGACGCCGGTCGGGCAGTCGCTCTTGCAGCCCTTGCAGGACAGGCAGAGGTCGAGCACCTCGCGGACCTCGTCGGACCGCCAGCCGTCGGTGATGACCTCGCCCTGCACCATCTCGTACAGCACCCGGGCGCGGCCCCGGGTGGAGTCCTTCTCGTCGCCGGTCACCCGGAAGCTGGGGCACATCACCCCGCCGGAGCCGGTGCGGCACTTGGCGATGCCGACGCAGCGGCGCAGCGCGCGGCTGAGGTCTCCGTCGTCCTGTCCGAGCGCCAGGGTGGTGACCATGGGCAGCGCCGGGCGGTGGCCCGGCTTGATCCGCAGCCGTTCGTCGGCGGGCCTGGGGTGGATGAGGATGCCCGGGTTCAGGCGGTTGCCCGGATCCCAGATCTCCTTGAACGCGGCGAACGCCGCCATCGCGTCGGGGCTGTGCACGAGCGGCAGGAACTCGGCGCGCGCCTGGCCGTCGCCGTGCTCACCGGACAGTGTCCCGCCGTGCCGGCCGACCAGTTCGGCCGCTTCCCGCATGAAGGTGCGGAAGATCTGCACGCCCTGGTCGGTGCCGTAGTCGAAGTCGATGCGGATGTGCACGCATCCCTCGCCGAAATGCCCGTAGGGCGTGCCGTGCAGCTCGTGGCGGGCCATCAGTTTCTCGAAGTCGCGCAGGTAGCCGCCGAGGTTTTCGACCGGGACCGCCGAGTCCTCCCAGCCGGGCCAAGCCTCGGACCCGTCGGGGGCCCGGGTGGCCAGTCCGGAGCTCTCCTCCCGGATCCGCCACAGCGCGCCCTGTTCGGCCGGGTCCTGCACCAGTCGCATGCCGACCGCCCCGGTGTCCCGCTGCAGGGCGAGCGCCCGCTCCTGCTCGGCGGCCGCGTCGGCGTCGGTGGCCGGGGTGTCGGAGCCGAATTCGCACAGCAGCCAGCCGCGGCCGTCGGGCAGCAGCCGCTCGGGCTGCGCGTCGGGGACATTGCGGCGCAGGGCGGCGACCTGGTCGGCGCCGAGGCCCTCGCAGGCGATCGGCCCGTGCCGCAGCACGGCCGGCGCCGCGTCGCCCGCCGACGGCAGGTCGTCGAAACCGAGGGCCACCAGGGTGCGGCGGACCGGCAGCGACACCAGGCGGACGGTGGCGGCGAGCACCACCACACAGGTGCCCTCGGTGCCGACGAGAGCCGCGGCCACGTCGAAGCCCCGCTCGGGGAGCAGGTGTTCCAGACCGTATCCGGAGACCTGGCGCCGGAAGCGGCCCAACTCGGTACGGAACAGGGCGAGGTTGGCGTCCCGCAGATCGCGCAGCCCGGCATGGATCTCGCCGCGGCGGCCACCGGCGTCGATGACCTGCCGCAGCTGCTCCGGGTCGAGGGAGCGCACCTGCATGCGGGTGCCGTCGTAGGTGAGTACGTCGAGTTCGACGATGTTGTCCGCGGTGCGGCCCCAGGCCACCGAATGGGTACCGCAGGCGTTGTTGCCGATCATGCCGCCGATGGTGCAGCGCGCGTGTGTGGAGGGGTCGGGGCCGAACCTCAGTCCGTGCGGGCGGCAGGCGGCCTGCAGGTCGTCCAGGATCACCCCGGGCTGCACCCGGGCGGTGCGCGCCTCCGGGTCGATGTCCAGGATCCGGGTGAGGCTGCGGGAGGTGTCGATGACCACGCCGTCCCCCACCGCCTGACCGGCGATGCTGGTGCCGGCGCCGCGCAGGGTGACCGCCACTCCGAGTTCCCGGCAGGCGGTGATCGCCGCGGCCAGCTCGTCCGTGTCGGCGGGCAGCACCACCGCGGCGGGCACCTGCCGGTAGTTGGACGCGTCCTGCGCGTACTCGGCGCGGCGCCGTCGCCCGAAGTCCACCGAGCCCGCGGGGACCGCGGCGTGCAGGGCCTGCTCCAGCCCCCGCAGGGCCCGGGGATCGGGTGCGTCGGTGTGGCCGGGGATCAGTCCGGCGCGCGGTGACTGGTGGAGAGCCATGGCTGCTACGTCACTTCCTTGTGCGGCTGCGCGCTACGTGGTGCGGTGGGGCGTGTTCGGGTTGCGCGGTGCGGTGGAGCGGGCCCCGGCGGGCCGGGCCCACAACTCCGGGTCAGCCCAGGACCTCGCGCACCGCTTCGGTCCACCGGCTCAGCCCGTCGTTCACCTGCGCCTCGGTCACCACCAGCGCCGGGATCATCCGTACCACCTGGCCACGGGTGCCGCAGGTGAGGAGCAGCAGGTCGCGCCGGGTCGCCGCCGCGTGCACCAGGGCGGCGGTCGCACCGTCCGGCTCGCCGTCCGCCGTGACGAACTCGGTGCCGGCCATCAGGCCGAGGCCCCGCACGTCACCGATGCCGTTCCTGCCGTCGGCCGGGTACTGCTCCGCCACCGCACGCAGGCCGGTCAGCAGCTGGGCGCCCCGCTCGGCCGAGTTCTCCACCAGCTTCTCGTCCTGGATGACGTCGAGCGTGGCGATCGCGGCGGCGCACGCCACGGCGTTCCCGCCGTAGGTGCCGCCCTGCGAGCCCGGCCACGCCTTCTCCATGATCGCCCTGGGTGCGGCGATGGCCGACAGCGGGAAGCCGCTGGCCAGTCCCTTGGCGGTGACCACGATGTCGGGGCGGCCCGCGAAGTGATCATGGCCCCAGAAGCGGCCGGTCCGGCCGAAGCCGGTCTGCACCTCGTCCAGGATCAGCAGGATGCCGTGGCGGTCGGCGCGCTCGCGCAGCCCGCTCAGGAACTCGGCGTTGGCCGCCACATAGCCGCCCTCGCCCAGCACCGGCTCCACGATGAACGCGGCCGTGTCCGCGGGCGCGGTGACAGTGGCGAGCAGCTGGTCGAGCTCGCGCAGGGCGAACCGGGTGGCCGTCTGCTGATCCCAGCCGTAGTAGAAGGGGTTGGGGAAGGGCGCGATCGCCACCCCCGGCATCAGCGGTCCGTAACCGGAGCGGAACTTGCTGGCGGACGTGGTCAGCGAGGCGGCGCCGACCGTGCGGCCGTGGAACGACCCCTGGAAGACCACGATGTTCGGCCGCCCGGTGGCCTGCTTCGCCAGCCGCATCGCGGCCTCCACCGCCTCGCTGCCGGAGTTGGCGAAGAACAGCGAGTCCAGGCCCTGCGGCAGCACCTCGGCCAGCCGCTCGGTCAGGGTGAGCAGCGGCTGGTGCATCACGGTCGTGTACTGGCCGTGGATCAGGGTGGCCACCTGCCGCTGGGCGGCTTCGACCACCCGCGGGTGGCAGTGGCCGGTGCTGGTGACCCCGATGCCGGCCGTGAAGTCGAGATGGGCGCGCCCGTCCTCGTCGTAGAGGTAGACCCCTTCGCCGCGTACGGCGAGGACCGGGGTGGCCTGCTTGAGCACGGGGGAAAGCTCGGTCATGGTCGGCTCCTCATGGTCGGCTCTGTGGGCTTACCGAAAAGCTCTATCGTAGGATTGTCAACAACTTACTCACATGCAAGCATGTATTCGTGTTGCTGTCTACGAGCTGGGGATCGCCGTGAATACAGATACGGATCGCGAACGAACCGTGGTGCAGAACGTCCCCACCGGGCTGTTCACCGGCGGGAAGTGGCGTCCTGCGGCCTCGGGCGCCGTCTTCGACGTGGAGGACCCTTCGGCGGCACGCTCGCTGTGCACGGTGGCCGACGCCGGCGCCGACGACGCACTGGACGCACTGCGGGCCGCCGCCGACGCGCAGCAGGCGTGGGCCGCCCACCCGCCGCGGGAACGCGGGGAGATCCTGCGCCGGGCGTACGAGCTCATCCACGCCCGCATCGACGACCTCGCCCTGCTGATGACGCTGGAAATGGGCAAGCCGCTGGCCGAGGCGCGCGGTGAGGTGGCCTACGCCGCGGAGTTCTTCCGCTGGTTCGCCGAGGAAGCGGTGCGGATCGACGGCGGTTACGCGGTCTCCGCAGACGGCAAGGACCGGCTGGTAGTCATGCGCCGGCCGGTCGGCCCCGCACTGCTCGTCACCCCGTGGAACTTCCCGCTGGCGATGGGCACCCGCAAGATCGGCCCGGCGGTGGCTGCCGGGTGCACCATGGTCATCAAGCCCGCCGAGCAGACCCCGCTCTCGATGCTGATGCTGGCGCAGATCATGTCCGAGGCCGGGCTGCCCGACGGCGTGCTGAACGTGATCACCACCAGCCGGCCGGGAGAGGTGGTCGAGCCGCTGCTGCGCGACGGCCGGATCCGCAAGCTCTCCTTCACCGGCTCCACGCAGGTCGGCAAGCTGCTGATCGAGCAGAGCGCCCAGCAGGTGCTCAAGGTCTCCCTGGAGCTGGGCGGCAACGCACCGTTCATCGTGTGCGAGGACGCCGACCTGGACCTGGCGGTCGAGGGCGCCATGCAGGCCAAGATGCGCAACATGGGCGAGGCCTGCACGGCGGCCAACCGGCTGTACGTCCACGAGAGCGTGGCCGGCGAGTTCGCCCGCAGGCTGGCCGAGCGGATGGGGTCGCTGGTGGTCGGCCGGGGCACCGAGCCCGGCGTGGACGTCGGTCCGCTCATCGACGAGGCCGGCCGCACCAAGGTCCGTGAACTCGTCGGCGAGGCCGTCGCCGGCGGCGCCAAGGCGCTGGTCGGCGGGGAGCCGGTGCCCGGTGACGGGTACTTCTACGCCCCGACCGTTCTCGTCGACGTCCCGGCGGACGCCCGCATGATGCACGAGGAGATCTTCGGACCGGTGGCGCCGATCATCGAGTTCTCCGACGAGGACGAAGCGGTCGCCGCCGCCAACGCCACCGAGTACGGGCTCGTTTCGTACCTGTTCACCGAGAACCTGCGGCGCGCCTTCCGGCTCTCGGAGCGGCTGGACACCGGGATGGTCGGGCTCAACAAGGGCGTGGTCTCCAACCCGGCGGCGCCGTTCGGCGGAGTGAAGCAGTCCGGGCTCGGCCGGGAGGGCGGGCGCGTCGGCATCGACGAATTCCTGGAGACCCGCTACCTGGCGATGCCGCTGTCTTGATCTCCTGGTCCGCCGGCCGCCGGAACGGCCGCCAACGAAACCCCCAGCCACCGAGCCGGCCCGAACCCGGGCGGACGACGACCGCCGCACACGTTTGGAGAAACGCCATGGACCGTTACATCGAGATCTCGCTCGAGAAGCGCGGCGTCAGCTGTGTCGCCAAGCTGCTCGACGACCGGGCCCCGCGCACCTGCGAGGCGGTCTGGAACGCCCTGCCGCTGGGCAAGGACGTCTTCCACGGCAAGTACGCCCGCAACGAGATCTACACCCTCGTACCGGCCTTCGCCGAGGCCGAGCCGGGCACCGAGAACCCCACGATCACCCCGATTCCCGGTGACGTCGCTTACTTCTCCTTCGCCAACTGGCAGCTCAACACCAGCTCGCACGGCTACACACAGGGCGGACGGCCGCAGCAGGAGGAGGCCATCGTGGACCTGGCGGTGTTCTACGAGCGCAACAACCTGCTGCTGAACCCGGACACCGGATTCGTGCCGGCCAACATCTTCGCCACCATCACCGAGGGCCTGGACCGGATGGCCGAGGCGGCGCAGGACCTGTGGCTGTCCGGCGTGATCGGCGAGTCCCTCAGCTTCAAGCGCGCCTGACGCGGGGCGATCCCGGAAAACCAAGGGGCGGGCCGGCACAGCGCTGTCGCTGGTGCCGACCCGCCCCTTTCGGGTGTCGGTTTCCGGGTCAGCCGCGCGGCCGGACCGGTGCGGCGGAGGTGATCCCCTCGCGTACCAGCGCCTCGAACAGCAGATGCGAGGCGCGCAGTACCAGCGCGTCACCGTGCCGGGCCGCGACCAGTTGCACGCCCGCTGGAAGCCCGTCCGCCGTCGTACCGCAGGGCACGGTGGATGCGGGCTGCTGGGTGAGGTTGAACGGGTAGGTGAAGGGGGTCCACCCGGTCCAGCGCTCGTGGCCGCTGCCTTCCGGGACCTCCCGGCCGGCCTCGAACGCCGGAATCGGCACGGTGGGGGTCACCAGCAGGTCGTACGTCTCGTGGAACTTCCCCATCCGCACGCCCAGCGCCATCCGCTCGGCCACCGCGCCGAGGTAGTCCAGCGCGCCGGCCTTCGCACCCTCCCGGCACACCTCCCGCAAGCCCGGGTCGAGCGCCGCCAGCTGTTGGGCAGTCAGGTGCTCGACCACCTTGGCGGCGCCCGTGAACCACAGGGTGTGGTACGCCTGCACCGGGTCGGCGAAGCCGGGATCCGCCTCCTCGACCTCCGCGCCCAGATCGGCGAGCAGCTCGACCGCCCGCCGCACCCGGGCGGCCACCTCCGGGTCCACCGGTGCGCCGGCCAACGTCGGGCTGTAGGCGACGCGCAGTCCGCGCACCCCGCCCTCACGGTCCAGCTCCGCGCGGAAACTGCCCTGATAGGGCGCCAGCGCCGCCCAGTCACGGCTGTCCGGGCCGCTCAGCACGTCCATCATCAGTGCCGCGTCCGCCACCGTGCGGGTCATCGGCCCGGCGTGCGCCAATGTGCCGAAGGGACTCGCCGGGTAGAGCGGGATCCTGCCGTAGGTCGGCTTGAGGCCGAAGATCCCGCAGAACGCGGCGGGGATGCGCACCGAGCCGCCCCCGTCGGTGCCCACCGACAGCGGGGCGAGCCCCAGCGCCACGGCCGCTGCGCTGCCGCCGCTCGAGCCACCCGACGTACGGCTCGGGTCCCACGGGTTGCGGGTCACCCCGGTCAGTGGGTTGTCGGTGACGCCCTTCCAGCCGAACTCCGGGGTCGTCGTCTTGCCGACGAACACCGCGCCGTGCTCACGCATCCGGGCCACGCACGGCGCGTCCTCGTCCCAGTCCTGACCGGAGTCGCTGCTCAGCGAACCACGCAAGGTCGGCCGGCCCTTGGTGAGCAGCAGGTCCTTGACGGAGACCGGCACACCGTCCAGCAGCCCCTGCGGTTCACCGCGCCGCCAGCGCTGCTCGGAGGCGCGGGCCTGCGCGCGGGCGGTGTCCGGATCGACCAGGCAGTACGCGTTGACCAGCGGGTCGAGCCGTTCGATACGGTCCAGCACCGCCTCGGTCACCTGGACGGGCGACAGGCTCCTGTCCGCGTATGCGGCGACGAGCTCCGTCGCGGTGCGGGCACACAGTTCGTCGGCCTCGCTGCCGCCGTCCGCTGCCGTCCCGGCCTCCGTGCTGCTGACTTCGGTCATGACATGCCCTTCTCGGTGTCCGGCCTTTCGGTACTGGGCTTATCGGTCCCCGGCTTCTCGGTATCCGACTTATCGCTCCCCGGCTTCTCGGTACCCGGTGCGCCTTCGGCGACCGGCACGTATCCCAGCTTCTTGTTGACCGTGTTGCGCAGTGGCCGGCCTGCCGTCCAGCGCTCGAGGTTGTCGAGGAACACCTCGGCGAGGTCGTCGAGCCAGCCGTAGGTGTCCGCCGACATGTGCGGGGAGACCAGCAGCCCCGGAGCGTCCCAGTGCGGACTGTCCGGCGGCAGCGGTTCGGTGCGGAAGACATCCAGGGCGGCGCCGCCGAGGTGACCGCTCCTCAGGGCCGCCAGCAGGTCCGCCTCGACGACCAGCGGGCCGCGCCCGACGTTGATGAACCGGGCGCCCTGTTTCATCCGGCCGAAGGTCGCGGCGTCGAACATGTCGGCCGTCTGCCCGGTCAGCGGGGCCGCGCTCACCACCCAGTCCGCGTCCGGCAGCAGGCCGGACAGCTGCCCGAAGCCGTGCACCCGGCCGAACTCCGGGTCCTGGTCGCGTGCGGTACGCCCCACCAGTGCGGTCCGCACGCCGAGCGCGGACAGCAGCCGGGTGATGGCCCGCCCGATCGGCCCGGCGCCCACCACGACGGCCCGGGAGCCCGAGACCCGCATGGTCTCCCGGTGCTGCCAGGTACGTGAGCGCTGCAGGTCGTACGTACCGGGAAAGTCCTTGGCCATGGCGAGTACGAGCCCGGTCACGTACTCGGCGATCGGCTGCTCGAACACCCCGCGGGAATTGGTGACCAGCGCGTCCGACTCGACCAGTGCGGGGAACATCAGCCGGTCGACGCCGGCACTCGCGGTGTGCACCCAGCGCGGGCCGCCCGTCCGGGGCCACACCCGGGGCAGGGCATCGGTGAGGAAGTCCCACACGAGGAGGACGTCGGCCGTCGGCAACGCCTCGGCGAGCCCGTCCTCGGTGACGTGGCGCAGCTCGGTTCCCGCCGCGATGCGGTCCAGGCGGGGCGGCGTCCCGCCTGCCAGCACCACGACGACAGGGGGTCCGGTCTCACTCATGGGCGGCCCTTTCGGATCGCTGTGTCGCGCTGCTGCCGACGGTTCGTCCGCGTCAGCGGAAAGCTTGCCCGAGCTGCGCCGGAGCGCAGCTCCAGTAGGGGATTGACACGCTAGGCAGCGGTTCATAGCATTGTCAACAATCTACTGTTCCGGTACTGATCATTCAGCACCCAGTCCCCATGAATGCGGGGCATACATGCCCAACGTGCAGCTCGGTGGACCCCACCAGCAGCAGGGCGTCGGAATCGTGGCACCGTTCGACTTCGCTCTCGACCGAGAGCTCTGGCGATGGACCCCCGACGGCGTGACCGTCCACCTGACCCGCACCCCGTTCGTCCCGGTGGAGGTCAGCCTGGACCTGGCCCGCATGGTCAGCGAACACGAGACACTGGAACTGCAGGTACGAGCGCTGACCGCGGTCCGCCCGGGCGTCGTCGCCTATGCGTGCACCTCGGGAAGTTTCGTCAACGGCGTGGCCGGCGAACGCGCCATGTGTGAGGCGATGCGCAGCAGCGGCGCCCCGGCCGCCGTCACCACGTCCGGGGCGTTGATCGAAGCGCTGTCGCTGCTCGGCGCCGGCCGCGTGTCGGTGGTGACCCCCTACACCGCATCGGTCACCGAGAGCCTCACCGACTACCTCGCCGAAGAGGGAGTGCGGGCGGTCGGTATCGAGTACCTCGGCCTCACCCGGGACATCTGGAAGGTCCCCTACCAGGACCTCATCGACATGGTGACCCGGTCGGTGACGCCCGACGCGGAGGCGGTCTTCATCAGCTGCACCAACCTGCACAGTTACGACACCCTCGCCCTGCTGGAACAGAAGCTGGGCATCCCGGTGCTGTCGGCGAACCAGGTGACCATGTGGGCCGCCCTGCGCCACATCGGCCTGCAGGCGACAGGCCCGGGTCAGTCGCTCCTCGACCTCCCGTTGCCCGCCCCGCTCCC
Organism: Streptomyces sp. NPDC051320; assembly: GCF_040682175.1. NCBI lineage: Bacteria > Bacillati > Actinomycetota > Actinomycetes > Kitasatosporales > Streptomycetaceae > Streptomyces > Streptomyces sp. NPDC051320. The sequence continues at coordinate 421,698 of NZ_JBFBAL010000002.1, forward strand.
CGAGCCTCCGCACACGGTGCCGCAGCCCGTCCTGGACGTCCCGCAGCCCTTGCCGCAGTCCGTCCTCAACCTTCCGCCGTCGCTGCCGCCGGCCGGCATCGACGTGCCACCGCCGTCGGGGTACACACCGCCCGGCGGGGTCGTGCCCGGCCCGGATCCGCCGGGTGCCGCCTTCACCGGCACTTACACTTCTGCCGTCGAGAGGGCGCTGATCGTATGACCGACCGGAGCACAACGGTGGGATTTCTCTACCCCGGGTACTCCGCGGAGGACGATTACCCGCTGCTGGAGCGCAAGATCGGCCACGGCGCCCGGTTGCCTCTGGTCCACACGGACATGGGCGAGGACGCCCACCGGGTGGACGCCCTGCTGGAGATGGGCGCCGTCCACCGGCTGGCCGACGGACTGATCCGGCTCAAGGAACACGACCTCGACGCCGTGGTGTGGGCGTGCACCAGCGCCAGCTTCATCTACGGATGGGACGGCGCCCGCCGCCAGGTCGAGGAGCTCTCCGAGGCCGCCGGCGGCCTCCCCGCGTCCAGCACGTCCTTCGCCTTCGCCCATGCGGCCCAGGCGCTGGGCGTTCAGCGGGTCGCGATCGGAGCCACCTACCCTGAGGACGTGGCGGACTACTTCGTACGCTTCCTGCAGGCGGCGGGGCTCGAAGTGACGCAGGCGTCCGGCCGCGGCATCATCACCGCCGCGGAGGTGGGCACCCTCGGGCGGCAGCAGGTGCTGGAGCTGGCCCGCTCCGACGACCACCCGGACGCCGGAGCCGTACTGCTCCCGGACACCGCGCTGCACACCGCCGCCTGGCTCGACGAACTGGAGGAAGCTCTCGGCAAGCCGGTACTGACGGCAAACCAGGTCAGCGCATGGGAAGGTCTCCGCCTGGCAGGCGACACCCGGCCGCGCGACGGACTTGGTTCCCTTTTCCGCTGCACGGATTCCCACTGCACGGATGCCGCACGCACGAATTCCCGACGCACGAATTCCCGACGCACGAACCTTTCCGCTCCCGCGTGACCTGCCGGGGACGGCCCTTGACGGAGGAACGAACTCATGGCGAAACCGAGAAGTCTGCGACCGGTCAAACTCGAACCGGCCGCGATCATCATCGCCTCCCGACTCACCGAAGCAATCATGGACGGCACCCTCGCGCCGGGCAGGCAGCTCGGTGAGGCCGAGCTGGCCGGCCAGCTCGGCGTCAGCCGCGGTCCGCTGCGCGAGGCCCTGCAGCGCTTGGTGCAGCAGGGCATCGCCCGCAGCGAGCCACACCGCGGGGTGTTCGTCACCACCCTGGACGAGGACGATGTGCGGGACATCTACCTCGCCCGGACCGCCATCGAGTCCGCCGCCTGCCGTCTGATCCTCCAGCAGTCCCCCCAGCGCAGCGCCGACCGCCTGGCCGCCGTGCACCGCTCCATGGCCACCGCGGCCGGGCGCCGGGACCCGGCAGCCCTCAGTGCCGCGGACATGGCACTGCACCAGGTCCTCGTCGAGGAGTCCGGCAGCCTCCGGCTCAAGCGCATGGCAGAGACCCTCTTCGTCGAGACCCGGATGTGCATGTCCGCCCTGGCGGACAAGTACCCCACCCCGGTGGACATGGTCGACGAGCACGCCGCGATCATCGAGGCGCTGCGGGCCGGTGACGAGAAGCGGCTGCTGGTGCTGATGGACGAGCACATGCAGGACGCCGTCCGCCGCCTGACCGGCGGCGACGGCCCCCGACTCGGCGAACCGCCGGAGGTGGCGGCAGCGGGCGACCGCTCGGCCTGACCTTGCCCGCCCGGTACCGCCCGCTCCGCACTCCCGCGCCGGGTCTCCCCTCCGTAGGGGCGACCCGGCGCCGCTGTTTCGCGCCCCTCCCCGGCGTCCGCGATCCGGCAGTGCTCAGAGTCACTCTGGACAGTGCACGAGACCAGCCGGTAACTTTGACTGAGCAAGCGCTTAGTGCCGTATTCACCCAAGCGAGGGATCTTCCGTGCGCCGTACCGTTTACAACGAGGATCACGAGGCGTTCCGGGACACCATCCGCGCCTTCATCGAGGCCGAGGTCGTCCCCGTGTACGAGGAGTGGCTGGCGGCCGGCCAGGCCCCTCGCGAGTTCTACTACACCCTCGGTGAGCTGGGCATCTTCGGGATCGAGGTGCCGGAGGAATTCGGCGGCGCCGGCGAGGAGTCCTTCAAGTTCCAGGCGATCATCTCCGAGGAGTGCGCACGCGCCGGCGTCTCCTTCGGCGGCTCCGGCGTGCACGTCGCGCTCTGCCTGCCCTACCTGAAGGCCTACGCCACCGACGAGCAGAAGAAGCGCTGGCTGCCGGACTTCGTCTCGGGCGCGACGATGTACGCCATCGCCATGACCGAGCCGGGCACCGGTTCGGACCTGGCCGGCATGAAGACCACCGCCAAGCTCTCCGAAGACGGCACGCACTACGTGCTCAACGGCGCCAAGACCTTCATCACCGGCGGCGTGCACGCCGACCGCGTCATCGTCTGCGCCCGCACCGCCGCCCCGACCGCCGAGGACCGCCGCCACGGCATATCCCTGCTCGTCGTCGACACCAAGTCCGAGGGCTATGCGGTCGGCCGCAAGCTCGACAAGCTCGGCCTGAAGACCTCGGACACCGCCGAGCTCTCCTTCACCGACGTCAAGGTCCCGGTCGAGGACCTGCTCGGCGAGGAGCACAAGGGCTTCTCCTACCTGGGCCAGAACCTGCCGCAGGAACGTCTCGGCATCGCGGTCGGCGCGTACGCCCAGGCCTCGGCGGCCATCCGGTTCGCCAAGGAGTACGTCCAGGACCGCACCGTCTTCGGCAAGTCCGTCGCGTCCTTCCAGAACACGAAGTTCGAGCTGGCTGCCTGCCAGGCCGAGGTCGACGCCGCCGAAGCGGTCTGTGACCGCGCGCTGGAGGCCCACGACCTGGGTGAGCTGTCCGCCGCCGAGGCCGCGTCCGCGAAGCTCTTCTGCACCGAGGTCGCGCACCGCGTCATCGACAAGTGCCTGCAGCTGCACGGCGGTTACGGCTACATGAACGAGTACCCGATCGCCCGCCTCTACGCGGACAACCGGGTGAACCGCATCTACGGCGGCACCAGCGAGGTCATGAAGATGATCATCGCCAAGAACATGGGTCTGTAAGGGCCGACGCCTTTCATGCCTCTCCCTCACTCGAACTCAGCACTCGCATCCCTGCTCGATCTGCTCGACCTGGAGCAGATCGAGCAGGACATCTTCCGCGGCCTGAGCCGTTCCGCCGTCGTACCTCGCGTCTTCGGCGGCCAGGTTGCCGCCCAGGCCCTGGTCGCCGCGGGCCGTACGGTGCCCGCCGACAGGTCGGCCAATTCGCTCCACTCGTACTTCCTGCGCCCCGGCGACCCCGGCGCGCCGATCGTGTACACGGTCGACCGCATCCGCGACGGCCGTTCCTTCACCACCCGCCGGGTGGTCGCCGTGCAGCACGGTCAGCCGATCTTCCATCTCTCGGCGTCCTTCCAGACGTACGAGGAGGGCCTGGAACACCAGGCGCCCATGCCGCAGGCTCCCGACCCCGAGACACTCCCCACCGCCGCCGAGATGCTGCCCCGCCACGCGGACCGCTTCCTGGACCCGAGCGTGGTGGACCGGCTGCTCGAGGCCCGCGCGGCGGTCGATCTGCGTTACGTCGACGACCCGCCGTACGCCAGCGTCGGCACCCCGCGCGAACCGCGCTCGCAGGTCTGGTTCCGCACCAGCGGCAAGCTGGACGGCGAGATCGACCAGCCGATGCTGCACGTCTGCCTCGCCACCTACGTCTCCGACATGACCCTGCTCGACTCGGTCCTGTTGGCGCACGGCCGCGGTGGCTGGGCCACCGGGGACGTGGTCGGCGCCAGCCTCGACCACGCGATGTGGTTCCACCGCCCCTTCCGGGCCGACGAATGGCTCCTCTACGACCAGGAGTCCCCCTCCGCGTCGGGCGGACGCGGCCTCGGCCAGGCCCGCATCTACACCCGGGACGGGCACCTCGCGGTCACCGTGATCCAGGAGGGCGTCGTCCGGGTTCCGCGTTGATCAACCGTGGCTCGACCGGCCGCCCCGGGCGCCCGGTCGAGCCACGGTCGTCCGGGGAAACGGCTTGACGGGTCACGGCCGAACTTCCCCCTCCTCCAGGACGTCGAAAGGGCAGCCGGTGAATGCTTCCGGGGCATCGGTATGCCGGAGATCGCCGACGATGACCCGCTCCCCCTCGACGAACTCTCCCGCTACCAGCGGGCCGGACTGGCCTGGGTGGCAGTGGACGGCCCCGACAGACCGGTGGCCTACCTCGTCGCCGAGCCCGTCGACGGGAGTCTCCACGTCGAACAGGTATCGGTCCACCCCAACCACGCCCGCCGCCGGGTGGGCCGGTTGCTGCTGGACCACCTCGCAGCCGGAGCCCTGTCCGACGGAATGCCCGCCCTGACCCTGACGACCTTCACCCACGCGCCGTGGAACGCCCCTTACTACGCACGCTGCGGCTTCCGGCGCCTGGAGGAGCACGAGCTCACCCGGTCTGCGCGACATCCGCCTGCGGGAAGCCGCTCACGGTCTGGACCGCTGGCCACGGATCTGCATGCGCCGGGTCCTGTGACCCATCAGGGTGCGAGCCGAGGGCGGACAAGCCTACGGGCCGCTGGGGCCGAAACCGCCTCGGTTGCCGTCAGACCAGCCCCGCCGCGTCCAGCAGGTACGCCGTCATCGGGTCGTAGAAGCGCGGGTCGGTGACGTGGTCGTCGAGCGGGACGGTGACCTGCATGGTGCCTTCGGTCTCGCCGAGGAAGAGCGCCGGGTCATTGGAGTCGGCATAGCCGACGGAGTCGATGCCGCGCTGGCCCGCGCAGCCGGCCCAGCCGTGGTCGGCGACGACCAGATCGGGCAGCGGGCGCCCTTCGCGCTCCAGGCCGTCGAGGATGCTCGTCATCGGCACGGGCGAGTGGGTGTGCCAGAGCGTGGCGCCGCGTTCGAGCACCGCGACGTCCGCGAACTGGTAGACCATGCCCTCGTCGGAGGCCAGGCCGCCCGGGATCCGTACGATCTCGCAGCCCGCGGTGCGCAGCGCGTCCGCTGTGGCGCGGTGTACGTCCAGCAGCCCGCCCGGGTGCCCGGTCGCCAGGAGCACCCGCTGCTTGCCCGCCGCGGCCTTGCGCAGCCGGGCCGCCATCCGTTCCAGCGCGTCGACCGTCAGCTCCGGGTCGATGGTGTCCTGCCCGTAGCGGTGCTCGGGGTCGTCGCTCACCCCGCAGCGTTCGGCCATCACCGCGAGCACGTCCTGCTCGTCCGCCCAGCGGTCACCGAGTTCCAGGCCGAGCCAGAAGTGGCGGTCGCCGTTGGAGAGCTTGCGGTAGTGGGAGAGGTTGTTGTCGCGGGGCGTGGCGACGTCTCCCGCGATGCGCGTACGGACGAGGTGGTCGACGAGATCGGCGCGGCTGGGTATCGGCATGAGCCCCATTGTGCCGTCAGCCGTCGGTCGCGTCAGTCGGGAAGCCCGGCTGCCTCCGGCGTCCGCGCCAGTGCTTCGAAGGCCCCGTGGGCGAGACGGCGCAGCAGGGCCTCGGTGACGGCCCGGCCCGGGAGGCCGCCGGTGCCCAGGTGCGGGGTGGAGTTCAGCAGCCCGAAGACGGCGTGCACGGCGGCCCGGGCCTCCGGTTCGGGGGTGTGCGGGTGAAGCTCCCGGACGACGGTGACCCACAGCTCGACGTACTGCCGCTGGAGCCTGCGGACCGCCTTGCGGTCACTGTCGCGCAGCCGGTCGAGCTCCCGATCGTGCACGGTGATGAGCGGGCGGTCGTCGAGCGCGAAGTCGATGTGGCCGTCGATGAGCGAGCCGAGCACCGTCTCGGGTCCGCCGGCGGCCTGCGCGGCGCGCAGCCTGCCGCCGTCCAGCAGCCGCTCGCTGATCCCGACGAGCAGTTCGGCGAGCATCGCGTCCTTGCCCGCGAAGTGACGGTAGAGACCGGGGCCGCTGATGCCCACGGCGGCACCTATCTCGTCGACGCCGACGCCGTGGAAGCCGCGCTCGGCGAAGAGGCGCGCAGCCTCCTTGAGGATCTGCTCGCGCCGCGTCGGGGCGTCCGTCCTGGTGCTCATGGGTCCATTCTAGACAGCGGGGTTAGCGAGCGTTAACCTGACCGCACCATGTTAACGGTCACTAACGTCCGGAAACCGAACGACCACCGAACGCGAACGACACCGAGCAAGTACGACACCGAGCAAGGGGGCCCGACGGATGCAGCAGGCACCGGTGCTGGCGAGCGCGGCTGATCCCGCGTCCGAGGCCTGGCAGGCCAACGAGGCGGCGCACGAGACGCTCGCCGCCGAGCTGCGGGGCCGACTGGCCGCCGCCCGGCTGGGCGGCGGCGAGAAGTCCCGCGCCCGCCACACGGCGCGCGGAAAGCTGTTGCCCAGGGACCGGGTCGACACCCTGCTCGACCCCGGGTCCCCGTTCCTGGAACTGGCACCGCTGGCGGCCGAGGGGATGTACGGCGGGGCGGCCCCGGCGGCGGGGGTGATCGCCGGCATCGGCCGGGTCAGCGGCCGCGAGGTGATGGTGGTCGCCAATGACGCCACGGTCAAGGGCGGCACGTACTACCCGATGACCGTGAAGAAGCACCTGCGGGCGCAGGAGGTGGCCCTGGAGAACCGCCTCCCCTGCCTGTATCTGGTGGACTCCGGCGGCGCCTTCCTGCCCCTGCAGGACGAGGTCTTCCCGGACCGCGAGCATTTCGGGCGGATCTTCTACAACCAGGCCCGGATGTCCGGCGCGGGCATCCCGCAGATCGCCGCAGTGCTCGGCTCCTGCACGGCGGGCGGCGCGTACGTCCCGGCGATGAGCGACGAGGCAGTGATCGTCCGCAACCAGGGCACCATCTTCCTGGGCGGGCCGCCGCTGGTGAAGGCGGCCACCGGTGAGGTCGTGACGGCCGAGGAGCTGGGCGGCGGGGAGGTGCACTCCCGGGTCTCCGGGGTCACCGACCATCTCGCCGAGGACGACGCGCACGCGCTCCGGATCGTCCGGACCATCGTGTCCACCCTGCCGGAGCGCGGCCCGCTCCCCTGGACCGTGGAACCGGTGGAGGAGCCGAAGGCCGACCCGGCGGGTCTGTACGGCGCGGTACCGGTCGATTCCCGTACGCCCTACGACGTGCGTGAGGTGATCGCCCGGATCACCGACGGCTCCCGGTTCGCCGAGTTCAAGTCGGAGTTCGGGACGACGCTGGTCACCGGCTTCGCACGGATCCACGGCCATCCGGTCGGGATCATCGCCAACAACGGCATCCTCTTCTCCGAGTCCGCGCAGAAGGGCGCGCACTTCATCGAGCTGTGCGACCAGCGCGGCATTCCGCTGCTCTTCCTGCAGAACATCTCCGGCTTCATGGTCGGCCGGAGTTACGAGGCGGGCGGCATCGCCAAGCACGGCGCCAAGATGGTGACCGCGGTGGCCTGCGCCCGGGTCCCGAAACTGACGGTGGTGGTCGGCGGGTCGTACGGCGCGGGCAACTACTCGATGTGCGGGCGCGCCTATTCGCCGCGCTTCCTGTGGATGTGGCCGAACGCGAAGATCTCGGTGATGGGCGGCGAGCAGGCCGCGTCCGTGCTGGCCACCGTCAAGCGGGACCAGCTGGGCGACGACTGGAGCGCCGAGGAGGAAGAGGCCTTCAAGGACCCGATCCGCGCCCAGTACGACCAGCAGGGGAACGCCTACTACGCGACGGCCCGGCTCTGGGACGACGGTGTCATCGACCCGCTGGAGACCCGCCAGGTCGTCGGTCTCGCCCTGACCGCCTGTGCCAACGCCCCGCTGGGCGAGCCCGGCTACGGCGTCTTCCGGATGTGATGAGGATGGAAATGTTCGACAGCGTTCTGATCGCCAACCGGGGCGAGATCGCCGTCCGGGTCATCCGTACGCTGCGGGAGCTGGGCATCCGCTCGGTGGCCGTGTTCAGCGACGCGGACGCGGACGCCCGGCACGTGCGGGAGGCGGACACCGCCGTCCGTATCGGCCCCGCGTCCGCCGCCGAGAGCTATCTGTCGGTGGAGAGGCTGTTGGCCGCGGCCGCAGGCAGCGGCGCGCAAGCGGTACACCCGGGATACGGCTTCCTGGCCGAGAACGCCGGCTTCGCGCAGGCCTGCGCGGACGCCGGACTGGTCTTCATCGGCCCTCCCGCCTCCGCGATCTCGCTGATGGGCGACAAGATCCGCGCCAAGGCGACGGTGCGGGCGGCGGGCGTCCCGGTGGTCCCCGGCTCCTCGGGGAGCGGACTCACCGACGCCGAACTCGCCGCAGCCGCACAGGACATCGGGATGCCGGTGCTGATCAAGCCGTCCGCCGGCGGGGGCGGCAAGGGCATGCACCTGGTCCGGGACGAGTCGCGGCTGCTGGACGAGATCGCGTCGGCCCGGCGCGAGGCCCGCTCGTCCTTCGGTGACGACACGCTCCTGATCGAGCGGTGGATCGACCGGCCGCGCCACATCGAGATCCAGGTGCTGGCGGACGGCCACGGCAATGTGGTGCATCTGGGCGAGCGCGAATGTTCGCTGCAGCGCCGCCACCAGAAGATCATCGAGGAGGCGCCGTCCGTCCTGCTGGACGAGGCGACCCGTACGGCGATGGGCGAGGCCGCGGTGCAGGCGGCCCGCAGTTGCGGTTACACGGGGGCGGGCACGGTGGAGTTCATCGTCCCGGGCAACGACCCCTCCTCGTACTACTTCATGGAGATGAACACCCGTCTCCAGGTCGAGCACCCGGTGACCGAGCTGATCACCGGCATCGACCTCGTCGAGTGGCAGCTCCGCGTCGCGGCCGGCGAGCAACTCCCGTACAGCCAGAAGGACATCACCCTCACCGGCCATGCCGTCGAGGCGCGCGTCTGCGCCGAGGACCCGGCCCGGGGCTTTCTGCCGTCGGGCGGCACCGTGCTGTCGCTGCGCGAGCCGCAAAGTCAGGGAGTGCGCACCGACTCGGGCCTCAGCGAGGGCGCCGAGGTCGGCAGCCGCTACGACCCGATGCTGTCGAAGGTCATCGCCTATGGGCCCGACCGGGCGACCGCGCTGCGCAAGCTCCGGGCGGCGCTGGCGGACACGGTCACCCTGGGCGTCCCGACCAACGCCGGCTTCCTGCGCCGGCTGCTCGCCCACCCGGCGGTGGTGGCGGGCGACCTGGACACCGGCCTGGTCGAGCGTGAGGCGGACGGCCTGATCGACGACACCGTCCCGCCGGAGGTGTACACGGCGGCGGCCGCGGTACGCCGCGCGGAGCGGGCCCCACGACCTGCCGGGCCCGGGGCCTGGACCGACCCGTTCTCGGTACCGAGCGGCTGGCGGCTGGGCGGCACCCACGTACCGCTCGCCCACTGGCTGCGGGTCCCCGGGCACGAGCCGGTGCGCGCCGAGGGCGCGGGCCGGGTCGGACCGCACACCGTGTCGGTCACCGTCGAGGGAACCGTGCACACCTTCCACCGGGCCGGGAACTGGCTGGGCAGGGACGGGGACGCCTGGCACGTCCAGGACCACGATCCGGTGGAGGCCACGCTGGACGCGGCGGCCGGGCGCGGCGGCGCCGGATCGCTCACCGCGCCGATGCCCGGGACGGTCACCGTGGTGAAGGTCGCCACCGGTGACGAGGTGATCGCCGGGCAGGGGCTGCTGGTGGTCGAGGCGATGAAGATGGAACACCTGATCACCGCCCCGCACGCGGGCGTCGTCAGCGAACTGGACGTGCAGCCGGGCACCACCGTCGCCATGGACCAGGTGCTGGCCGTGGTCACTCCTCAGGAGGATGCCGTATGACCCCCGGGCTCCCGATGTCCGTACCGGCGCAGGGGTTGCCGCCCCGGATCCGCATCCACGAGGTCGGCGCCCGGGACGGACTGCAGAACGAACAGACGGTCGTACCGACCGAGGTGAAGGCGGAGTTCATCCACCGCCTCGCCGAGGCGGGCCTGACCACCATCGAGGCGACCAGCTTCGTGCACCCCAAGTGGGTGCCCCAACTGGCCGACGCCGAGGTGTTGTTCCCGCAGCTCGGCGGCATCGGGGGCGTCGACCTGCCGGTGCTCGTGCCCAACGCACGGGGCCTGGAGCGCGCCCGTGATCTCGGCGCCCGCCGGATCGCGGTGTTCGGCTCGGCGACCGAGTCCTTCGCCAAGGCCAATCTCAACCGGACCGTCGACGAGTCGCTCGCCATGTTCGAGCCGGTCGTCGCGACCGCCCGGACGGCCGGCATGCACGTCCGGGGCTACCTCTCGATGTGCTTCGGCGACCCCTGGGAGGGGCCGGTCCCGGTCGACCGGGTGGTGACGGTCGCCAAGCGGCTGCTGGACCTGGGCTGCGACGAGCTGAGCCTCGGCGACACCATCGGGGTGGCCACCCCCGGGCATGTGCTGGCCCTCCTCACCGGCCTCAACGCGGCAGGCGTCGGTACGGAGTCGATCGGCGTCCACTTCCACGACACCTACGGCCAGGCCCTCTCCAACACCCTCGCCGCCCTGCAGCACGGGGTGACCACGGTGGACGCGTCGGCCGGCGGCCTGGGCGGCTGCCCGTACGCGAAGTCCGCCACCGGAAACCTCGCCACCGAAGACCTCGTGTGGATGCTCGAAGGCCTCGGCGTCGAAACCGGCGTCGACCTCGGCCGCCTCACCGCCACCAGCGTGTGGATGGCCGGACAACTGGGCCGACCCAGCCCTTCCCGCACCGTACGCGCCCTCTCCCACCAGGAGCAGTGACATGGACCACCGCCTCACCCCCGAACACGAAGAACTCCGCCGCACCGTCGAGGCGTTCGCCCACGATGTGATCGCGCCGAAGATCGGCGACTTCTACGAGCGGCACGAGTTCCCGTACGAGATCGTCCGCGAGATGGGCCGGATGGGCCTCTTCGGGCTGCCCTTCCCCGAGGAGTACGGCGGCATGGGCGGTGACTACCTCGCGCTGGGGATCGCCCTGGAGGAGCTGGCCCGGGTCGACTCCTCGGTGGCCATCACCCTCGAGGCCGGGGTGTCGCTCGGCGCGATGCCGGTTCACCTCTTCGGCACCGAGGAGCAGAAGCGGGAGTGGCTGCCGCGGATGTGCTCGGGCGAGATCCTGGGTGCCTTCGGCCTGACCGAACCAGGCTGCGGTTCGGACGCCGGCGGCACCCGGACCACCGCGGTGCGGGACGGTGACGACTGGGTGATCAACGGCTCCAAGTGCTTCATCACCAACTCCGGTACGGACATCACCGGCCTGGTCACCGTCACCGCGGTCACCGGCCGCAAGGCCGACGGCCGCCCGCTCATCTCCGCGATCATCGTGCCGTCCGGCACCCCCGGCTTCACCGTCGCCGCCCCGTACTCGAAGGTCGGCTGGAACGCCTCGGACACCCGCGAACTGTCCTTCTCCGACGTCCGGGTGCCGGCCGCGAACCTGCTCGGCGAGGAGGGTCGCGGTTACGCCCAGTTCCTGCGCATCCTCGACGAGGGCCGGGTCGCCATCTCCGCGCTGGCGACCGGCCTCGCCCAGGGCTGCGTCGACGAGTCCGTCTCGTACGCGAAGACCCGGCACGCCTTCGGCCGCCCGATCGGTGACAACCAGGCGATCCAGTTCAAGATCGCCGACATGGAGATGAAGGCGCACACCGCCCGGGTGTCCTGGCGGGACGCGGCATCGCGCCTGGTGACCGGCGAACCGTTCAAGAAGGAGGCGGCGCTGGCGAAGCTCTACTCGTCGACCGTGGCCGTGGACAACGCGCGCGAGGCCACCCAGATCCACGGTGGGTACGGCTTCATGAACGAGTACCCGGTGGCGCGGATGTGGCGCGACTCGAAGATCCTGGAGATCGGCGAGGGCACCAGCGAGGTGCAGCGCATGCTGATCGCGCGGGAACTCGGGCTGCCGACGAGCTGACCGGCCGCGCGACCGCGCCCCGGCCGACGGGGCGTCCATACGAGGGGGCTTCAGGTCAGGTTAGGCTAACCTGACCTGAAGTTGCCCAGTGGCCACATCGGCACGTATGGAAAGCAGAGCCCGCCATGCCCAATGCCAGCGCTTCCCACCTCTCCCGTCGCGGCCTCCTCGCCGCGGGCGGCGCCATCGGTATCGGCGCCGCGCTCAGCGCGTGCGGGGGCGGCGACTCGAAATCCTCGGCGGGTACGGCGAAGGCGGGGTCGGGGGCCTGGTCCTTCAAGGACGACCGCGGGAAGGTCGCGAAGGCCGGTTCGACCCCCGCGAAGATCGTCGCCTTCACCGGCACCGCGGCCGCTCTGCACGACTACGGGGTCGAGGTGGTGGGCGTCTTCGGGCCGACGAAGACCAAGGACGGCAAGGCCGACGTCCAGGCCGGCGACCTCGACATCAGCAAGGTCGAGATACTCGGCAACGTCTGGGGCGAGTTCAATGTGGAGAAGTACGCCGCGCTCGGCCCCCAACTGCTGATCACCGGGATGTACGACAAGGGCGCGCTCTGGTACGTGCCGGACGAGTCCAAGGACAAGGTCCTCGAACTGGCCCCGAGTGTCGCGCTGATGGTCGCCAGGACGTCGATGCCCGCCGCGCTCCAGCGCCACGCCGAGCTCGCCGCATCGCTGGGCGCCGACCTCAAGGCGCAGAAGGTCACCGACGCCAGGGCACGCTTCGAGAAGGCCGCCGCCCGGCTGCGCGCCGCGGCCAGGGCCAACCCGAAGATCCGGGTGCTGATCGGCTCGGCCGGCGCCGACCTGTTCTACATCTCGACGCCCGAACCCTCCGCGGACCTGCGGTACTTCAAGGAACTCGGCGTCAACATCGTGGTGCCCGACAAGGTCGACAAGCAGGGCTGGTTCGAGAGCCTGAGCTGGGAGAACGCCGACAAGTACCCGGCCGACATCATCATGATGGACAACCGGACGTCGGCGCTGCAGCCCGCCGCCCTGAAGTCGAAGCCGACCTGGGGTGAGCTGCCGGCGGTGAAGGCGGGCCAGGTCATCCCCCGTTCCACCACCGACCCGATCTTCTCCTACGACAAGTGCGCACCGGCCCTGGACGCCCTGGCCGAGGCGATCGAGAACGCCAGGAAGGTCGGCTGACCCATGACGACGGCTGTTTCCGCCCCGTTCCGTTTCTTCGGCCTGCATGTCGTAAGGACCCGGCGGCTCAGCCCGTCGATGGTCCGCATCACCTTCGGTGGCGAAGGCCTCGGTGAGTTCGCCGCCGGCGGCCGGGACCAGAGCCTGTCGCTCTTCCTGCCGCATCCCGGGCAGCCGGAGCCGGTGTTGCCGGTCGGCGAGGACTGGTTCACCGAGTGGCGGGCGCTGCCCGCCGACGTACGGGCCGTGCTGCGCTCGTACACCGTGCGCGACCAGCGCCGGAACCCGGACGAGGTCGACATCGACTTCGCGCTGCACGGCCACGCGGGCGGGGCAGGGGACGGCGACGCGGACGGAGCAGGCGGGAGCCACCCGGGCCCGGCCTGCCGCTGGGCGCGCCGGGCCGTCCCGGGGCAGCGGGTGGTCGTGCTCGGGCCGGCGGCCGCCGAGAACAAGGCCGTCCGCTTCCAGCCGCCCACCGGCACCGACTCGGTGGTGATCTGCGCCGACGAGACCGCGCTGCCCGCCGCCGCGGCCATCCTGGAGTGGCTGCCGGCCGGCACCCGGGCGCACGTCTGGCTGGAGGTGCCGCACAGCGGGGACCGCCAGCAGCTCCGCACCGAGGCGGACGCCCGGGTCACCTGGCTGGTACGGGCCGAGGGCGCGCCGTCGGCCGTGGCAGCGGTGGGCGCCGCGGAGTTGCCGGGCGCCTCGCCCTACGCGTGGATCGCGGGCGAGTCCGGCCGGGTCAGGGAACTGCGCCGCCATCTGGTGGGCGAGCGGCGGCTCGACCGCCGGCATGTCACCTTCGTCGGGTACTGGCGTCGCGGGCTCAGCGAGGAGCAGTTGCGGGCTGCGGCGGCCTGACCCCCGTACGCCCCCGCGGAGCCGGGGCTCGTTGCGGCCTCGAATCCGTTAAGTTAGGTTAGCCTTACCTAATCAGGAACGTACCTGACCTGACGTTCCCTTCTTCCTTCCCCGGAGGACCGTTCATGCGCTCACACCTGCTCAACGACACGACCGCGGAGCAGTACCGCCACACGGCCACCGCAGCAGTCGAGCGGGTGGCGGCCCAACTCGCCTCCACCAGGAACCCGTTCACCGGCATCACCCCCGACGCGCTCTCCCCGGCCGTCGACGCCATCGACCTGGACACGCCGCTCGGCGACGCGGGCGCCGCGCTGGACGAGCTCGAGACCGTCTATCTGCGGGACGCGGTCTACTTCCACCATCCCCGCTATCTCGCCCACCTCAACTGCCCGGTCGTCATCCCCGCGGTGGCGGCGGAAGCGGTGCTCTCCGCGGTCAACTCCTCGCTGGACACCTGGGACCAGAGCGCGGGCGGCACCCTGATCGAGCGTCGGCTGGTCGACTGGACCGCCGGCCGGATCGGGTTCGGGCCGGCCGCCGACGGGGTGTTCACCAGCGGTGGTTCGCAGTCCAACCTGCAGGCGCTGCTGCTGGCCCGCGAGGAGGCCAAGGCACAGGATTCCGCCATGCTGCGGGTGTTCACCTCCGAGAGCAGTCATTTCAGCGTGCAGAAGTCCGCGAAACTGCTCGGGCTGCGGCCGGAGGCCGTCGTCTGCGTACCCTGCGACCAGGACAAGCGGCTGCAGACCGTCGCACTCGCCCGGGAGCTGGCGCGGTGCCGGGCCGAGGGCGGCGTCCCGATGGCCGTGGTGGCCACCGCGGGGACCACCGACTTCGGCTCCATCGACCCGCTGCCGGAGATCGCCGCGCTCTGCGCGCAGTACGGCACCTGGCTGCACGTCGACGCGGCGTACGGCTGCGGGCTGCTGGTGTCGCACCGGCGCCACCGCCTCGACGGAGTCGAGCAGGCCGACTCGGTCACCGTGGACTACCACAAGTCCTTCTTTCAGCCGGTGAGTTCCAGCGCGCTGGTGGTACGCGACGGGGCGACCCTGCGACATGCGACCTACCACGCCGACTACCTCAACCCGCGCTCGGCCGCGGTGGCCCGCATCCCCAACCAGGTGGACAAGTCCCTGCAGACCACCCGCCGGTTCGACGCGCTCAAACTGTGGATGACGCTGCGGGTGATGGGCGCCGACGGAGTGGGCCGGCTCTTCGACGAGGTGGTGGACCTCGCGGAGCAGGGCTGGCAGCTGCTCGCCACCGATCCGCGCTTCGATGTCGCCGTCCGGCCGCAGCTCTCCACGCTGGTCTTCCGTTTCGTCCCGGCGCACGTCACCGCGCCGGCCCTGATCGACCGGGCCAACCAGTACGCCCGCAAGGCGCTGTTCGCCTCCGGGGAGGCGGTCGTCGCGGGCACCACGGTCAACGGGCGTGCCTACCTCAAGTTCACCCTGCTCAACCCGCAGACCACCGTCACCGACATCGCCGCCGTCCTCGACCTCATCGCCGAGCACGCCGGCCAGTATCTGGGAGAGACCCTTGCCCACGCCTCCTGAGTCCGGGGCCCACCGCATGCACGATATTCACGACTTCGTCGCGATCGGCCTCGGACCGTTCAACCTGGGGCTGGCCTGCCTGACCGAACCGGTCGACGGCCTGAGCGGGCTCTTCCTGGAGTCCAAGCCGGACTTCGACTGGCACAGCGGAATGTTCCTGGAGGGCGCCACCCTGCAGACGCCCTTCCTCTCCGACCTGGTCACGCTGGCCGACCCGACATCGCCGTACTCCTTCCTCAACTACCTCAAGGAGTGCGGCAGGCTGTACTCCTTCTACATCCGCGAGAGCTTCTATCCGCTGCGCGAGGAGTTCAACGACTACTGCCGCTGGGCCGCCGCGAAGCTTCCCTCGATCCGCTTCGGCGAAACGGTCACCGAGGTGGTGTACGAGGAGCGGGAGGAGGTCTACGCCGTACGCACCGCCGCCGGCGCCGTCCACCGGGGACGCCGGCTCGTACTCGGCACGGGCACCCCGGCGTACATCCCGGAGTCCTGCCGCGGCCTCGGCGGCGACCTGGTCCACAACTCCCGTTACCTGGCCGCGAAGGCCACGCTGCAGGCCAAGGAGTCGGTCACCGTGGTCGGCAGCGGACAGAGCGCTGCGGAGATCTACTACGACCTGCTCCAGGACATCGACACCCACGGCTACGCACTGAACTGGGTCACCCGCTCCCCCCGGTTCTTCCCGCTGGAGTACACCAAGCTCACGCTGGAGATGACCTCTCCGGAGTACGTGGACTACTTCCATGCTCTGCCCGCGGCCACCCGCGACCGGCTCAACGCTGCGCAGAAGAACCTCTACAAGGGCATCAACGCGGAGCTGATCGACGCCATCTACGACCTGCTGTACACGAAGAACCGGCGCGGCCCGGTGCCGACCAGGCTGCTGACCAACACCTCGCTGGAAACAGCGGGTTACGACCACGGCACCTACACCCTGGGGCTACGCCGGCAGGAGCAGCAGAAGGACCTCACGCTGGCCACCCAGGGCCTGGTGCTGGCCACCGGCTACCGGTACCGGGTGCCGGAGTTCCTCGAGCCGCTGCGGGCCCGGATCCGCTGGGACGCACAGGGCCGGTTCGACGTGCACCGCAACTACAGTATCGACGCGGACCGGACGATCTACGTCCAGAACGCCGAGCTGCACACCCATGGCTTCGTCGCCCCCGACCTCGGCATGGCCGCCTACCGCAACGCGTGCATCATCCGCGAGCTGCTCGACGGCCAGGAGTACTACCCGGTCGAAAAGGCCATCGCCTTCCAGGAGTTCGCCGCATGATCGCCCTCACCCTCCGCCCGCTCGACCCCCTCTCCGATTCCGAACTCGTGCACGGCTGGGTTACCCATCCCAAGGCGGCCTTCTGGCTGATGCGGGACGCCACGCTGCCGGATGTCGAGCGCGAGTACATGGCCGTCGCCGCCTCCGAGCACCACGAGGCCTTCATCGGCCTGCACGACGGTGCCCCGGCGTTCCTGATGGAGCGCTACGACCCTGCGCACGTCGAACTCAGGGGGCTGTACGACGCGGAACCCGGTGACGTGGGGATGCACTTCCTGGTGGCGCCCACCGACACCCCCGTGCACGGCTTCACCCGCGCGGTGATCGCCGCGGTGATGGCGGAACTCTTCGCCGACCCGGCGACCCGGCGGGTGGTGGTGGAGCCGGACGTCCGCAACCACGCGGTGCACGCACTCAACACGTCGGTCGGCTTCGAGGTCGTGCGCGAGATCGATAAGCCGGAGAAGAGAGCCGCGCTGAGCATATGCACCCGCCGGTCCTACCAGGCGGCCCTATCCAGCAAGGAGTCCCACCGATGAGCGACCACCTGACCCCCGGGCTCTGGGCCGAGGCCAACCGGCTGCTCGTCCGCAAGGCGCTCGCGGAGTTCTCGCACGAGCGCCTGCTGTCCCCACAGCCGCTCGGCGACGACTCGGCGGTGCCCGAAAACACGGTGCCTGACAAAACGGTGCCTGATAAAACGGTGCCTGATAGAACGGTGCCTGATAAATACGTGGTGCACAGTGACGACGGCGCGACCGCGTACCGCTTCGGCGCCCGGCGGTTCGCGCTGGACCACTGGCAGGTGTCGGCCGCGTCCGTCACGCGGCACCGGGACGGTGCGGAGCTACCGCTGGACGCGCTGGACTTCTTCATCGAGCTGCGCGGCGCCCTGGGGCTGAGCGATGCCGTCCTGCCGGTCTACCTGGAGGAGATCTCCTCCACCCTGTCCAGCACGGCGTACAAGCTCGGCAAGGCGCCGGTGCCGGCGGCCGAGCTGGCGGGTGCCGGGTTCCAGGACATCGAAACCGGGATGACCGAGGGGCACCCCTGCTTCGTCGCCAACAACGGCCGGCTGGGCTTCGACGCGGCCGAGTACCTGGCGTACGCGCCGGAGACCGCGAGCCCGGTGCAGCTGATCTGGCTGGCCGCCCGGCGCGACCGGGCCACCTTCACCGCGGGCGCCGGCCTGGACTACGACGCGCTGGTCCGGGGAGAGCTGGGCGAGGAGACGCTGCGGCGGTTCGCCGCGACGATGGCCGGGCTCGGCCTCGATCTCGACGGGTACTTCCTGATTCCGGTCCACCCCTGGCAGTGGCAGAACAAGCTCGCCGTGACCTTCGCCGGCGAGGTGGCGCAGCAGCGTCTGGTGCTGCTGGGACCGGGCGACGACCGGTATCTGGCGCAGCAGTCGATCCGTACCTTCTTCAACACCGACCACCCGGCCAAGCACTACGTCAAAACGGCCCTGTCGGTCCTCAACATGGGCTTCATGCGCGGGCTTTCGGCGGCCTACATGGAGGCGACACCCGCCATCAACGACTGGCTGGCGGACCTCGTCGAGCACGATCCGGTGCTCAGCTCGACGGGGCTGACCGTCATCCGCGAGCGGGCCGCCGTCGGCTACCACCACCGGCAGTACGAAACGGCGACGGCCAAGGGCTCGCCGTACCGCAAAATGCTGGCCGCGCTCTGGCGGGAGAGCCCGGTGCCCACGCTGAAGCCCGGCGAGCGGCCGGCCACCATGGCTTCGCTGCTGCACACGGACCGGGCGGGGGCCTCCTTCGCGGGCGCGCTGATCGCCGAGTCCGGTGAGCGGCCGGTGGTGTGGCTGCGGCACTACCTCCATGCCTACTTCACTCCGCTGCTGCACAGCTTCTACGCATACGGCCTGGTGTATATGCCGCATGGCGAGAATGTGATCCTGGTGATCGAGGACGGCCTCGTCCGGCGGGCGATATACAAGGACATCGCCGAAGAGATAGCCGTACTCGATCCAGCCACCGACCTGCCGCCGGAGGTCGAGCGCATCCGCGCCGAGGTGCCCGACGATCTGCGGCTCCTGTCGGTCTTCACGGATGTCTTCGACTGCTTCTTCCGCTTTCTCAGCGCGGCGCTGGTCACCGAGGGTCTGCTGAGCGAGCACGACTTCTGGCGGACGGTCGCGGACTGCGTCCGCGCGTACCAGGACTCCACGCCCCAGCTGGCCGAGAAGTTCCGGCGGTACGACCTGTTCGCGCCGGAATTCGCGCTGTCCTGCCTCAACCGTCTCCAGCTCCGCGACAACCAGCAGATGGTCGATCTGCAGGACCCGGCGGGGGCACTGCAGCTGTCGGGGACGCTGAAGAATCCCATCGCGTCGGCGCCAAAAAAGCCGACGAACTGATCGCAAAGCGACTCCCATACCCCCACTCGCGCCTTCTCCTGCCCGATATCGGGCAGAAATCTTGCAAAGAGTCGCCCGTCGCACCAATATCAACGGGTGCTCGAAAGCCGTCCGTCCTATGACGACCTCATTGACCACCTGGTGCGCAGCACCGCGCTGCAGCGCGGCGAAGCCGCCCGGGTGGTCCTTGACGTGCTCGCGTACTTCGACGAGACGGCCGAGGAGTTCGTCCGGCGCCGCCATCGCGAACTGCAGGCCCGCGGACTGACGAACCCGGACATTTTCGAGCGGATCTCGGACGAACTGCCGCACCGCGCGGTGGCGCCGCCCGAGCTCTCCCTGCGGCAGCTGCGCCGCATTGTCTACGGCTAGTACAGATTGTCTACGGCTAGAGGGTACGAGGAGCGATATGTGCGGAATCGTCGGATACATCGGAAAGCGTGATGTGGCACCGCTGCTCCTGGAGGGGCTGCAGCGACTGGAGTACCGGGGCTACGACTCCGCGGGGATCGTCGTCTCGTCCCCCAAGTCACCCGCGCTGAAGATGGTCAAGGCGAAGGGCCGGGTCCGCGAACTCGAAGCCCGTGTTCCTAAGCGCTTCGCGGGCACCACCGGTATCGCGCACACCCGCTGGGCCACCCACGGTGCCCCGAGCGACGCGAACGCCCACCCGCACCTGGACGCGGAGAACCAGGTCGCCGTCGTGCACAACGGCATCATCGACAACGCGTCCGAACTGCGCGCCAAACTCACCGCCGACGGCGTGGAGTTCCTCTCCGAGACCGACACCGAGGTCCTCACCCACCTCATCGCCCGTTCGCAGGCGGTGACGCTGGAGGACAAGGTCCGCGAGACCGTCCGGCTGGTCGAGGGCACCTACGGCATCGCGGTGCTGCACGCCGAGTTCCCCGACCGCATCGTGGTCGCCCGCAACGGCTCCCCGGTGGTGCTCGGCATCGGCGAGAAGGAGATGTTCGTCGCGTCCGACGTGGCGGCGCTGGTCTCGCACACCCGCCAGGTCGTCACCCTCGAGGACGGCGAGATGGCCACCCTCAAGGCCGACGACTTCCGCACCTTCACGACGGAGGGGTCGACCACCTCGTCGACGCCGACCACCGTGGAGTGGGAGGCCGAGTCGTACGACATGGGCGGCCACGACACGTACATGCACAAGGAGATCACCGAGCAGGCCGAGGCCGTCGACCGGGTGCTCCGCGGCCGGATCGACGACCGGTTCTCCACCGTGCATCTGGGCGGGCTGAACCTGGACGCCCGCGACGCGCGGGGCGTGCGCCGGGTGAAGATCCTTGGCTGCGGCACCTCGTACCACGCGGGCCAGATCGGTGCGCAGCTGATCGAGGAGCTGGCCCGCATCCCGGCGGACGCCGAGCCCGCTTCGGAGTTCCGCTACCGCAACCCGGTGGTGGACCCCGACACGCTGTACGTGGCGGTCTCGCAGTCCGGTGAGACCTACGACGTGCTGGCAGCGGTGCAGGAGCTGAAGCGCAAGGGTGCCCGGGTGCTCGGCGTGGTGAACGTCGTCGGTTCGGCGATCGCCCGGGAGACCGACGGCGGGGTGTACGTGCACGCGGGCCCGGAGGTCTGCGTGGTCTCCACCAAGTGCTTCACCAACACGGTGGTCTCGTTCGCGCTGCTCGCCCTGCATCTGGGCCGCATCCGCGACCTGTCGGTGGCGGACGGCAAGCGCATCATCGCGGGGCTGCGGAAGCTGCCCGCCCAGATCTCCGAAATCCTGGCCGGCGAGGCCGAGATCGAGAAGCTGGCCGCCGCCTACGCCGACGCCAAGTCGATGATGTTCATCGGCCGGGTACGCGGATATCCGGTCGCCCGGGAGGCCTCGCTGAAGCTGAAGGAGATCTCGTACATCCATGCCGAGGCCTACCCCGCCTCGGAGTTGAAGCACGGCCCGCTGGCGCTGATCGAGCCCGCCATGCCGACGGTCGCCATCGTTCCCGACGACGATCTGCTCGAGAAGAACCGGGCGGCGCTGGAGGAGGTCAAGGCGCGCGACGGACGGATCCTCGCGGTCGCGCACCAGGAGCAGCCGAAGGCCGACCACACCATCCTGGTGCCCAAGAACGAGGACGAGCTGGACCCGATCCTGCTCGGCATCCCGCTCCAGCTCCTCGCCTACCACGCGGCGCTGGCACTCGGCCGGGACATCGACAAGCCGCGCAACCTGGCCAAGTCGGTCACCGTCGAGTAAGGGCTCTCCCGCCAGGAATTGCGGGACAGCCCGTAGGTCCGCACGGCGCGCGAGGTGCGCGTGACGCACACGTGAAGGCGGCCCCGGTACGCGCCACCAGGCGTACCGGGGCCGCCTTGGACCGGCCGGTAAATCCCGGCCGTTCCTTACGGGCCGCCGGCGCCCGCCAGGTCGCCGGCGGGTGCGGCTACTGGCCGGCGGCCGTCACTCCGCGGCCGGCAGCGCGCCCGGGAAGAGCCCTCGGCCAGCCCGCCAGGGCGGCTGTCGCCGCATACCAGGCGGCGACACCGGCCGCCACGGCCACCCAGCCGCCGACCTTGCCGAGGCTGCCGCTGTCGGCGAACCTGCCGACTGCCAGCACCACCAGCGAGAGGAAGAACAGCCCGTACGTGGCCTGGCCGAGCAGACCTTCGCCGGCCCCGAGCATCAGGCTGAGAGCCAGCAGCGCCCACAGCAGAAGGAAGAGTCCCGCGCCGTTCGCGGAGACCTTGTCGCCGACGCCGGCGGCCCAGGTGAACCAGAAGGCACCGAGGCCGGCGAACGCCGTGCCGTTGAAGCTGTTGCCGTCGCGGAACTCGAAGAGGCCGGCGACGAACAGGGCGACGCCGCCGATCCAGGTGGCGATCGACACGGAATCGGCCGCGGAAACACCGTTGATCACGCCGGTGGTGCCGATGCCGAACGCGAGGAGGGTCACTCCGAGCGCGAGGTGGCCGAGATGAGACGTGCTGCTTCCCGCAGCGACGTGGTTGTCCACGGCGGGCTCCCTTCAGATGCAGTGAAGCTGTGTCCCAGTGAATGTCCGGGTGACCCATATGTACCCTTCACAAGGGCACAAACCACCTCTACGCACCGGTAGTTTCACGCACCGTCAAGCGGAGTTGAAGCCGATCGGCCGATTGTCACGGACGGGGAGCGGCGGTTTACGGAATGACGATGACGGGCCGCTGCGCGCGCCGCGCGAGCCGGCCGGCCACCGAGCCGAAGATCCGTCCGACGATCCCGTGCGTCGACCCGACGACGATGCCGTCGGCCGAGTACTCCCGGCCGACCTCCTCCAGCTCGTGGCAGATGTCGCCGCCACGCTCGACCAGAATCCAGGGCACCGTGGAGAGATAGTCCGCACAGGCCAGTTCGAGGCCGAGCACCTCGGTGCGGTGATCCGGTACGTCCACGAAGACCGGGGGCTCGCAGCCCGCCCAGACCGTGGTCGGCAGCCGGTTGGCGACATGGACGATGATCAGTCCGGAGCCGAGCCGCACCGCCATACCGATGGCATAGGCGAGCGCCCGCTCGCTGGAGGTCGAGCCGTCGAAACCGACGACGACCCCGTGCAGGAAGGCGGGATCACAGGAATGACGTGGTTCGTCCACCGCATGGAGATCGGCCGAGGGATCGGCGATCTGCTTGCGGTCCGCGGGTTCGGAGAATTCGTAACCGGCCATCAGTGTCTCGGCGAAGAAGATCCTCTGAGGAGGGAGCGGTACGTGACAGTCGAGCTGTGTCGGAGCTGTGTCCGGGAATCATCTTCCCAATCCCCTACCCGCAAGGGTACGGCGACACTCCTTTCCTGCCCAGTGCCCGCCGATGTACTCCGGCGTTCCAGGGAGCATGCCCGAGCAGGCCGGGAAATGGCAATGCCAGTTGGCATCTACAGCTTCCTGACGCAGTGACCGGGAGCCGCAGCCACCCGTTGGACACGGGTCACCCCGACCTCTCCCAGGGAGCAGCGCGTGCCCGTACCGCCGACCGACCCGGCCCCCGCATCCGGCGCCCGCGGGGTGTCCCGTCGGAGGGCCGCACCGCAGTCCCGCCCGTCCGCCGTTCCGCCGCCGCACCCCTCGTCCGGCTCCGCGAACCAAGTGGTGCGCTGGGCTGCCTTCTGCTGCGTGCTGGTCCCCGGCGTCCGCCTCGTGCACGGGACGGGCCTGGGCGACACGGCGCTGACGGCCCTCGGGCTCGTCGCGGTGACCCTCGTCTGCCGGCTTCTGCTGCGGCAGTCCGAACGGGCGGCCGCCCGGGCGGCCGCAGGACCGGCGGCCCACCGGCGGGAAACGCAGCAGCGGACCGGCACGGGGGCGCACAGGGGCGGTCGGCGGCCGTACTGACGTGCGCCGGTGAGCTGACCGATTCGCACGCGTGCTCCCGTACGTTTTCAGCCAACTTCACGGTAGTGCCCAAACCTTGCCGGAACGGTACGTCAACCCCCTTGTCACCTGCGAAGGAAGGGCCACGGAAGGCGCCGGCACCCTACGGGGACGGGCCATGCGCGGAACGCGCACTTCCCTGAGAGCGTTCGGGGTGAAACGCTTCGTGATCGAATGCTTCGCGCCACGTTGCCATGTCGACATAGTGCCGTCAGCCGAACTTGTCACGCCGGCACCACGGGACGCAGTAGATTCGATCATGGGTATAACGGCGGGGGACTCGTGCTGGACCGAGGGGCCGTGACGATTAGAGGCAGTGTGCAGGAGCGACCGTCCCGACACGAACAGGGAGCCGCGAGCACCGAGGGGGGCTTAGCACCATGAGCCAGGGCCAGGACTCCACCGCCGCGCCGGAGGCGACAAGAAAGCTCTCCGGGCGCCGCCGCAAGGAGATCGTCTCCGTGCTGCTCTTCAGCGGAGGCCCCATATTCGAGAGTTCCATTCCACTCTCGGTGTTCGGGATCGACCGCCAGGACGCCGGAGTGCCCCGCTACCGCCTCCTGGTGAGTGCCGGCGAGGAGGGACCGCTGCGGACCACCGGCGGCCTCGAACTCACCGCGCCCTACGGCCTGGAGGCCGTCAGCAGGGCAGGCACCGTCGTGGTGCCGGCCTGGCGTTCCATCACCTCGCCGCCACCACCCGAGGCGCTGGACGCCCTGCGCCGCGCCCACGAGGAGGGCGCCCGCATCGTCGGGCTGTGCACCGGTGCGTTCGTGCTGGCGGCGGCCGGACTGCTGGACGGCAGGCCCGCCACCACGCACTGGATGTACGCGCCGACGCTCGCCAAGCGATACCCGTCGGTGCACGTCGACCCGCGCGAACTCTTCGTCGACGACGGCGACGTACTGACGTCGGCGGGCACCGCGGCCGGGATCGATCTCTGCCTGCACATCGTCCGTACCGACCACGGCACCGAAGCGGCGGGAGCGCTGGCCAGACGACTGGTCGTCCCACCGCGCAGGAGCGGCGGGCAGGAGCGCTATCTCGACAGGTCTTTACCGGAGGAAATCGGCTCCGACCCGCTGGCCGAGGTCGTGGCCTGGGCGCTGGAGCACCTCCACGAGCAGTTCGACGTGGAGACCCTGGCTGCCCGCGCCTACATGAGCCGCCGAACTTTCGACCGCCGCTTCCGGTCGCTGACCGGCAGCGCGCCGCTGCAGTGGCTGATCACCCAGCGGGTACTCCAGGCACAGCGGCTCCTCGAGACCTCCGACTACTCGGTGGACGAGGTGGCGGGGCGCTGCGGTTTCCGCTCCCCGGTCGCGTTGCGCGGGCACTTCCGGCGGCAGCTGGGCTCGTCCCCGGCCGCCTACCGGGCGGCCTACCGTGCCCGCAGGCCACAGGGCGATACGGCCGTGCTGGTCGCCGGGGTGGCCCAGGAAGTGGTACCGCAGGTCCGCCGCGCAGCGGCGGCGAGCTCCCCGGCCGGCCCGGCGGCGACCGCCTCCGCTTCGCCGGAGCCGGGCAAACCGGGCTCGGACGCCTTCGCCACGGGACGACCGACGGTACCGGGGCAGCGGAGCGCGTCGTAGGCCGCGACCCGTCCGGGCCGGACCGAGTCAGGTCCGGCCCGGACGGGTCCACAGGCGCGGGTCGTAAGGTAGGGCGCATGAACGATCGCATGGTGTGGATCGACTGCGAGATGACCGGGCTCTCGTTGACGGACGACGCACTCATTGAGGTGGCCGCACTGGTCACCGACTCGGAGCTGAACGTGCTCGGTGAAGGGGTGGACATCGTGATCCGCCCGCCCGCCGAGGCACTGGAGACCATGCCCGACGTGGTGCGGAAGATGCACACCTCCTCCGGGCTCCTCGAAGAGCTGGCCGCGGGCACCACGCTGGCGGACGCCGAGGAGAAGGTACTCGCCTACGTCCGCGAGCATGTGAAGGAGCCGGGCAAGGCTCCGCTGTGCGGGAATTCGGTCGGTACCGACCGGGGCTTCCTGCTCCGCGACATGACGGACCTGGAGAGCTATCTCCACTACCGGATCGTCGACGTCTCGTCCATCAAGGAGCTGGCCCGGCGGTGGTATCCGCGGGCGTACTTCAACAGCCCCGAGAAGAACGGCAACCACCGGGCGCTCGCGGACATCCGTGAGTCGATCGCGGAGCTGCGCTATTACCGGGAAGCGGTCTTCGTACCGCAGCCCGGCCCGGACTCGGACACCGCGAAGCAGATCGCGGCGAAGCACGTGCTGCCCGCCGAGTAGTGCCGGAAGCGGCGACGGCACCTGAGAACGGCGTACGGAACGCGGGCGGGGATCGCCGAAAAAGCTGGAGCGAGCACCCTCCCGGACCCTGTACACTTTTTCTCGGCCGGTCGGAAACGACCGGGTCGTGGTGGGTATAGCTCAGATGGTAGAGCACCTGGTTGTGGTCCAGGATGTCGCGGGTTCGAGTCCCGTTACTCACCCTTGAAGGTCGTTCACGAGTGAAGGCCCGGTCTGTTTCACACAGACCGGGCCTTCGCCGTATGCCGGACGGCCCCTGCACCGCCCTTAGGAGCTGAGCCGCGGCACCAGGTCCGTCGGGAGGACCATCTGGGTCCGCTCGATGCCACCGGACCCGGGTGTGCGGCGGGCCACGATCTCGGAGAGCAGCAGCCGGGCCATGGCACGGCCCATGTCCTCGATCGGCTGGCGCACGCTGGTCAGCGGCGGGTCCATGTGACGGGCGATCGTCGAATCGTCGAAGCCCACCAGTGCCACGTCCTCGGGTACCCGCCGGCCCCGCTCACGCAACACCTGCCGGGCGCCCGCCGCCATCACGTCGGACGCCGCGAAGACGGCGTCCAGATCGGGCCTGCGCTCCAGCAGCAGCTCCATCGCCCGGCGGCCGCCCTCCTCGGAGAAGTCGGACGGCGCGACCAGCGCCTCGTCGCTGTCGATGCCCGCCGCGGCGACCGCCCTGCGATAGCCGTCGAGGCGGCACTGGGCGCCGTACACATCCAGCCGACCGGTGATGGTGGCGATGGTGCGGCGGCCCCGCGCGACCAGATGGGCGACGGCGCTCCGGGCGCCCTGGTAGTTGTCCGAGTCGACCGAGTTCAGCGTCTCGTGGTCGGACCGCCGGCCGCTGATCACCACCGGGATGGAGAGCTGTGCCAGCAGATCGGGCAGCGGGTCGTCGGCCCGCACGGACACCAGCAGGACGCCGTCGACCCGGTGCGCCGCCAGGTAGTGGGCGAGCCGCTGCCGCTCGCGGTCACTGCCGACCAGGGTGAGCAGCAGCTGCATCTCGGTGTCGGCGAGCGCCGCGCCCACGCCCTGCACTATGCCCGAGAAGTACGGCTCGGCGAAGAAGCGGGTCTCGGACTCCGGCACCACCAGGGCGATGGCGTCCGTGCGGTTGCCCGCCAGGGCGCGGGCCGCGCGGTTGGGTACGTAACCGAGCTCGGCCACCGCCGCCTCGACCGCCTCGCGGGTGTGGTCGCTCACCCGCGGCGAGCCGTTGATGACCCGTGACGCCGTGCCACGCCCCACCCCGGCCCGTGCCGCGACCTCTTCGAGCGTCGGCCGCCCGCCGCTCCGTACTCGCGCTGCCGCCATGGCTGCCTCCCGTTCGCGGTCAATTTCTCACAGTCGGATAACCAAACCAAGTCCTGATGTTGGCTCCCGCGACCTGGGGCGGCCCGGGAAGGGGTCGCAGCCCCGCCAACGGATGGGAGCGCTCCCAATGTACGGGCCGGACAACCGCCGGGTGACCGCCGGGGCCGTGCGGGAGCATCGGCCGGGCGGAAACGGCCGAGACCCGGCACAAGGCCGGGTCTCGGTGATCCTGCGTGGCTGAGGGGCTGCGGGCGATGTGTCGTCTACATCGGGCCGGACGCCGGCGGCAGCGCGTGCCGGCGGATCACGTCGGCGTACCAGTGCGCGCTGGCCTTGGGGATGCGCCGCTGGGAGGCGTAGTCGACGTACACCGCGCCGAAGCGCTTGGAGTACCCGTATCCCCACTCGAAGTTGTCCATCAGGGACCACAGGAAGTATCCGCGCACGTCCGCACCCGCGGCGACGGCCCGCTGCACCGCGTCGAGGTGGCCGTGCAGGTAGTCGATCCGCTCGGTGTCCATGACCCGGCCCTCG
The DNA here is from genome assembly GCF_040682175.1 of Streptomyces sp. NPDC051320. Classification (NCBI taxonomy): domain Bacteria; kingdom Bacillati; phylum Actinomycetota; class Actinomycetes; order Kitasatosporales; family Streptomycetaceae; genus Streptomyces; species Streptomyces sp. NPDC051320. The sequence continues at coordinate 449,375 of NZ_JBFBAL010000002.1, forward strand.
GGAGAGACGTAGTCGTCGAAGGCGGCGCCGTTCTCGGTGACCATCAGGGGCAGGCCCGGGTGGTCACGGGTGGCGTCGAGCAGCAGGTTGTAGAGCCCGTCGGGGTCGATCGCCCAGTTCATCGCGGTGCGCCGCTTCCCCTCGGAGAGGTGGAAGGCGACGTGCTCGGAACCCGTCCACGGGGAGTACTCGCTGTTGCCGTGACCGTCGTCGCGCGCGTCGCCCTGGCCGGCCGCAGGGGTCGAAACCACCGTGGGCGTGTAGTAGTTGATGCCCAGTACGTCGATCGGGCGGGAGATGGTGGTCAGGTCGCCGTCGTGCACCAGCTTGGACCAGTCGACCAGGTGCGAGGTGTCCTCGATCAGGTCCTGCGGGTAGGCGCCGTGCAGGATCGGCCCGGTGAAGACCCGGTTGCCGACGGCGTCGATCCGGCGCGCGGCGTCCGCATCCGCGACGCTGTCGGTCAGCGGCCGGACCTGGTGCAGGTTGAGGGTGATCGAGGTCTGCGCGGTAGCGGGGAGTTGACCGCGCAGAACCTCGATCGCCCGGCCATGGGCGAGGTTGAGGTGATGGGCCGCCTGCAGGGTCGCCGCGGGCTCGGTACGGCCGGGGGCGTGCACGCCGGATCCGTAGCCGAGAAAGGCCGAGCACCAGGGCTCGTTGAGGGTGGTCCAGGTGGCCACCCGGTCACCGAGTGCGCCCGCCATGATGGCGGCGTAGTCGGCGAACCGCTCGGCGGTCTCGCGCTGCGGCCAGCCGCCCGCGTCCTCGAGCTCCTGGGGCAGGTCCCAGTGGTAGAGGGTGGCGACGGGGCTGATGCCGGCTTCCAGCAGCTCGTCGGCGAGCCTGCGGTAGAAGTCGAGGCCGCGCTCGACGGCCGGGCCGCGGCCGGTCGGCTGCACCCGGCTCCAGGAGATGGAGAAGCGATAGGCCTTCAGGCCGAGCTCCTTCATCAACTGCACGTCGTCGCGGTAGCGGTGGTAGTGGTCGGCGGCGATGTCTCCGGTGTCACCGTTGCGGACCTTGCCCGGCGTACGACTGAAGGTGTCCCAGATGGAAGGGGTGCGGCCGTCCTCGGCGGCGGCCCCCTCGACCTGGTAGGCAGCGGTGGCCGCCCCCCAGACGAAGCCCGTCGGGAAGCTCGTGGCCTCGGGCGCCTGCTTCGGGGTGATGTCGGGTCGTACGGCGGTCATGCGGGAGCGCTCCCATGGGTGGACGGGCAGGGTCAGAAGAAGGGGGTGGGACTCCGGTGCCGGTACGGCCGGCGATCAGGCACCGGCCGTACGGGACGTCCGGACGGGGACGGGTGACGGTGTCACCCCTTGACGGCGCCCGACATGATGCCTCCGACGATCCGCTTGCCGAAGATCACGAACACCACGAGCAGCGGCAGCGTGCTGATCAGCGCGCCCGCCATCACGATGCTCTGGTCGGGGGTGTAAGAGGCGCTCAGCTGGCCGAGGGCCACCTGGAGCGTGGGATTCTGCTGGTTCAGGGCGAGATAGGGCCAGAAGAAATCATTCCACGCCTGCACGAAGGTAAGCATGCCGAGCACCATCATCGCGGGACGGGCCACCGGCAGCACGATGCTGAGCACCACGCGGAAGTTGTTGGCACCGTCCAGCTTGGCCGCCTCGATGAGTTCGTAGGGCAGCGCCTCGGACAGGTACTGGCGCATGAAGAAGACGCCGAACGCGCTGACCAGCGTCGGGAAGATCACCGACTCGAGCTTTCCGCCCCAGCCGATGTCGGCCATCATCATGAACAACGGGACGACGCTGAGCTGCGGCGGGATGGTCAGTGTGGCGATGACCGCGGTCATCAGCCCGCCGCGCCCCCGGAACCGCATCTTGGCGAAGGCGTATCCGGCCAGCGTGCAGAAGAACAGCGTCGCCGCCGTGATGCAGCCGGATACGACGATGCTGTTGACGATCGCCTTGCCGAGGTGGGCCTGGTTCCAGGCGGCGTCGAGGTTGTGCAGCAGACGCCCGCCGGGCAGGAACGGCGGTGTGGTGTCGAGTACTTCGTCCTGGGTGTGGGACGCGGCCACCAGGGTCCAGTACAGCGGCAGGATCGATACGATGCCGACGACGGCCAGCACGAGGTAGGCGAAGGGGCCACCCTTCATCTGCTGGCCCGCGCGCTCCCTGAACCGGCGCGGTTTCCGGGGCGCACTGTGAGCGGCCTGCCGGACACGGACGTCCGGGGCGTTGGTGGGGCTCGTCATAGTCATGGAAATCGCTCCCGGTCAGGCCGCGGACTTGCGTACGAAACGGCCGATGAGCAAGTTGATCGCGGCGATGATCAGCAGCAGGGCGAGCATCGCCCAGGCCACTGCGGCGGCCGGGCCGAGATGCCCCAGATTCCAGCCGTAGTTGTAGAGGTAGATGCTGAGCGTCTCGTACTGATGCTCGGTGCCGCCCGACGCACCGGTGGTACCGCCCTCCAGCAGCAGCGGCTCCCCGAACAGCTGCATGGAGCCGATCGTGGAGACGACGATCGTGAAGAGGATCGTCGGCCGCAGCGAGGGGATGGTCACCTTGCGGAACTGCTGCCAGCGCGAGGCGCCGTCGATCGAGGCCGCCTCGTAGAGGTCGGTCGGCACGGCCTGCATCGCGGCGAGGTAGATCAGGGTGTTGTAACCCGTCCAGCGCCAGATCACGATGACGGAAATGGCGATCTTCGAAGTCCAGGCCCCATTGGCCCAGTCGGTGTGACCCAGGCCGACGAGGTGCAGTACCCAGTTCAGCAGTCCGCCGTCGGCACGGAACACCAGCGCGAAGACCAGGGCCGCGGAGGCCACCGAAGTGGCGTACGGCGTGAGGATGATCGTCCGCCAGAAGGTACTGGCCCGCAGCTTGTAGTTCAGCAGATGCGCGAGACCCAGCGCGACCAGCAGCTGCGGAACCGTCGATATGACGCCGATCAGGAACGTGTTGCTGACCGCCGTCCAGAACTCGTCGTCCTGCAGGATCTTGGTGAAGTTCTCCCAGCCGACCCACTGCATCTGGTCGAGCCCGGTCATCTCCACCCGGTGCATCGCGATCCAGCCGGTGTAGATCAGCGGGTAGAGGCCGAAGGCCCCGAAGACGAGGAAGAAGGGGGCGATGTATGCGTACGGCGAAGCTTTGTCGTCGAACCGCCACAGCCGGCTCCGCCACTTCTGCCGGGCGGCAGACGTCTGCTTGGAGCCACGGGGAGGCGGGGCGTAAGTATCCCGGGCGGGGGTCGAGGTTGCCACAGGCGGGAGTCCTTCCCTGGGATGCGCCGACCCGGCGCGATGAGCGGACCCGTCCGGCCCCGGGGTGGCGGTGACGGAACACTGGTCCCTGTGCGATACCCGCGCCGGGGGCGTCCGGCCTGATCGGCGGAACGCCCCCGGCGCCGGTGCGGGCAGCCGGGTGGCCGCCCGCACCGGCGATGATCAGCCGACGACCTTGCCGATCGCCGTCAGCGCGTCGTTCCACGCCTTGTCGGAACTGGTGTGCCGCTTCTCCATGTTGTTGATCTGCAGGGAGAACGCGTCCTTGATGGCGCCGTCCTTCGGGCCGAGCACCGCGGCCGGGATGGTGCTGGCTTCCTGGGCGTAGATCTGCCCGATCGGCGCGTTGTTGAAGTAGGGAAGCTTGGCGTTCTTCACGTCCGGCAGGGAGTAGGCGCCCTTGTTGGACGGGAAGACACCGATCGCCTTGAACACGGCGGCCTGCTGCGCCGGCGCGGTCAGCCACTTGACGAGTGCGCTGGCCTCGGCCACGTGCTTGCCGCTCTTCGGAATGCCCAGGAACGAGCCGCCCCAGTTGGCCGAGGACGAGCCGGGGGCCGTGGCGATGTCCCACTTGCCCTTGTTCTTCGGACCGGCGTCGGCAGAGATCTGGCCGGCCATCCACGCGGGGCAGACCACGGTGGCGACGGTGCCCTTGCGCAGTGCGGGGATCCAGCTGCTCGGATCGAACTGCTTGAGCCCCTGGGAGAGCCCCTTGGTGGCCGCCTGGTTCGCGAGGTCCCAGCCGTCCTTGACGCTCTGGCTGGTCTGGTAGATCGGCTTGCCGCTGGAGTCGTAGTACTGCTGCGCGTTGGAGCTCACCACGGCGTTGAACATGGCACTCGCCGAGTCCATGAAGTAGGTGCCGGCGGGCGCGTGCTTCTTGTACTCCTCACCCAGCGCGAGGTAGTCGCTCCAGCCCCCCTGGACCTTCTGGGTCACCTTGTCACGGTCGGTCGGCAGGCCGGCCTTCTGGAAGAGATCCCGGTTGTAGCAGAGCGACATCGGGCCGATGTCGGTACCCGCGCCGACCACCTGGCCGCCGGACGTGGTGGCCTGCTTCTCCTTCCACGGCACCCAGTCGTCGACGTTGATCACCTTGCTGAGGTCGACGAACTTGTCCGCCTTGGTGTCGACGATCTCCTTGATCCGTCCGACCTCGATGCCCTGCACATCGGCCAGGCCGCTGTTCGAGTTCAGCTGCTGCAGGAACTTGGTGTAGTAGTTCGGCTCCTGGGCGGTCGTGTTCTCCTTGACCGTGATGTTCGGGTGCAGCTTGTGGTACTGCGCGAACAGCCCGGCCTCCTTGTAGCCGAACTGCCCGTAGTCGGCGACAGTCAGCGTGATCGGCCCGTTGGCGTCGGACTTGCTGGAGCCCGATGAGTCCGAGTCGCTGCTGCAGCCGGCCAGCAGCAGCGCTGTGGCCGTGAGGCCCGTGGTGGCTATGACCGCGGCTCTGCGGCTTCGGCCGCCGACGATGCGGGTGATACGCATTCCACTACTCCTTGTTCCAGGGTGGGACTGGCGTGGTGACTGCCGTTTCTGGCTTCCGTGCTCACTGCTGTGCTGACGTGCGCGGCAATCGCGCTGGTGAGTGCGGGTGCCAGATGGTGCAAGGGGGGAGGCACGAGCAGTGCCGTCCGCACGGATTTCTCCGTGCGATGTGGGAGCGCTCCCATGCGCCGATGCCGGAAGATTGCTTCCTCGGAGGGGTGGGTGTCAAGAGTTGAAGACGCTTCCGTTGCGCGAGTGTGTCCAGCAAGTCACCCGAACGTGTCCGTTCGAGGTCTTGCGCTGCCCGCGCGGGGCCGGTCGCGGATACCGTCCGACCAGCAAGTTACCTGACTGCGGCGGCTTTTGGGAGAGTTCCGGAACTACCCATTCCGCAAAGGGTCACGATCCGGGTCACGATCGCATCACCTCTCCCCCGCCCACCGGAAGGTGAACGGGACCCGCCCGCCGGGGCCCTCCCTGAGCGCTCCCCCCGTTTTTTGCCCGAATCCCGGGTGCTTCCGGGGCTCGGCCCCGCCGCCCGCCCGGGCCGCCTCGCTCGCTCACGTCCACCCCGCCTACGCGCCCATCGCCTCCACCTCGCCCAGCTCGAACCAGGCCTCGCCTTGCCCCGCCGGGGCCATGCGAGCAGACGCCCCAGGCGCCGACTCCGTACGAGATCCGCCACATCCCCGCCCGCGCTCATCGTCGACACCGGGCGCCCGGCAGACGGGCTCCCCCCGCGCCTCGTCGTCACCAGGACCCGCAGCAGAGACAGGTGTGGCCGCGTTGGTCACGGCCTCGGAGGTAAGCAGCGCAACGGTCTCGACGAGGTCGATACGGCCTGCGGCCGTCGCCAGGGCCCGCATGGCTTCGCAGGCGGGACGCACCCAAAAAGCTTGTAACACGATCTTGTTGAGATGCTCTGGTTGTCGGCGTTGATCGAGTCCCGCATCAGACAACGTTCGCCCTGTTGGGGCCACCTGGGCCGCCATCCCGGAAAAGGAGGTCGCGATACCTGGCGTCGGGAACGGGCGCCACGAGATGATCACCGTGTGGCAGATGTGATCTTCTTCGATCTGGACGGCACCCTGGTCGATCATCGAAGCGCGCTCTTGGAAACGATCGACCAGATCGTCCGGGCAGCGCCGAACGCCACGGCTCCGCCCGAGGATTTGGTGGCGTTGTGGTGGACGCTGGAGGCGCGCCACCTGCGGGAGTACCTGGCTGGTCAGTGCTCCTTCGCTGAGCACTACCGGCGCAGGCTCCGTTCCTTTCTGCCGATGCTCGGCGAGTCGGTTCCGGCAAGTCCCGGCCTTCTGGACGCCTGGATCGCCGAGCGCTACCTCACGGTGTTCGAGGAGTCCCGGCGGTGCTATCCCGATGTCCAGCCATGCCTGGAGACGCTCAAACGGCTTCCGCGAGGACCGCGTCTGGCTGTTCTCACCAACGGGGATCCCGAGCAGCAGCGTGCCAAGCTCGCCCGCTTCGGCCTTCTCGAATACTTCGAAGCCGTCCTGACCCCGACCGAACTCGGTGCGGCCAAGCCCGTCGCCTACTCCACCGCCTGCCGGTTGATGCTGACGGACCCTGCGCAGGCGATCAACGTGGGCGACATGCTGGAAAGCGATGTATCCGCAGCCGCCCTCGCCGGACTCACCGGCGTTTGGCTGGACCGCGGCATCGACTTCGTCACCGGTGGACCATCGCCGACAGTCGACGAGACGGTGCTCCGCATCGAACGGCTCACTGACCTTCCCGGCCACCTGTCACGCACGAACGCCTGACCACCTGGGGCGGTCACAGGGACACGTTGCCCTGGTGATCGCCGGTTCGGTGTTGGCCGTCCAAGCCGGCCGAGCACGGCCTGCCGTTCTCGACCTGGAGCCTGGCCAAGCTGGCTGACTTCGACGTCGACGGTGACGGGGTCGTCGGCGGTCGCGCCGGCGGCGGCCACGGCCAGGTCGGGCACGATTAGCCCGGACGGCAGGACGACGTTGACGCCTTCCAGGATCTCCACCGGCGCGCCAACGGCCCGGGCGGCAGCATCCAGAGCGACGTGCAGGCGGAACGAAGCCCGCTGATGGCGGACGCCGGGCGCATACGGAATCGACGTTTCGCGGACTCCTGGCCAGGATCGAAACGGTCGCTCTGGACCGGCCGGTCGGGGCCTGGCCCGAGACCGGCAGAAGAATACGGGCGGATTGTGGGGGCCGGCCTTCGACGGGAAGTCGCTGCGAGGTGCCGCCCGGGCGAACGGGAAGATCCATCTCCTGGCCGCCCGCGACCACACCAGCGGCTTGGTCCTCGCGCAGATGGACGGAGGGCCGAAGCCCTGCCTCGTCACCGGCCGCCCGCGCCCACAAGGCCCATCATCAAAAGCGTGAACACATGTAGCCAAAATGTCATCCGGTCGCTCATTCGAGCCGTACCTGAACAATGCGGCGCGATGTGCTCACGCATTCCGACGGAGGTGCCCAGGCAACCGACCGGACATCTCATCCCGCCCGTACCGCGCCCTTGGTCAGGCGACGCTCACACTCTCGATCACCCGTGGGGGTCCCCATACCCGGGCGGCCGTGTTATTCGGCGCATCCGGCGGCAGTGAGTTGAAGTCCCCACCGAATACCATCCGGGGGAACGTGTCAGATGAGTGATGCACGGGTCAGGCGACTGGTGCGAAGGCAGCGATTACGTCGGCGAGGCCGGCCGGGGCTTCCAGCGGGATCAGGTGACCCGTGTTCGGAACCACCGTGAAGTCGGCTCCGGGGAGGTAGGGCACCAGGTTGTCGAGGAGCACGTCGACGGGCTCGACTTGGTCGTGCTCTCCGGCGATGACGAGGGCGGGGACGTTGATCAGGCGGGTGTGGTCGGTGATGTCCTCCGCGATGCCGCGCAGCGGCCACTCCGTGCGGGCGGCGTCGGCGCCGGCCCGCGAATCGGTCGCGATCTGCGACTTGATCGATGCGGGCAGCTCGGTCGCGGTGAGAATGTTGTCCCGGGCGCCGGCGACGGACTCGTCGGAGTCGTAGGCGTGGGAAAGGCCTTCCCGGTATTCCGGAGTGATCTCCGCGGCGGGCTTCGCCGGACCGGAACCGACCAGGATGATCCCGCGGAGGCCGGTGGGCCGGGTCGCTGCGATCAGCTGCGCGACCTTCCCACCCATGGAATGTCCGACGAGGACGTAGTCCGTCACGCCCGCGTCGGCGACCACGGCGAGCGTGTCGTCCGCGAGCCGGCGGAGCGTGTAGGGGCCGGACAGACTGCTTGAGCGGCTCCACCCGCGGAAATCGACGGTAAGTACGTCGCGGCCCGCGAGGCGGTCGACGACCAGGTCCCAGGTGCGGGCGGAACCACCCCAGTAGTGCAGGAAGACCAGGGTCGGTCCGATCCCCGGCCGGTGGTCGTAAGCGGGCAGTGGCAGCTGCTGCGTCGTGATCATCGGTACTCCCTCGATCAGTGTTCTGAGGCGGATCTTCCGGGTACCAATGGAATCTCTGCGGTTCTTCGGGGACATCGGCGCGACTGGTCGCCCGATGGTGAAAACTGGACAGATGACCGTGATCCGGCAGATGACCTACCAGCCCGTCGGTCGCGGTGCCGCCGCTGTCGAGACGATGACGTTCGACCGCCTTCGCGAGCTGAACGACGGCGGCACCCAACGTGCCGACTTCCACGTCCTCGCCGTCGTCGATGCAGGGGACGGATCCGTCATGGTGGACTTCCTCCGACACCCGCTCAGGGAGCGGTCCGCGGTATGGGTCGCCCCTGGCGCGGTGCACCGATGGGATGCCATCGCCGGCGTGGCAGGGCACGTCGTGCTGTTCGTCCCGACCGCGCCGGTCACCCCCGCCACCCGAGAGTGCGTCGCGTCCCCGGACCTGGCCGCGCAGTGGAGCATTCCCGACGCCGACTGGCCGTTCGTCGACACCGCGCGGAATCATCTCGTCCTCGAAGCGACCGCCCCGCCCGGAGACGCCTCGACGGAGCTGCCCGAGATTCTGCTCTCCGCGCTCATCGCCCGGCTCCGGCCACCGGACGGCGCATCACGATCGACGCATCCGGTCTTCCGGCTGTTCCGGTCCAGCGTCGAAGCGCACTTCCGGGGACATCACGACGCCGGTTACTACGCCCGGGCTCTGGGATACGCGCCCCGCACCCTCTCGAGAGCAGTGCAGCAGGTCACCGGCCGCACCGCGAAGGCGTACATCGTCGATCGGATCGTCCTGGAAGCCAAACGACTTCTCGCGCACGACCGCCTCACCGCGGCCGGCTGCGCCGGCACGCTCGGCTTCCCCGACGCGTCCAACTTCTCGGTGTTCTTCCGGAAGGCGACAGGCATGCGCCCGGGCGCCTGGCAGACACTGGCTCTCGAACTGTTGCCGAACCGAACGAGGAAGGCACGGACCTCCTCATCGGAAGCGGACTCGTCAAGGGCGACGCCCGGTTGACCTCCGTGCGTGCGGACGGGCACGTCACGCCCCGTCCCGCCGCAGCCCTCCCGCGCCGAACGGAAACCGAACCCTCCCCCAGCGCAAGGACGGCCGCTGAGAAGCCGCCGGATACGTCCCCACCCCTGCGCCGCATCAGCAGGGACCAAGATGTCGAACGACTACGCCATGAAGGTAGAGGCAAGGCGTTGGCACCGCTGCGGATCTTCCGTCAGCCCAGCGGCAAGGCCCCACAGCCAGTAGTCGACCGCTCAGAATACGACCCAGTCACGGGCATGGGCACGGTCCAAGCCGCCTTCTGCCACAGCCGTCTCGAAATGCTCGACGATCTCGGCCGCATCAGCCATGTCGTCAAGCCGGGTCCAGAGCACCCGAGCCAAGTCATACTCGATGTCGCCGCGCAGCAGTATCGGATCAACGGTGAGCCAGGGTTCCCGAGAGCCCCTGAGTACCTGACCGGAGTGCAGGTCGCCGTTGACGGCGAGAGCTGATGATCTGGTGCTGGACAAGTTGACAGCAATATCGAGTGCCTCGGTCAAGAAGGCACTGTCGAAGGGTCGCTGCAACTGGCGCCACTCCGGCTCAAGCTTGGCCGCTCTGGCCCGGACAACCGCCGCTGTTGACCGCACATCCAGGGACGCCGGCACGGCAACGGCGAGCCGACGCATCATCTGGCCAAGAACAGCGACCGCCTCATCCACCGGCCGGTCGGCGAGGGAACGGTGCATGTCGAGGCGCTCCAGCAATATTGCTCTACGGTCGACATCGGCATCAATAAGCTGCACGGTGCCGCGTCCGTCCCAAAAGCGCAGAGCACTCACCTGCTCAGCGACTCCGGTGCCGGGCGGTGTCATACGAAGCACAAACGCCTCACTCTCACGAGCCACCGGAACGACGACAGCGTTGGATCCGTGTGAGAGTTCGCCCTCGACACGTAGATCCCACTGCTCGCACTGGAATTGGATGGCCCGGGGCAGATCCTCCAACCACTCAGTTCCTTCTCTCCACCAACGAGGCATGTCCAGGAACGACTGCGGAAGCCTGATCCCGCTCCTCGCCCAGCCGGAGCTGTCGTCGATGTCACCCATGCGGCTAGTCAACACCCCACGCCGAGCCAGCTCACGCTGCATCAGCCCATGAGCAATAGAGCCGGACAAGACACTCCCCCGACCGGATGGGGGGGTGAGCCGGTCGGGGGAGCGCGTGGGGGGCGTGGGGCTGACAGCGGGTCAGCTGTTGGCGCCGAATGCCTTGGTGAAGGCCAGGGGGTCCTGGGCGATGGAGGAGCAGGTCGCGTCGGCTGAGTTTTTCGGGCCGCCGGGGCAGGCCTTGTCGCGGGTGCCGGACCACATGGACAGTCGGCCGAGGCCCTTCGACTTGGCGAAGTCCGCCAGTTGCTTGGCGTCGTCGACCTTGAAGGTTTCGGTGTTGACGTCGTTGACACCGATCATCGGGGTGACCGCTACGGCCTTCCAGGCGTCCGCGTCGGAGAGCCCGAGCACGCCCTTGATCTGAGCCTGGGTCGCGGTGGCCGCCTGGGTCGCGTAGTCGCCCATGTCGCCGCTGTAGGACGCGCCGTAGTCCATCGCCATGACGTTGACCGCGGAGATCTTGACGCCGTTCTTCTTGGCGTTGGACACCAGGTCGACGCCGGGCTGGGTCAGGCCCTCGGGCATGACCGGCAGGGTGTAGGACACGTCCAGACCGGGGTGGGACTTCTGGAGCTGGGCGATGGCCTGGGCGCGGCGGGTGTTGGAGGCGGTGTCCGGGAGGGCGCTGCCTTCGATGTCGAAGTCGACCTTGGTGATTTTGTAGGTGTCGATGACCTTGCCGTACGCGGCGGCCAGTTCGTCGGCCGACTTGCAGGCGATGCCGAGCTCGGTGCCGGAAGCGCCGCCGAAGGAGACCCGGACGTCGCCGCCTTTCGCTCGCAGGGCGCCGATCTGGGAGGCGACCTTGTCGTCACCGAGTGCCGTCACGCCGCCCCACAGCGGGGCGCAGCTGCCGCCGGAGGTGATGAAGGCGAGGTTGAACTCCTTGACCCCGGTCTTGGCGACGGTGTCGAGCAGGTCGTACGCCGGGTAGAGGGAGGTGTCGATGTAGGGGGCGAAGCCGGCGCCGGTCGTGGTGCCGGTGCCGGTGCTGCCGGTGGGGGTCGGGGAGGAGGACGCCGGGGGCGGCGTCGGCTGCGGGGACTCGGTGGGGCGGCCGCTCGGTTCGGGGGTTCCGCCGGTGTCCACGGAGCACTTGGCGCCGTCGATGACGCAGCCGGTCGGGTCGCCCGCCGTGCCGGTCGCCGTGGTGACGAAACCGATGGTGACCGACTTGCCCGCGGGGATTCCAGCCTTGTCCCAGCTCGCGGGCTTTACGGTGACGTGCTGGCCGTCGACGGTGGACGAGGCGTTCCAGAGCGAGCTGAGTTTGGTGCCCGCGGGCAGGTCGAACTCCAGGGTCCAGTCCGTCAGGGTCTTGCCCGCGTCGTTGGTGACGACGTACTGACCGGTGTAACCGCCCGTCCAGTCGGCGGTCGTGGTGTACGCGGCGCCGACCGAGGCAGCCTGCGCGGTGCCGGTCAGTGCGAAGGCCCCGCCCCCGGCAACGGCTGCGGCGATGACCGCGACCATGACCTTCGTTTTACCGCTGATCTTGCGCCGGTGCGTCGTCGTACTCATCGGGTGCCTGCCTCTGGGTTACGGAAGTGGGGGTGTGTGGCAGCACGCTAGCGACTCGGAAACGGACAAAAAGCCAGTTCAGGACGGTAGTTGGAGTTCTTAGGGCGGGCTTAAGGAAGGGAAAGGGAGGGTTTAAAGGTTCAGACCGCGCCGCGCGCGTCTTGCGGCGCGAACGGTCCGGTTGTTGGTCGAACGGTCCGGTCAGGCGGATGTCGTGCGGCGGGGTGCGACCCGCCGGCGGCCCCGGACCCGGTGGCCGCGCCCCGTTGCCGTATGGCCGCCGTCCAGCGCGATCCAGACCCGGACCTCCGTGCCGCCGAGGACCGAGCGCCCGATCCGCAGGTCGCCGCCGGTCGACTCGGCGACCCGGCGCACGATGTCCAGGCCGAGACCGGTCGAGCCCGCGCGGTCCCCGCTGTTGCCCCGGGTCAGGGCGGCCGCCGGGTCGGCGATGCCGCCGCCCGCGTCGGAGACCAGCACGATGACGGCGTCCTCGGCGTTGTGTACGTCGACGGCGAAGGGGGTGCCCTCGGGGGTGTGCCGGAAGACGTTGCCGAGCAGCGCGTCGAGTGCGGCGGCGAGTTCCGCTCGTCCCACCGGGATGCGCACCGGCCGGTCGACGCCCGCGAGTCGCACCGTGCGGCCCTCGTCCTCGGCGAGCGCCGACCAGAAGGCCATCCGCTCATGGATCACCTCGGATGCGTCGCAGCCCGCCGCGCTGCTCCGGTCGCCCGGGGCGAGCGGGCGCTGGGTCTGCGGGCGCTGCGCGCGTGCGGTGCGGATGATGGTGTCGACCTCGCGCTCCAGTTTCTCGACCGCGGCCCGGGTCTGTTCGGCGGCCGGGCTGTCCCCGAGGGATGCGGCGTTGAGCCGGAGCACGGTGAGCGGGGTACGCAGCCGGTGGGACAGGTCGGCCGCCAGCTCCCGCTCATTGCCGAGCAGTTGGATGACCTGGTCGGCCATGGAGTTGAACGCGACGGCTGCCGACCGCAGTTCGGTGGGGCCCTCCTCGGGGACCCGGACCGACAGCCTGCCCTCGCCGAGCTCGTGTGCGGCGTGAGCCAGCCGTTGCGCGGGGCGCACCATCCGTACGCCGAGACGGTCGGCGACCGCCACCGAGCCGACGATCAGTGCGACGGCCACTCCGGCGAGGACCAGCCAGGCGGTGCCCACCCCGTTGGTGACCTCGTTCTCCGGGACGTACACCTCGACCACCGCGATCTTGCCGGTGGACAGCGCGGTGGGCTGGAGCAGTGCGGAGCCGCCGGGCACCTTGGTGATCACCGCCTGGCGGCGGGCGGACTCGATGTCCTTGCCGCTCGCCCGTTGTTTCCCGATCTCGATCGGCCGGCTGCCCGGCTCGTCGGCGGCGGGTACGTGCAGTGCCATCCGGTCGGCCGCGCCGGCCGGGGTGGAGGCGACGGCCTTCTCCAGCGGGAGGCGTTCGGTGGTGATGGAGAGGGTCGGGCCGATCGCCGCGGCGTTCCTTTCGGCGTCGGAGAATGCGCGGTCGCTGGCCATCTCCTTGATGACCAGGCCCAGGGGGACGGCGAAGGCCACCACGACCATCGCCGTGACGGCCAGGGACACCTTGACCAGCGCCCATCTCACGGTCCGCCTCACCGGGCCGGCCTCATGTGGCCAGCCTCACCGGATCCGCCTCGCTGGACGCCGGCTCATCGGGGCGGTTCCAGCTTCACGCCGACGCCTCTGAGGGTGTGCAGGTAGCGGGGCTTGGCCGCGGTCTCCCCCAGTTTCCGGCGCAGCCAGGAGAGGTGGACGTCGATGGTCTGGTCGTCGCCGTAGGACTGCTGCCACACCTCGGCCAGCAGTTCCTTGCGCGCCACCACGACGCCGGGGCGTCCGGCGAGGAAGGTCAGCAGGTCGAACTCGCGCCGGGTCAGGTCGAGTTCCACCCCGTCCAGTTCCGCCTGCCGGCGCAGCGGGTCGACCGAGAGGCCGCCGACCTTGATCAGCCGGGAGGGCGGCGCGGCGCCCGACCGGGCGCGCGAGCGGCGCAGGACGGCCGCCATCCGGGCGGACAGGTGCTCCACCGAGAAGGGCTTGGTCAGATAGTCGTCGGCGCCGTCGTTGAGCAGCCGGATGATCTCCGTCTCGTCGTCCCGGGCGGTGGCGATGATCACCGGGACGTCGGTGATACCGCGCAGCATCTTCAGGGCCTCCGCACCGTCGAGGTCGGGCAGGCCGAGGTCGAGGATGACCAGGTCGAATTCGAAATGGGCCACCTCGCGCAGCGCCTCCAGGGCCGTGCCGACGCTCCGTACGGTGTGGGAGGCCTCGGTCAGGTGCCGGATGAGGGCGGAGCGTACGAACTGGTCGTCCTCGACCACGAGCACACTTGCCATGGGCGGCACCGTACGCCATTCGGGGGCGCCGGGGGATCCCTGTGCGCGGAGCTACATGGGTGGTGCGGGTGGTGCGGGTCATGCACTATGGCGCGATGGTACGGCGACTGGCTCAGGCCCTGGCGTGGTCGCTCGCCACCGGTGCGGCGGTGACGCTCACGTGGTGGGGGGTGCACTCGGTGATGGCGGGGACCGCCTACGATCCGCCGCGGGCACTGCCGGTCGCGGGGAGCCCTGAGCTGCTGTCCTCGTCGACACAGCGGCCCGAGGTGGGCGGGGAGGCGGCCTCGACGCCGCCGGTTTCGAGCCCGGCGCGCCCGCCCGGCCGCTCCTTGGCGTCCCGGGCCGCGCCGTCGCCGTCGCCGTCCGCGGCGGCCGGGGCTCCGTCGGCTTCCTCGTCCGCTTCGTCCGGGGACGTGCGGAGCTACACGTTGTCGGGGGGCCGGGTCGTTTTCGACCTCGGTACGTCGTCGGCGTCGCTGGTTTCGGCGGTGCCCGGTGACGGGTGGCAGATCCGGGTCTGGAAGACGCCGGAGTGGATTCGGGTGACGTTTACGCGGGGGGCTCGGGCGGGGTCCGTGTTCTGTACGTGGAATGGGCATGCGCCGGCTGTGCAGGTCGATGACCACTGAGAGGGCAGGTGGTGGGGGGCGGCGCCTGCGGCGGGCCTTTTCCCCTCCCCGCCCTTCCCGCTGGGACATTTTGCGGCTCCTCCGCGTGAGGGGCTCCGCCCCAGACCCCGCTCCTCAAACGCCGGAGGGGCTGCATTTTGCCGACGTCAGCTTGAAAGTGCAGGACCCGGAGGGCTTGGTTTTGCCAACCTCAGCCTGGGAGTGCGGGCCCCGGAGAGGCCTGGTTCTACCGGCGTCAGCCTGGGCGTCCACGGACCCGGAGACCTGGTTCTACCGGCGTCAGCCTGGGAGTGCGGGACCCGGAGGCCTGGTTCTACCGGCGTCAGCCTCGCCATGCAGGTCCACGCCGGCCGCGACCGGGCGCGGGTGACTCACCCGAACACACCTCCCGGCGGCCCCGGCGAAGCCACCGCGTCGACGTCCGTCACCACCCCCGCTCCGCCGGCGAACTCCACCAGTCGGCGCCCGGACTCCACCCGGCCCGCGTACCCGTCCCCGGCGACGCGCCGGGTCAGCTCGGCCACCGGCAGGGGGACCGCCGCCCCCACCAGTACGGCGTTGCCGAAGCGGCGTCCGCGGAGCACCGTCGGCTCGGCGGCCAGGGCCAGTTCGGGGAAGACGGCGGCGGCTGTGGCTATCTGGCCGCGCAGGTGGGTGAGGGGCGGGCCGTCGGTGAGGTTGGCGGCGTACCAGCCGGTGGGCTTGAGGGCGGTGCGGACCTCGGTGAGGAATTCCTTGCTGGTGAGATGGGCGGGCGTGCGGGCGCCGTTGAAGACGTCGGCGATGATCAGGTCTGCCCAGCCTTCGGGGATCTTGGCCAGGCCGGCCCGGGCGTCGGTGGAGCGGACGCGTATGCGGGCGTTGGGGTCCAGGGGGAGTTCGCGCCTGACGAGTTGGACCAGCGGGCCGTCCAACTCGACGACCTGCTGGGTGGAACGGGGGCGGGTCGCCGCGGCGTAACGGGCCAGCGTGAAGGCGCCGCCGCCGAGGTGAACGACGTGCAGGGGCTGCTTCGGTGGTGCGGCCAGGTCGATGACGTGGCCGAGTCTGCGCTGGTACTCGAAGTCCAGGTATCCGGGGTCGTCGAGATCCACATGGGACTGCGGGGCGCCGTCGAGCAGCAGCGTCCAGCCGCGCGACCGGTCCCGGTCGGGCCTCAGCTCGGCGACTCCGCCGTCCACCCGCTCGACGACGGCCTCGCGTGCTGCCCGGCCCTGTCGCTTGTTCTTCGCCACGCTTCCAGTATCGCGGTACGGGATCGCAGTACTGGTCGGTGGTTCAGCGGCGGTTGTCGGCCGCCTCGATGAGCCGGGCCGCTTCGCCCAGCGCCGCTCTGAGCATCAAGGGATCGGTGACCGGTGCGTCCTGCTCGGGCGGCAGCAGCCAGCCGGTGCCCTGGACCGGCGGTTCCGCGGGGAGCCGCAGACCACGCCCGTTGGTCTGGGTGCAGGCGCTGCCCGGCATGTCCCAGCCGTCGGCGGTTCCGGGCGGTACCAGAAAGCCGAGGGTGTCGCAGGCGCCGTCGTGCAGGACGGGCCCCACATGAGTGCGGGCGGCTCCCCTGCGCAGGATGTCCACCGCTTCCAGACCCTGCCGGGCCGGGACCGTCACCAGATCGCAGGGCTCGGGCCCTCCGTCCGGCGGTGTGCTGAACTCCTGGTTCGGCGTGTGCTGGGCGGTCGTACGCGAACCGCTCATCTCGATGCCGGTCTCCAACAAGGCAACCCCTCCTCGTTCTCCGCAAGGTTCAACGCCCGCCGGACGTCAAGGGCTACGGCATGGTGCCGCCGTAAAGGATGGCAGTTCATGGCAAATTGCGGGTGAGATATCCGTTTTGTAGCCAAACGCCGTGTGACCGTCTCCCTACAGGCGGTACGTTTTTGCCCGCCGGAGCGGTCCGGGCCGGCAGCACGATCCGCCAGAGAGGGCGCCGCCATGGCGATGTCACGGGCAGTACGCAACCCCGCTTTCCGACAACTGCGCGGGCAGCGTTCTCCCGGCGAGTTCGCGGCAGCGGTCCGCCGGGCCGCTCGCGAGATCGGCGAGCACGTGGCATGCGACGCGCGGTACATCGGACGGGTGGAGGCCGGCGAGATCCGCTGTCCCAACTACGCGTACGAGCGGGTCTTCCTGCATATGTTCCCGGGCTCGACCCTCAGCGACCTGGGTTTCTCCGACCGGGAGGCAGTGCGCGGCAGAGGCGCGCACAGCACACCGACCGAACCACCGGACCATCCGTCCCACCCCCACAGCGGTAAGAACAACGAGGAGAGCGACGTGCTGCGTCGCGCATTCATGGCCGGCGGCTCCGCCGCGATGGCGGCCGTCTCGCTGGGCCTCGGCCCGGCACCCGTACCGTCCCCCCGGCATGCCCCCCACCATGTCGGCGAGGCAGAAGTCAGTGCCGTCGAGGCGGCCGTGCGGCAGATCCGGCTGCTCGACGACCGGCATGGCGCCGATGGCCTCTACCAGCGGGCAGCCCAGCCGCTGCAGGCCGCATACGCACTGCTCGACGCGGACACGGCCCGCCGGTCGGCGGCCGACCGGCTGCACGCCGGCGCCGGTGAACTGGCGATCTCGGTGGGCTGGCTGGCGCACGACTCGGGCCGCTTCGACGACGCCCGCTCGTACTACGCGGAGGCCCTGGCGACCGCACGGGTCGCCGGTGATCCGGCGTTGGAGGCGCACGCCTTCTGCAATACGGCGTTCCTGGCCCGGGATGCCGGACGGCCGCGCGAGGCGGTGCGGGCCGCGCAGGCCGGGGAGCGGGCGGCGAAGCATCTCTCGTCGCCGCGACTGCTCGCCCTGCTGACACTGCGCGAGGCGGGCGGCTGGGCGGGGCTCGGCGACCGCATGGGGTGCGCGCAGGCACTCGGCCGGGCCAAATCGTTGTTCGCCCGCGGCCCTTCGGACGCCGACCCGGAGTGGATGACCTTCTTCGTCGAGGCGGAGCTGGAGATGCTGGAGGCGCAGTGCTGGTCGGCGCTGGGCGACTGGCCGCGTGCCGCACGGCACGCACAGCGTGCGGCGGCGCTGCAGGACATCCGCTTCGCCCGCAATCTGGCCCTCTACCGCGCCCAGTTGGCCGACGACCTGGCCAGGGCGGGCGCCCCCGACCGGGCGGCGGCCGTCGGGCAGCAGGTGCTCGACCTGCTGGATCAGGACCAGGTCCAGTCGTCACGTATCCAGGCGATGCTGGCGGGCACGGCCCGCCGCCTGCTGCCGCAGCGCAGGGCCGCCGGTGTGCCGGACTTCCTGGAACGGCACGCGTCAGCGCCCTGTTGAGTCCCGTGGGTCCTGCCGGGCTGAGCTTCGTGGGGCCGGTGGAGCGCGGCCGGCCGTCAGCCTTCCAGGTGGCCGGTGTCGTTCCAGCGCTCGACGGCCGGGGCGTCGTAGGCCCAGCCGAGCAGGGAGAGCGAGGCGGGGGCGAGACGGATCCGAGCGGCGAAGGTGAGGTCGTAGCCCAGCCAGCGGGCCGCGAGTGCACGCAGGATGTGGCCGTGCGCGAAGATCAGCACATTGCCGCTCCCGGCGCGGACCCGCTCGACCACCTGGTCCGCGCGGGCGGTCAGATCGGCGACCGACTCTCCGTCGGGGACGCCGTCACGCCAGATGAACCAGCCCGGGCGGATCGCCTGGATCTCGGCCGGGGTCAGCCCCTCGTAGGCCCCGTAGTCCCACTCCAGGATCCCGTCCCACTCCTCGGCGCGGTCGGCGAAACCGGCCAGTGCGCAGGTCTCGCTCGCCCGCAGCAGCGGACTGGTGAGCACGGCCGTGTCCGGCAGTCCGTCCCACGGGGCGCGGTGCAGCCGTTCGCCGAGGAGTTTCGCGTCCCGGCGCCCCTGGTCGAGCAACGGAATGTCCGTCCTGCCGGTGTGTTTCCCGGACAGCGACCATGCGGTCTGTCCATGCCGGGCCAGCAGCATGCGGGGTGCCATGACGTTCTCTTCCTGTGGTGCGGTGATGCCTGACCCATCATCGCGTACCGGGTCACCGAGCAACCCGGCGGACCTTTCCGGCGTCACTACCAACTGATGGGGGCGACTGAATCCGTGCTCGCCCACGCCCTATGGTTGGACGCCGGGTGACTGGCCCTGTTTGAACACAAGATGGAGAGCGTTCGGATGCCGTACACCGCGAACCGTGACCGGCCCCGCTGGTGGACAGAGCTCCTCGTGATCGCTGTCGTCTACACCGCCTACTCGTCGGGCCGGCTGCTGGCACGCGGGAACACCGAGAGCGCGATCGACCACGGACTGTCGATCCTGCACCTGGAGAAAAGCCTCCGTTTCAACCTGGAACGGCCACTGAACCGGCTGTTCACCGACACACCGGCGCTCGGCATCCCGGCCGACTTCGCCTATGCGTCCCTGCACTACCTGGTCACCCCCGCGGTCCTCATCTGGCTGTTCCACCGGCACCCGGTGCGGTACCGCCTCGCACGGACCTGGCTGCTGATCTCCACCATGCTCGGCCTGATCGGTTTCACCCTGCTGCCGACCTGTCCGCCCCGGCTGCTGGCCCCCGCCGAGGGCTTCGTCGACACGATGGCCCAGTACAGCTCGTACGGCTGGTGGGGCACCGAGGCCAGCGCGCCGCGCGGACTCGGCGGCATGACGAACCAGTTCGCCGCGATGCCCAGCCTGCATGTCGGGTGGGCGTTCTGGTGCGGGGTGATGCTCTGGCGCTACGGCCGTACCCCGCTGACCCGGACCCTGGCCGTGCTCTACCCGCTGACCATCACGTTCGTGGTGGTGGGCACGGCGAACCACTATCTGCTCGACGCGGTCGCGGGCGCCGCGGTGATGGGCGTCGGGCTGGTGCTCGCCGGGCCCGCCCTGCGGATCACCGACCGGGTCCGGGAACGGGTCCGGTCGCGGTTCGCTTCCGGCGATTCCGGGGCGCGGTCCCCGATTGTCAGTGGCGGATGGAAGACTTCCACGGGTGAGCACTTCCCCGGACAGCGGACCCCCTCCGCCCCCTCCCCCGGCGCCGCCGACCCGGCCGGCGACGGCGCTCCGTCAGCGGCTCGCTGAGCTGCGCGGCCCGGCCGTCGCACCGCAGCCGCTGGATGCCCGCGCGTTGGCGGCGCTGGCCGCCAACCCCGGCTGCGAGCGCCGCGCACTGCTCGACGGCGCCGGCGTCAACAAGGCGGTGCTGGCCGAGGCGCTGGGCTCGCCCTCCGGTTTCGGCCAGTCGCAGTTCGCCTTCATGCGGGGCAACGCGTTCGAGGCGCGGGTCAAGGCGGACGGCGGCGCCGAGCTGATGCGGCTGTTCGCGGAGCGGATGGGCACGGCGGAAGCGGTGGACGTCCAGGTCCCCGACCTGTCGGCGGCGGGCCCCGAAGGCCGCGCCGCGCGCACGGCGCTGGCGCTGCGGGAGGCCACCGGGGCGGGGGGGTGGTCGTTGTTCGACCACCCGATGCTGGCCCTGGAGGTGGCCGGGAGCCCCGCTTATCTGGAGCCGGACGCGCTGGTCGTGGACCCGGCCGGGTGCTGGACGGTCATCGAGATCAAGTCCTTCCCGATGATCGACGCATCGGCGGACGCGGCGAAGGTGGGCGCCGCCGCCCGGCAGTCCGCGGTGTACGTGCTCGCGCTGCAGCGGATCGCCGAACACCTTCCCGGGGCGTCGGTGGCCGACCGCGCTCTGCTGGTCTGCCCGAAGGACTTCTCCAATCTGCCGACCGCGGCAGCCGTCGACGTACGCAAACAGCTCTCGGTGACCCGCCGCCAGCTGGCCCGGCTCACCCGCATCGAGGACATCGCGGCAGGCCTCCCCGAAGGCACCACCTTCGACCCGGCCCTGCCCGCTGCCGAGCTGACCGCCGCGGTCGAGTCGGTGGACGCCGCGTACGCCCCCGAGTGCCTGGCCGCCTGCGAACTGGCCTTCCACTGCCGGGACCGGGCCCGCCGCGCGGGCGCGGTCACCGCCCTGGGCCGCAGTGTCCGGGGCGAGCTGGGCGGCTTCAGCACGGTCGCCGCGGCACTGGCGGCGGCCCGCGGCGAGGGCGACCCTTCGGATCCGACGGTGGCGGCGCTGCGGAGGGCTGCGGCGCTGCGGGTGGAGGGGCTGGGGGGTGCGGTGTGCTGACGCCGCGCGGGACGGTTTCCGGGGCTCCGCCCCGGACCCCCTTTGTCCTCAATCGCCGGACGGGCTTTATTTTGCTGATGTCAGCTTCATCATGCGGGCGCATTCGGCCCATCCTCAGCAAACGGCTGCCTCTCCGGCTCGTACGGCAGCCCAGCCGGAGGGGGCCCGCATGTCACTGATCGGTACGCTCGCACGCCTGGAAGCCACCGCCGACGGCCACGCGCACCTCACCGCCACGGTCTGCCACCGTCACCTCTCCGACCGCCCCCTGGTCCTCGTACCGCTCACTACCGCGGGCGAGGCCGGCGCCCCGCTCGGCGCGCTGGTGGGGACCGACCGCGAGGACCCGCGGCTGTTGGTGGTGGCGCAGCCGCGCGACCGGGACCTGCGGTTCGCGTTCCTGGCCGAACTGGCCGAGGCCGTGCTGCCGTACATCGACGGGTACGCCGAGGACGTCGAGACCGCCGAGCGGTCCGAGGCGGACCCGGAGACCGGCAAGAAGACCAAGGTCGAGGTCGAGTTGTGCGCGGACGCACCGCAGCTGATCGTGCCGAGCCGGGCCGGTATCGACTTCGTACGGCTGCTCGGGCGCTCCATGCGCTTTCGGCGTACGGCCGAGGAGGACCCGGAGACCCCGTACCCGGCGCCGCCACGGGTGCCCCTGCTGGGCCGCTGGCTCACCCACTTCGGGGAGCGGGCCCGGGTACCGGGCTCCTCGCTGCTGCTGTCCGCCACCGATCTGCTGAACCGCCACTGGGCCACCGGGCAGAGCGGTCTGGAGGACCAGCATCTGGGCGCGCTGCTCGCCTGGATCGACCCACCGGACCGAGCGGGCGGGCCCGGCGCGTCGGGCGCGGAGGCGGCCCTCCGGGCCGAGCTGGCACGCGACCCGTCGGGGCAGCTGGTGTGTCCGCCCGCCGGGCCGTCCACCGACCCCGCCTTCGACAACAAGCTGCTCGCCCCGGCGATCGAGCGCTACGACCTGGCGAGGACGGCGCTGGCCACGGCCGAGGACGGTCCGGCCGCCGATGCGCGGCTGGCCGAGCTGACGGCGGCCGAGCAGCAGATCCGCACCCTGCTCGAGGCGGTGCTGCGGCCCACCTGGGACGCCGTGTGGCAGGGGCTCGAGCTGCTGCGGGCGCTGCCCGAGGGGGAGCGGGTCGCCGATCGCTGGACCCGTGACCGGTGGTCGTTCACCGGCCACCGGGACCGGGTCGGCGCCGGGGAGCCTCCGCAGCCGCGCCGTGACGACGCCGTGACCGCGGCGCAGAAGCTGGCCGCCCGGGAGGCCGCGCAGACCCAGCTCGACGCGCAGGAGGCGCTCGACGATCCGCTGGTGATGGCCGGGCGCCGGCTGGCCGGGGAGGCGTTCGCCGGTGAGGTGACCGAGGTGGTGATGGCCTGGAGCGAATCGAAGCGCCCCAGCCCCCGTCCGCTCGTCACCCTCCGCACGAACGACACCCCGCATCTGGGTGAGCGTGCCAAGGTGCACCGGGCCCTGCCCGGCAGCCCGCCGAAGACCCAGACCGCCGAATTCGTACGGTACGAGGAGCCCGGCACGCTGGTGCTGCGGTTGGTCAACGGTATGGGCCGCTCCAAGGAACCGGCACCGGGGACCGTGCCGGACAAGGGTGATCGGTTGTGCTGGACGCTTTTCGAGCACAGTTCGCGCGGCGGCCCCGAGTTGCCTGCCCGGGAGGAGACCCCGTGGACCCACGGCGGCCCGCCCGTCGCCGGGGAGCCGGCTGATGCCGCCACTGCTCCCGACCCCGTGACCCCGGAGGATCTGCTGTGAAGTCCGATCCTCTCGACGCCGGCGCCGAGGCGGCCCGGGCCACGCAGGCCATCCTCGACGACACACTGCACGGCGCCGCCCGCGGCGTGGTCGTCGATTCGCCGCCCGGGGCGGGCAAGTCGACCCTGGTGGTGCGCGCCGCCCGCGAGCTGGCCGCGGCGGGGCGGCCGCTGATGGTGATCGCCCAGACCAACGCCCAGGTCGACGACCTGGTGCTGCGGCTCGCCGAGAAGGAGCCGGACCTGCCGGTGGGCCGGTTGCACAGCAGCGAGCCCGATCCGTACGACAAGGCACTGGACGATCTGGCGAACGTCCGCACGTCGGCCAAGGCGGCCGATCTCGCCGGCCTGGACGTGGTGATCTCCACGGCCGCGAAGTGGGCGCATGTGAAGGGTGCCGAGCCGTGGCGCCATGCGATCGTCGACGAGGCGTACCAGATGCGCTCGGACGCGTTGCTCGCGGTGGCCGGGCTTTTCGATCGTGCGCTCTTCGTGGGCGACCCCGGACAGTTGGACCCGTTCAGTGTGGTCGGCGCCGAACAGTGGGCGGGGCTGACCCACGACCCGTCGGCCAGCGCCGTCTCCACCCTTCTCGCGCACAACCCCGACCTGCCGCAGTATCGGCTGCCGGTCTCCTGGCGGCTGCCCGCATCGGCTGCGCCGCTCGTCTCGGAGGCGTTCTACCCGTACACGCCCTTCCGCAGCGGTACGGACCACGGTGACCGGCGGCTGGCCTTCGCCGTGCCGTCCGACGGCTCGGGCCCCGACCGGGTGCTCGACGAAGCGGCCGAGGCGGGGTGGGGCCTGCTGGAGCTGCCCGCCAGGCACACACCGCGTACGGACCCGGAGGCGGTCCGGGCGGTCGCCCAGGTGGTCCGCCGGCTCCTGGACCGTGGCGGGGCCGCGGTGAGCGAGCGGTCGCCCGATCCGGTCCCGTTGACGGCGGACCGCGTCGCGGTCGGTACGGCCCACCGCGACCAGGCGGCCGCGGTGCGTGCCGCGCTCGTCGAGCTGGGGGTCGCTGGTGTCGCCGTCGACACGGCGAACCGGCTGCAGGGCCGCGAGTTCGACGTGACGGTGATGCTGCATCCGCTGTCCGGCCGTCCCGACGCGACCGCGTTCCACCTGGAGACCGGCCGCCTCTGTGTCCTGGCCTCCCGGCACCGGCACGCCTGCATCGTGGTGTGCCGGGCGGGCGTGGCCGAACTGCTCGACGAACACCCGTCGACGGAACCGGTGCGGTTGGGGGTGACGGTGAAGTTTCCGGACGGGTGGGAGGCGATGATGTCCAC